>CBHWBD010000073.1:0-22192 GCA_966111775.1 uncultured Comamonadaceae bacterium | reverse complement strand
TCGTGGCCCTGGTGCAGAAGGACATGAAGAAGCTGGTGGCCTACTCGTCCATCGCCCACATGGGCTTCGTGACCCTGGGCTTCTTCATCTTCAACGAACTGGGCGTCTCCGGCGGCCTGGTGCAGATGATTTCCCACGGCTTCGTGTCGGGCGCGATGTTCCTGTGCATCGGTGTGCTCTACGACCGCGTGCACTCGCGTGAGATCGCCTCCTACGGTGGCGTCGTCAACACCATGCCCACCTTCGCCGCTTTCGCCGTCTTCTTCGGCATGGCCAATTGCGGCCTGCCCGCGACGGCCGGCTTCGTCGGCGAGTGGATGGTCATCCTCGGCACCGTCAAGGCCAACTTCTGGCTGGGCGGCATCGCGGCGACGGCCCTGGTCTTCGGTGCGGCCTACACGCTGTGGATGATCAAGCGCGTCTACTTCGGCGACATCGCCAATGACGACGTGCGCGCGCTGACCGACATCAACCGCCGCGAGTTCGTCATGCTCGGCCTGCTGGCCGTGGCGACGCTCTATATGGGCCTGTATCCCAAGCCCTTCACCGACGTCATGCACAACTCGGTCGTCGAGTTGCTCAAGCACGTGGCGCTCAGCAAGATCCCCGCCTGATCCGAGCAGAGGCAAGAACAATGAACGACATGAACTGGCTCGCGATCTGTCCTGAAATCCTGCTGCTGGCGATGGGCTGCATCGTCGCCCTGGTGGACCTCTGGGTCACCGACGAGCAGCGCCGCCCGACCTACTGGCTGACGCAGCTGACGCTTGCGGTCGTGGCCGGCCTGCACTTCTCCTATTTCGATGCCGGCCTCACCACCTATGCCATGCAGGGCATGGTCGTGTCCGACTCGATGGGCCATCTGCTGGCCGCCTTCGCCTGCATCGCGACGCTGATCGCCCTGGTCTATGCACGCCCCTATGCCGGCGTGCGCGAGATGCTCAAGGGTGAGCTCTTCATCCTCAGCCTGTTCGCGCTGCTCGGCATCAGCGTCATGCTGTCGGCCAACAACTTCCTGGTCATCTACCTCGGCCTGGAGCTGATGAGCCTGTCGCTGTACGCCCTCGTCGCACTGCGCCGCGACCATGCCGTGTCGACCGAAGCCGCGATGAAGTACTTCGTCCTTGGCGCCCTGGCCAGCGGCTTCCTGCTCTACGGCCTGTCGATGATGTACGGTGCCACCGGCTCGCTGAGCATCCCCGAGGTCTTCGACGTCATCTCCAAGGGCATCCCGAACAAGTCGGTGCTGGTCTTCGGCGTGGTCTTCGTCGTTGCCGGCCTGGCCTTCAAGCTCGGCGCCGCGCCTTTCCACATGTGGGTGCCCGACGTCTACCAGGGCGCACCCACCGCCATCACGTTGCTGATCGGTGCAGCGCCCAAGCTGGCCGCCTTCGCCATCACCATGCGCCTGCTCGTCGAGGGCATGATCGGCCTGGCCGCCGACTGGCAGCAGATGCTGATGGTGCTGTCCATCATGTCCCTGCTGGTGGGCAACCTGGCGGCAATAGCCCAGAGCAATCTGAAGCGCATGCTGGCCTACTCGACCATCGCCAACATGGGCTTCATGCTGCTGGGCATGACGGCCGGCGTCGTCAACGAGAGCACCAAGTGGGGCGACAACGCCTACAGCGCGGCCATGTTCTACGTCGTCACCTATGTGCTGACGACGCTGGGCACCTTCGGCATGGTCATCCTGCTGTCGCGCCAGGGCCATGAGGCCGAGGAGATCAAGGACCTGGCCGGCCTGGGCAAGCGCAGTCCCTGGTTCGCCCTGGTCATGACCCTGTTCATGTTCTCGCTGGCCGGCGTGCCGCCCACGGTCGGCTTCTACGCCAAGCTGGCCGTGCTGCAGGCGCTGGTGTCGACCAGTGTGACGGGCTACCTCTACCTGTCGGTCTTCGCCGTCGTGGTGTCGCTGATCGGTGCCTTCTACTACCTGCGCATCGTCAAGGTCATGTTCTTCGATGAACCGACCGACACCGCCCCCATCGCCGCACCGGCCGATGTGCGCCTCGTCATGTCGCTGAATGGTGCCGCGGTGCTGGTCTTCGGCCTGCTGCCCGGCGGCCTGATGGCCCTGTGCGGCCAGGCCATCGTGAAGGCCCTGTCCACTTGATGACCGGCCGCTGATGGACCAGTCCGCCGCCGTCTGGCTGGTCCTGGTTGCGGCCGTCGTCGCCGCCAACCTGCCTTACTTCAACGAGCGCATCCTGCTGGTCGGCCCGCGCCAGGCGCCCAAGAGCGTCTGGTGGCGGCTGCTGGAACTGGTCTTGATGGCCGTGCTGACCTTTGCCCTGGGCTCCGCGCTGGAAGCCCGCATCGGCCAGCGCCAGAGCCAGGGCTGGGAGTTTTACGCCGCGGCCGCCTGCCTCTTCATCACTCTGGGTTTCCCCGGCTTCGTCTGGAGATATCTGCGCCGTGGCCGAGGCTGACGACGACCCTCTGGTCGAGCGACTGCTCGAAGGTAGCCAGGTCTACCAGGGCCATTTCCTGGATGTGCGCCGCGACCGTGTGGCGCTGCCGGACGGCCGCGCAGCCCACCGCGAGTACATCCGCCATCCCGGTGCCGTCATGATCATCCCCCTGCTGGATGACGGCCGGCTGTTGATGGAGCGCCAGTTCCGCTACCCGATGGGCCGCGTGATGCTGGAGTTCCCGGCCGGCAAGCTCGATGCCGGTGAATCGCCGCTGTTTTGCGGGCAGCGTGAGCTGCTGGAAGAGACCGGCTACAGCGCCGCCGAATGGGCCTATGCCGGCGTGCTGCACAACGCCATCGCCTACTCGGACGAAGGCATCCACATCTACTTTGCGCGCGGCCTGAACAAGGGCGAGCAACAACTGGATGAAGGCGAGTTTCTCGAACTCGTCACGCACACGGTCGAGGATCTCGACCGCATGGCCGCCCGCGGCGAGCTGACCGACGCCAAGACGCTGATCGGCCTGCTGTGGCTGCAGCGCTGGCAGCAGGGCGCCTGGCCGCTCTCGTGGCAGCCGGCCTGATTACGTTCGAAAACATTTCGTGCATGACCTCTGGCGAGTTGTTGCCAGACCGTTAAGCTCGCGCGTTTAGCCGCCCGAAAACCTTTCCATCCGCAGAAAGCTGCTCTCCATGACGCGTGCAACGCTGACCCTGACCGCATTGACCTTGGCCCTGACCCTGGCCCTGACCGCCTGCAACAAGGGTGGCAAGCCGGATGACAAGGCGGCCGCGGACAAGCCTTCAGCCCCGCTGTTGCTGGCGCCCGAGGACGTGCGCCAGGTCAGCCAGAGCGGCCTGATCGGCTCTCCCGTCATCACCGGTGCCATCCAGCCGGCCCGGCGCGCCGACCTGCGCGCCGAGGTGGCCGCTGTGGTGCTGCAGATCGCCAAGGACAACGGTGAGCGCGTGCGTGCGGGTGATCTCATCATCCGCATCGACCCGACCTCCATCCGCGACGCGGCCTCGTCCGCCGACGAGGGTCTGCGTGCCGCGCAGCAGAGCTTCGAGCAGACGGAACGCGTGCTGGCCCGCCAGCGCACGCTGAACCAGCAGGGCATGATCTCTACGCAGGCCCTGGAAGACGCCGAAGTGCGCCGCAACGCGGCCCAGAGCGAGCTGGCCGCCGCCAAGGCCCGCATGGTCACGGCCCGCCAGCAGGTCTCGCGCACCGAGGTCCGCGCGCCGTTTGACGGCGTCGTCAGCGAGCGCAAGGTCTCGGTCGGCGACACGGTGCAGGTCGGCCGCGAACTGATCAAGGTCATCGACCCCGCCTCCATGCGCTTCGAGGGCCAGGTTTCGGCCGACCGCCTGGGTGAGCTCAAGCTCGGCCAGCGCGTGGCCTTCCGCATCAACGGCTTCGGCGATGACGAGTTCCACGGCAAGCTGGCGCGCATCGATGCTTCCGCCAACGCGACGACCCGCCAGGTCGAGCTGATTGCCAACTTCGAGGACGCCTCCAAGGCGCCGCAGGTGGCCGGCCTCTACGCCGAGGGCCGCGTCGAGAGCACCGACCGCCGCGCCCTGGTGCTGGCCGAAGGGTCCGTGCTGCGCGAGGGCGACACCGCTTTTGTGTGGAAGCTGGCCGGCGACAAGCTCAAGAAGACCACCGTGACGCTGGGCGAGCGCGACGACCGTCGCGGCGAGATCGTCATCGTCACGGGCCTGGCCCTGGGCGACGAAGTGCTGCGCAACCCCAGCAGCAACCTGAAGGACGGCGCACCGCTGCAGCGCGTCAAGCCCGGCGCCGGCGCCGCATCGGCTGTCGCGGCAGCACCGGCCCCGGCGGCCAGCAAGTAAGCAGGAGGTCGCGAGATGTTCCTCTCCAACTTCAGTATCAGCCGGCCGGTCGCGACCGTCGTGATGGTCATCGGCCTCATGCTGATGGGCCTCATCGCGCTGTCCAAGCTGCGCGTCAACCAGTTCCCGGACGTCGAGCCGCCGGTGCTGGTCATCAACATCCCATACCCCGGCGCCTCACCCGAGACGGTGGAGCGTGAGGTCGTCAACCGCATCGAGAAGGCGCTGCAGAGCATCTCGGGCGTGGACCGCTCCAACTCCACGTCGCGCGAGGGCAGCGCCACCATCGTGCTGGTCTTCGACTTCTCGAAGAACATGATCGAGGCCGCCGACGAGGTGCGCAACTCGATCAACTCGGTGCGCTACAAGCTGCCGACCGAGATCCGCGAGCCCATCATCACGCGCGCCGACCCCGGCGCCCAGCCCATCCTGCAGCTGTCGCTGTCCAGCTCGACGCTGACCCATGCCCAGATCAGCCGCATGGCCGAGGACAAGCTGGCCGAGCGCTTCCGCGGCATTGCCGGCGTGTCGGTCGTCACCGTCAACGGCTCCCTGCAGCGCGAACTGTCCATCCTGCTGCGCGCCGAGAAGCTGCGCGAGTTCGGCGTCTCCGTCACCGAGGTGCTCGGTGCCGTGCGTGCCCAGAACACGACGGCGCCCGTCGGCAAGGTGCGGGGCGCACTGGAAGACCAGAGCATCCGCCTGCTCGGCCGCCTGGCCTCGCCCAGCGAGTTCGAGCAGATGATCATCAAGCGCACGGGCAGCAACGTCATCCGCCTGGGCCAGATCGCCGAGGTCAAGGACGGCTTTGCCGAGATGAGCGGCTACTCGCTGCGCAACGGCCGCCCCAACGTCGGCATCTCCATCACGCGCTCGCGCGATGCGTCCACCGTCAGCGTCGCCAACGACGCGCGCAAGCTGGTCGATGAGATCAAGAAGGATCTGCCGGCTGGCACGACGCTGGAGGTCACCCAGGACGGCGGCAAGGATGCCGAGAACAGCCTGCACAACGTCACCGACGCGTTGGTCTTCGGCGCCGGCCTGACCATCTTCGTCGTCTATGCCTTCCTGAACAGCTGGCGCTCGACGCTGATCACCGCGCTGTCGCTGCCTACGTCCGTGCTGGCGGCCTTCATCGCCGTCTGGGTGATGGGCTTCTCGCTGAACTTCATGAGCCTGCTGGGCCTGTCGCTGGCCATCGGCGTGCTCATCGACGACGCCATCGTCGTGCGGGAGAACATCGTGCGGCATATGGAGCGCGGCAGCGACCGCGTGACGGCGGCGCGCGAGGGCACGGCCGAGATCGGCCTGGCTGTCGCGGCGACCACCTTCGCCATCATTGCCGTCTTCGTGCCCGTCGCCTTCATGGGCAACGGCCCCGGCCAGTGGTTCAAGCCCTTCGCGCTGACCGTCGTCGCCTCGGTCGCCGTGTCGCTGGTCATCAGCTTCACGCTGGACCCGATGCTGTCGGCCTACTGGGGCGACCCTCCGGGCTATCACGAGCAGCCCAAGACCGGCTTCGGCAAGATCCTGCAGCACTTCAACCACTGGTTCGATGGTGTCGCCAACGGCTATGGCCACGTCATCGCCTGGGCGCTGCATCACCGTCGCTGGATGGCAGCCTTCGCCGTGGTCAGCTTCGTCGGCGCCATCGCGCTGCAGGCCACGGTCGGTGGCTCCAGCTTCCTGCCCCAGGCCGACGCCGGCTTCCTGGCCGTCGACGTGCGCAGCCCCGCCTCCAGCAGCCTGGACTACTCCAAGCTCAAGCTGGACGCCGCCGCGGCGCTCGCGTCCACGATGAAGGAAACCAAGGCCACCATGGCCTATCCGAACGCCAGCGGTGGTCGCATCTATATCGACATCGGCAAGAGCACGGAGCGCCAGCGCTCGGCGGCCCTGATCGCCAAGGAGCTGCGCGAAAAGGTCGCCCGTCTCGTCGGCGCCGAATACGTGGTGCTGGACGACCTGAACAACGGCGCGCAGAAGCCCGTGCAGATCCGCTTCTACGGCACCGACACGCGCAAGCTGCAGCAGATCACGCAGGACTTCCAGAAGACCATGCAGGGCATCAAGGGTGCCGTCGACGTCGGCTACTCCGAGCAGGACCCGCAGAACGAACTGCAGATCGAGCTCGACCGCGGCCTGGCCAACCAGCTCGGCATTTCGGTCAACGACGCCGCGCAGTCGCTGCGCGTGGCCTTCGCTGGCGTCGAGGCCGGCGACTGGGTCGACCCCACGGGCGAGACGCGTGACGTGGCCATCCGCCTGCATCCGAGCGATCGCGTTGACGCGGCCAACATCGAGCGCCTGCCCATCGCCGTCTCCGGCACCAACCGCATGGTGCCGCTGGACCAGATCGCCACCGTCACCATGGGCAAGGGCCCGGGCCAGATCACGCACGGCGACGGCAAGCGCACCATCACCGTCAGCGCCAACGCCCAGGGCCGCTCGCCCGGCGAGATCACGACCGAGGCCGTCAAGCTGGCCAAGGCCATCAACTTCCCGCCCGGCTTCGGCATCGAACTGGCCGGCTCGGCACGCGACCAGCAGGTCGTGTTCACGGCCATGATCACGGCGCTGCTGTCCGGCATCGCGCTGATGTACTTCGTGCTCGTCATCCAGTTCAACAGCTTCACGGCGCCGCTGGGCGTCATGCTGTCGCTGCCGCTCTCGCTGATCGGTGTCGTGCTGGCACTGATCCTGACCGGTGGCACGCTGAACCTGATGAGCCTCATCGGCGTCATCATGCTGATGGGCCTGGTGGCCAAGAACGCCATCCTGCTGCTGGACGCCACGCGCCAGGAGGAGAAGGCGGGCGTCGACCGCGAGGAGGCGCTGATGCATGCGGGTCGCAAGCGCTTCCGGCCCATCCTGATGACGACGCTGGCGCTGATCGCCGGCATGATGCCGGTGGCCATCGGCGTGGGTGAGGGCGGCGAGTTCTACCGCCCCATGGCCGTCGCCATCATCGGCGGCACCATCACGTCCACGCTGCTGACCCTGCTGATCGTGCCGACCTTCTACGACAGCATCGAGATCGCCCGCGATCATGCGCTGGCCAAGTTCCATCGCCGCGTGCCGCGCTTCACGATGGTGGGTGCCTTCTTGCTGACGCTGCTGGAAGCCCTGCTGGCCCTGGTGCTGGTGCGCTTCGTGTTCCGCCTGATCGTCAAGCTTGGCCGCCTGGTGACGGGCCGCCGCGTGACGGTTACACCAGCCGCCCAGGGTTGAGAAGATCGAGCGGGTCCAGGGCCCGCTTGATCGCCCGCATCAGCGCCAGGGCCGTCGGGTCCTTGCGTGCGGCGAGCTCCTCGCGCTTGAGCCGGCCGATGCCATGCTCGGCCGAGATCGAGCCGTCGCGTTGCTGCACGGCGTCGTAGACCCGTTCGTTGATGGCCGCCTCGTGCGTGGCCAGGAACTCGGCCGGCGCCACGCCCCTCGGCGCCTGCACGTTGTAGTGCAGATTGCCGTCGCCCAGATGGCCGAAGTCGATCACTTCGATGCCGGGCAGATAGGCCGCCAGGGTCGCGTCCATCTCCGCAACGAAGCCGGGAATGGCCGACACCGGCAGCGAGATGTCGTGCTTGATGTTCAGCCCCGCCTGCGCCTGGGCCAGCGGAATGGATTCACGCAGATGCCAGAAGGCCCTGGCCTGCTGCAGGTTCTGCGCAATGGCTGCATCCTGCACGCAGCCGCGCTCGACGGCGGCTTCGAGCAGGCCTTCGAAGACGGCACGCGCGTGTTCGGCGCTTTCGGCGTCGGACAACTCCAGCAGCACTGTCCATTCGGCCGGCCCCAGCGGCTGGGCCAGTTGCGGCAGCTCGCTTGCGACCAGGGCCAGCGAAGCCCGGTTCATCACCTCAAAGCCGGTCAGCGCATCGCCAGCGCGCTCGCGGGCCAGACCGAGCAGCGCGACCGCATCCTGCAGCGACGCGCAGGCTGCCAGCGCGGTCAGGCGCTCCTTGGGTTGCGGATAGAGCTTCATCGTCGCCGCCGTGATGATGCCCAGCGTGCCTTCGCTGCCAATGAAGAGGTCGCGCAGGTCATAGCCGGTGTTGTCCTTGCGCAGGCCCGACAGGCCCTGCCAGACCTCGCCGGTCGCGGTGACCACCTCCAGCCCCAGGCAGAGCTCGCGTGCATTGCCATAGCGCAGCACCTGGGTGCCGCCGGCATTGGTGGCCAGGTTGCCGCCCAGGGTGCAGGAACCCTCGGCCGCCAGGCTGAGCGGAAAGAGCATCCCGGCACCAGCAGCGGCGGCCTGCACCTCGGCCAGCACGCAGCCGGCCTCGGCCGTCAGGCTGGCATTGGCGACGTCGATGCCGCGGATGCGCTTCATGCGCGACAGGTTCAGCACCAGCTGGCCACCGCTGTCGTCGGGGGTCGAGCCCCCGACCAGGCCGGTGTTGCCGCCCTGGGGCACGACGGCGACGCGATGCTGATGGCAGAGCCGCATCACCGCCGCGACCTCCTCGGTCGAGGACGGGCGTGCCACCGCCAGCGCCTTGCCGGTGTAGCGCTTGCGCCAGTCGTTCTCGTAGGCGGCCAGATCGCCGCCCACCCGCAAACCCGCCTCGCCGAGCCGCTCGCGCAGCGCGTCGAGAAAGGCGCTCATGCGAGCTTGGCCGCCGCCAGGCGCCGGCGGATCTGTGCGGTGCAGGCGGTGAAGATGACGACGCTCAACACCACCTCGCCAACGGCCAGCCATTGGCCCGACCCGCTTTCACTGGTCGAGCGCACCAGGCCTTCCAGCACATAGAGCCAGATGGCCAGGGCCAGCCAGCGGTAGGTGTACATGCGATAGCGCCACAGGCCGACGGGGGCCGCCAGCAGCGGCAGCACCTTCACGGCCAGGGTGCCGCGGCCGGTGGGCGCCAGCCACAGCTCCCAGGCCAGACACAGCAGGATCAGGGCCAGGGTGGCGCCGAACGACAGATTGCGTGTCAGCCGCTCGACGGCGGTAGGTTCGGTTCTTTCGAGGGCAGGGGACATAGCTGCGGCATCATAGAAGGCATGCCCGAGACGCCCGTTCCGCCCGCAGCGCCCGACAACAACCCGGACGCGCCGCTGGCCCGCAACCCCATCGCCTTCGCCAGTGACTTCATCACCGAGCTGCTGGCCTGGCCCTGGCTGCAGACCCTGCACACCTTCCGCCAGCGCTTCCGCGAGGAGAAGCTGGGCCTGACCGCCGGCAGCCTGACCTTCACGACGCTGATCTCGCTGGTGCCGCTGCTGACGGTGATGCTGGCCATCTTCACGGCCTTCCCGATGTTCTCCAGTTTCCAGGCGGCGCTGGAGCAGTATTTCCTGAAGAGCCTGATTCCGCCCAATATTGCCAAGCCGGTGCTGGCGTCCCTCACGCAGTTCGCCGCCAAGGCCAACAAGCTTGGCGTCGTCGGCCTGGTGGCCCTGGGCGTCACGGCGCTGGCCCTGATGCTGACCATCGACCGCACGCTGAACGCCATCTGGCGCGTCAAGCGGCCCCGGCCCATGGCCCAGCGCGTCCTCGTCTACTGGGCGGCCCTGACCCTGGGCCCGCTGCTGCTGGGCGGCAGCCTGACGCTGACGAGCTACGCCATCAGCGTCGGCCAGGGTTATCTCACGGCCATGCCGGCCAGCATGTCGACGGCCCTGGGCAGTGCCGACGTGGTGCTGTTCGGCCTGGCCATGGCCGGGCTTTTCCACTACGTGCCCAACACCCATGTGCGCTGGCGCCATGCCCTCATCGGCGGCGCCTTCGTCTCCATCGGCTTCTCGCTGGCCAAGTCGCTGCTGGCCTGGTACGTCAAGCAGGTGCCGACCTATTCGACGCTGTACGGCGCCTTCGCCACCGTGCCCATCTTCCTGATCTGGATCTACCTCGGCTGGGTCATCGTGCTGCTGGGGGCCATCCTGGCGGCCAACACGCCCAGCCTGACGGGCCGCCTGCATCTGCGCCCCGACACGCCGGGCCAGCCGATGGCCCTGGCGCTGGAAGTGCTGCGCGAGCTCTGGCGCGTGCGCGAGGCCGGCCAGCAGGGCCTGTCCTATCTGAGCCTGGCCGTTGCGCTGCGCGTCGACCCGCTGCAGCTCAGCCCCGTCATCGACAAGCTGCTGGCCATGGACTGGATAGGTCGCCTGGAAGAGGAGGGCGCCCAGCGCCTGGTGCTGCTGTGCTCACCCGAGAAGGCGCTGGCCGAGCCGCTGGTGGCCGCCTTCCTGGCCGAGCGTCAGGGCCTGCTCGGCAATCTCTGGGCGCAGGGTGATTGGTCCAAGCTGACCTTGGACCGCCTGCTCGTCACTGCGGCTGAAAGCCCCCGGCCTTGATGATCTTGGCCCAGGCCGCCGCGTAGGCGCGCTCGCGGGTGGCCAGCTGGGTCGAGCTCATCATGCCCACCGACAGGCCCAGCTCGGTCAGCCTGGCCTTCACCCCCGGCTGGTTGATGACGCCGGCCAGCGCATTCGAGAAGCGTTCGACAACAGCCGGCGGCGTGCCGGCCGGCGCGAACAGGCCGTAATAGGGCAGGTCCTCGAAGCCGGCGATGCCCAGCTCGGCAAAGGTCGGCACCTCGGGCAGCACGCCCTGGCGCTGCTGGCCCATGACGGCGACGATCTTCAGCTTCTTCTGCTGGTGGTTGACGATGAGGTCGGGCACCGAGCCGACGCCGGCGCTGATCTGGTTGCCCAGCATGTCGGCAATCATGGGCGCGCTGCCACGGTAGGGCACGCTGAGCAGGTTGAGGCCATTCTTCTCGCCCAGCAGCTTGACGAGGAACTCCGGCACCGAGGCCGGCGCCGGGATGCCGACGCTGGCCTGGCCGTTGTGCTGCTTCTTCACCCAGGCGAGGTAGTCCGGCAGGCTGCCAACCGGCGTGCCGCCCGAGAGGGCAAAGGCGTTGGCGAAGGTGGCAAAACCCGCCACCGGCACGAAGTCCTTGGCCGGGTCGAAGCCCGGGTTCTTCATGACCAGGGGCAGGATGGAGATGGTGTGGTCGTGGCTGACGAAGAAGGTCGTGCCGTCGGGCGCAGCCGTCTTCAGCGCCTGGGCCGCGATCTGGCCGCCGGCGCCGGGCTTGTTCTCGACCAGCACGCTGGTTCCGAGCGAGGCCTGGAGGGCCTCGGCCAACACGCGCGCAATCGCGTCGGTGCCGCCGCCGGCGGGGAAGCCGACCAGCAGCCGGATCGGCTTGTCCTGGGCTTGCGCCGTGAAAGGCAGGGCGGCCAGCGTGGCCAGGGTCGCGCGACGGGTGAATTGCATGCATGCCTCCTTGTGCGGAGGCTGCAGTCTACGGATGAAGCACCACCAGCAGCGCAGTCGCCGCCGACTTGGCGTTGTTGCGGATGGCATGCGGCCCGTCCACCGCATAACGCGCCGTCTCGCCGGCCTTGAGCTTGCTCGTCACGCCCTGGGCACTGACTTCCAGGCTGCCGGTCAGCACGCTGAGGTGCTCACGCGAGCCGGGCTCGTGGGCCTGGCTGTCCAGCACGCCACCGGGCTGCACAGTCAGCTCGTACCACTCGAACTGGCCGGCCAGCTCGATGGGGCCGAGGATGCGCAGCTTGCACAGGCCGTCCGGGCTGGTCAGCCCTGGCGTGGCGTGGGCCGGCACCGTTTCGATGGCCGGCGTGGCGGCGCGTTCGCCGCCCAGCAGCTCACCCATGTCCACGCCCAGCGCATTCGCCAGCCGCCACACCACGGCCACCGTGGGATTGGCCTGGTTGCGCTCGATCTGCGACAACATCGACTTGCTGACGCCGGCCCGCTTGGAGAGATCATCCAGCGACAGGCCACGGCTGCTGCGCAGCGCCTGCAGGGCAGCGCCGACGCGCGGGGGTTCGGTGTCCATGTTCATGCTTGACGGCAATAGACGTTTTTCAGATACTGCACGAAAGTTCGATATATCGAACAAGTTCACTTTACTGAATTGTGCATCAGGAGCAGCGCCATGAGCCAGGCCTTCTATCAACATCTGCAGACCGAACTGGACGGCATCCGTGCCGCCGGCCTCTTCAAGGCCGAGCGCATCATCACGACGCCCCAGGGGGCGGTCGTCAAGACGACCGATGGCCGCGAGGTCATCAACCTCTGCGCCAACAACTACCTGGGCCTGTCCTCCCACCCCCAGGTCATCGAGGCGGCCCACGAGGCCCTGCGCACCCACGGCTTCGGCCTGTCCTCGGTGCGCTTCATCTGCGGCACGCAAGATCTGCACAAGGAGCTGGAAGGCCGCATCGCCCGCTTCGTCGGCTGTGAGGACGCCATCCTCTACGCCGCGGCCTTCGACGCCAACGGTGGCCTCTTCGAGCCCCTGCTGGGCGAGCAGGACGCCATCATCAGCGACGCGCTGAACCACGCCTCCATCATCGACGGCATCCGCCTGTGCAAGGCCCAGCGCTATCGCTACGAGCACAACAACCTCGAGGACCTCGAGCGTTGCCTGAAGGAAGCCAAGGAGAAGGGCGCCCGCTTCACGCTGGTCTTCACCGACGGTGTGTTCAGCATGGACGGCACCATCGCCCAGCTCGACAAGATCCGCGCCCTGTGCGACCAGTACGACGCGCTGCTGGGCATCGACGAATGCCACGCCAGCGGCTTCATGGGCAAGACCGGCCGCGGCACGGCCGAGCACCGCGGCGTGTTTGGCAAGATCGACATCATCACCGGCACCTTCGGCAAGGCCCTGGGCGGCGCCTCGGGCGGCTTCACGGCCGCGCGCAAGGAAGTGGTGGAGCTGCTGCGCCAGCGCTCGCGCCCCTATCTGTTCAGCAACACCCTGGCGCCCAGCATCGCCGGCGCGTCGCTGGCCGTGCTGGATCTGCTGGAGGGCTCGACCGCCCTGCGTGACAAGCTCGAAGCCAACACCGCCTACTTCCGCGCGGCCATCCAGGCGGCCGGCTTCGAGATCAAGCCCGGCACCCACCCCATCGTGCCCATCATGGTCTACGACGCGGTCAAGGCCCAGGAACTGAGCAAGCGCATCCTGGAGCTGGGCATCTACGCCGTCGGCTTCTTCTTCCCCGTCGTGCCCAAGGGCCAGGCCCGCATCCGCGTGCAGGTCTCGGCCGTGCACGAGCGCGAGCACCTGGAGAAGGCCGTCGCCGCCTTCACCCAGGCCGGCAAGGAACTGGGGATCCTGAAATGAGCACGACCCCGCGCATCCTCATCATCGGCGCCAACGGCCAGATCGGCACCGAGCTGGCGACCGAGCTCGCCAAGCTGCACGGCAACGATGCCGTCATCACCAGCGACCTGAGCCCCCAGGGGCGCGTGCCCACGCTCAAGCACGAGATGCTGGACGTGACGGACGCCGGCGGCCTGACGACCATCGTCAAGCGCCACAAGATCACCCAGATCTACCACCTCGCCGCGGCCCTGTCGGCCAACGGCGAGAAGCACCCGATGTGGGCCTGGGACCTGAACATGAAGGGCCTGCTCAATGTGCTGGAACTGGCCCGGCACGAGAAGCTGGACAAGATCTTCTGGCCCAGCTCCATCGCCGCCTTCGGCCCCAACACGCCGGCAGTCGACACGCCGCAGACCACGGTCATGGACCCGACGACGGTCTACGGCATCTCCAAGCTGGCCGGCGAGCGCTGGTGCGACTGGTACCACGCCAAGCATGGCGTCGACGTCCGCAGCCTGCGCTACCCCGGCCTCATCAGCTGGAAGACGCCGCCCGGCGGCGGCACGACCGACTACGCCGTCGAGATCTTCCACTCCGCCATCAAGGAAGGCCGCTACACCTGCTTCCTGAAGGAAGACCAGGCCCTGCCGATGATGTACATGCCCGATGCGCTGCGCGCCACCATCGAGCTGATGAACGCGCCGGCCGAAAGCGTGAAGCAGCGCGGCAGCTACAACCTCGCCGGCGTCAGCTTCACGCCTGAGCTGATCGCCGCTTCCATCCGCCGCCGCATCCCCGGCTTCACGATGGACTGCGTGCCCGACTTCCGCCAGGCCATTGCCGCCAGCTGGCCGCAGCGCATCGATGACAGCACGGCCCAGGCCGACTGGGGTTGGAAGCTGCAGTACGACCTGGACGTCATGGTCGACGACATGCTGTTGAACCTGACGCGTGAACTGAAGCTGGCCTGACAGTCCAGGGACAGTCCGGGCTGCTAGGCTGGCGGCATGAAGTCAGTCGTAGCCGTCCTCGCCGGGGCCCTGGCCCTGCCCGTCCTCGCCCAGCAGGCTGAACAGGAGCCGGAAGGCCAGCCGGCCCGCTACCTGCTCGGCGCCTCGGTGGCCAGCCGGCCCGAATATGACGGCGCCACGACGCGCCAGACCAAGCTCAGGCCGCTGTGGGCCGTGCAGTGGGGGCGCTGGCGCATCAGCACCTCGGGTGGCAGCGCCATCCTCGGCTTCGGCCGCGACGCCGGCGGGGCCGGCGCCAGCACCTTGCTGATCGACAGCAGCAGGCTGCGCCTGGGCGTGGCCCTGCGGGTGGACAGCGGCCGCAACAGCGGCGACTCCAGCACCACCCAGGGCCTGCCCGACGTCAAGCGCACGCTGCGCGCCCGGCTTTACGCCAACTACAGCCTGGCGCCCGACTTGAACCTAGGCGCCAACCTCTCGCAGGACCTGCTCGGCCACAAGGGCGGGCTGACGGCGGGCGTGGACCTGGGCTGGCGCTTCTACCGCAGCCCGACGCTGGAATGGGCCAGCGGCATCGGCGTGTCGGCCGGCGACGCCACCAATATGCGCAGCTACTTCGGTGTCCCCGAGTCGGCCACCGCCGCCAGCGGCAAACCCGCTTACGAGCCCGGCGCCGGCCTGCGCGACGTGCATGCCGGCGTGAGCTTCACGCGGCCGCTGTCCAAGCACTGGTTCGCCTTCGGCGGCGCCGGCGGCAGCTACCTGCTGGGGCCGGCGGCGGACAGCCCGCTCACGCAGCAGCGCAAAGGGACTTACGCGAACCTCGGCATCGCCTGGCGCAACTAGAGCTTGACCCTGCCGCGCCAGATGTCGGCGTACATCACCCAGTCGCCCATGAAGCTGAACAGCGGGTATTTGAAGGTTGCCGGCCGGTTCTTCTCGAAGAAGAAATGCCCGATCCAGGCGAAGCCATAACCGCATAACAGGCCGTACAGCAGCCAGACCAGGGCACCGGTCGTCAGCAGCTGGAAGAGACAGAGCAGCACCAGCGTCGAGCCGACGAAATGCAGGCGGCGGCAGACGCTGTTGCTGTGCTCGCTGAGGTAGAAGGGATAGAAGTCGGCGAAGCGGGTGAAGCGGTCGGTGCTCATGGGGGCGATTCAAGCGCGGGTTGGGCCCGAGCGGCAAGCGGGCTTGCCCTGGCAACAATGAATCGATGCGCCCGTCCCCCGCCACCGAATTCGAAGTCGTCATCCTCGGCGCCGGCATGTCCGGGCTGTGCATGGCCATTCAGCTGCAGCGCGCCGGCCTCCAGGACTTCCTCATCGTCGAGAAGTCCACCGGCATCGGCGGCACCTGGTGGGACAACCGCTACCCGGGCGCCCAGGTCGATGTGCCGGCGCCGGCCTACAGCTTCAGCTTCGCGCCCAATCCGCACTGGACGCACCGCTTCGCCGACGCGCCCGAGATCCAGCGCTACCAGCAGCGCCTGGCCGAGAGCCACGACCTGCTGCCGCGCATGCGCCTGGGCCGCGCCATCGTCGATGCGAGCTTCGACGAGCCGGCGGGGCGGTGGCATCTGAACCTGGACGACGGCAGCCGCATCACGGCGCGCTTCTTCGTCTGCAGCACCGGCCAGCTCAGCATTGCGCGCTGGCCCGACATCCCCGGGCTGGCTGATTTCCAGGGCCGCCTGCTGCACACCGGCCGCTGGCCCGCCGATGCCGACCTGGCCGGCAAGCGCATCGGTGTCATCGGCACCGGCTCGACGGCGGCTCAGCTGGTGCCGGCACTGGTGCCCACGGCGGGTCAATTGAAGGTCTTCCAGCGCACCCCGAACTGGGTGCTGCCGCGCCTGGACCGGCGCTACGGACGACTGGATCGCTGGCTGATGCGCGTGCCGGGCTATGCCGCGTTGACGCACAAGGCTTTCTGCGCCGCTCTGGACCTGGGGCGGCATGGCTTCGACGACGGCACCCTGGCCCGTCGCGCGGCCGTGGCGTTGGCCGATCGGCATCGCCGCCGAGTGAGCGACCCGGCCTTGCGCGAGGCCCTGACGCCGCGCTATCCGCTGGGCTGCAAGCGCATCATCTATTCCAACGACTACTACCCGGCCCTGCAGTTGCCGCAGTCCGAACTGGTCACGGCCGGCATCGAACGCATCACGCCCGCCGGAGTGCTGACGGCCGATGGTCGCGAGCGCGCACTGGACGCGCTGGTCTGCGCAACCGGCTACGACACCACCCACCCCTTGTCGGGCCTGCCGGTGCGCGGCCGGGGTGGGCGGCTGCTCAGCGACGCCTGGGCCGGCGGGCCGCAGGCCTATCTGGGTGTCAGCGTGCCGGACTTTCCCAACTTCTTCCTGATGTTGGGGCCGAACACGCTGACGGGGCACACCTCGGCCCTGCTGTCGCTGGAGCCCCAGGTCGGGCATGCCATCGCCTGCATGCGGCGCTTGCGGGGCGAGGGCGGCCGCTGGATTGCCGTGAAGGCCCAGGCGGCCCAGGCCCAGGACGCTGCATTGCAGAAGCGGCTGTCGACCTCGGTCTGGGCCCATTGCAATTCCTGGTACCGCGCCGAGGGCGGACGCATCGTCGCCATCTGGCCCGGCTTTGCGCGCGACTATGCCCGCGCGGTCCGCCGGCCCGACGCGGCCGCCTACGAGCTGGGCTGAAGCGCTGCCCTCAACGCCGCCAGCATGGCGTCGGGCGCCTCGGCCATCAGTGCATGGCCGGCCGGCAGCTTGTGGATGCGCGGCTTCAGCAGGCCGCCCAGCACCACGTTCTGCTTGGGTGAAGTCATCTGGTCGAGCGCGCCGAGGACGAAGTGCACCGGGCAGCTCACGCGTGCTGCGGCCGCCTCGCCGCCGGCATAGCGGTCGCAGACCTGGAAGTCGTTCTCGAACAGGTTGACGGTCGTCTGGCGCGACTGCAGCCGCTTCATCAGCGCCATCGAGCCGCCGCGCAGCCAGCTGCCGGGGCCCGGGTAGCCGGGCTTGGCGCTGGCCAGCGAATGTGAGAAGGCGGTGACCATGGCCATGGCCGCCTCGGGCTGGTCGCGTGCCGTCGTCAGCAGGGCTTCCGAGACCTTCATCGGATAGGCCGTGCCGACCATGACCAGGGTCGAGGCCCGCGCGGCGGCTTCCAGCGCGATCAGCGAGCCCATGCTGTGGCCGACCAGGGTCGCCTGCTGCACGCCGGCGGCGTCCAGCAGCCGGTGCAGCCAGGACGCGATGTCCTCGACGCTCTTCAAGGGCATACCGCCGCTACGGCCGTGACCAGGCAGGTCGACGGCCAGCACGCCATAGCCGTGGTGGGCGCACCAGCGCGCCAGCAGGGTCCAGACGCTGTGGTCGTTCAGCGCGCCGTGGATGAAGACGACGCAGGGCAGGGCGGGGTCGAAGGGCTTGCCGCCGGTGTAGGCATAGGCCTCGTGGGAGTCGACCGTCAGCTTCATGACTTGCTCGCCACTTTGAGCGCCCGCTTCAGATCGTCGATGAGGTCGGCCGGATCTTCCAGGCCGATGGACAGACGGATGGTGCCGGGCCCGATGCCGGCACTCTTCAGTGCGGCGTCGTCCATGCGGAAGTGGGTGGTGCTGGCCGGATGGATGACCAGGGACTTGGCGTCGCCGACATTGGCGAGGTGGGAAAAGATCTTCAGCGCCTCGATGAAGGCGCGCCCTTGCTCGCGGCTGCCCTTGAGGTCGAAGGAGAAGACCGCGCCGGCACCGCGCGGCATCAGCTTCTGGGCCAGGGCGTGGTCGGGGTGGGAGGCGAGGCCGGGGTAGGCCACCTTGTCGACGAGGTCGTGGGCTTGGAGGAACTCGGCCACCGCCTGTGCATTGGCGACGTGCCGGGCCATGCGCAGCGGCAGGGTCTCCAGCCCCTGCAGCATCAGCCAGGCGGTGTGCGGGCTCATGCAGGCGCCGAAGTCGCGCAGGCCCTCGCGGCGGGCGCGCAGCAAAAAGGCGCCGACGGTGCTCTCCTCGCTGAAGACCATGCCGTGGAAGCCCTCATACGGCTCACACAGCGTGTCGAACTTGCCGTGACGGTCGTGGGCGGCTTGCCAGTCGAACGAGCCGGCATCGACGAGTACGCCGCCAATGACGGTGCCATGGCCGCACAGGAATTTGGTGGCCGAGTGGTAGACCAAGTCGGCGCCCAGCTCGGCCGGTCGCTGCAGATAGGGCGTGGCGAAGGTGGCATCGACCAGCAGCGGCAGACCGGCCTCATGGGCAAGCGCCGAGACGGCCGGGATGTCCAGCACGTCCAGCCCCGGGTTGCCCAGCGACTCGCCGAACAGCAGCCGGGTCTCGGGCCGGATGGCCGCGCGCCAGGCGTCGAGGTCGCGCGGATTCACGAAGGTCGTTTCGATACCGAAACGCTTCAGCGTGTAGTGCAACAGGTTGTGGCTGCCGCCATACAGGGCCGTGCTGGCGACGATGTGGCCGCCGGCGCCCATCAGCGTGCAGATGGCCAGGTGCAGGGCCGCCTGGCCGCTGGCCGTGGCGATCGCGCCGACGCCGCCGTCCAGGGCCGCCATGCGCTCCTCGAAGACGGCCGTCGTCGGGTTGGAGAGCCGGCTGTAGACATGGCCTGCCCTCTCCATGTTGAACAGCGAGGCGGCGTGCTCGCTGCTCTCGAAGACGAAGGAGGCGCTCAAGTGCAGCGGCGTCGCCCGCGCGCCGGTGCCCGGATCGGGCGTGGCGCCGGCATGCAAAGCTAGGGTGTCGAAGCCCGGCATGGTGTTTTCTATGGTGTGGATGCGCGGGGATTGTGTGCTATGTTGCCCATGAGTTTTTGCCACGGAGGTTCCCATGAAAGTCGTCGATATCCTGCGTGTCAAAGGCGGCACCCTGTTCACCGTCACGCCCGACGAGCCGCTGAAGGATTCCCTCGCCGTCATGGCCGAGCGCGACATCGGCTCGCTGGTGGTCATGGAGCATGGCGACCTGGTGGGCATGCTGACCTTTCGCGAGGTCATCTCGGCGGTCGTCAAGAACAACGGCGCCGTCGGCACGACCATCGTGCGTTCGGTCATGGACGATGCGCCGCTGACCTGCACGCCCGAGACCGAGATCGACGAGGTGCGCCGCATGATGCTGGGCCGCCACGCCCGCTACATGCCGGTCATGAACGGCAAGACGCTGATGGGCGTCATCTCGCTGTACGACGTCGCCAAGGCCGTGGTGGACAGCCAGGACTTCGAGAACCGCATGCTCAAGGCCTATATCCGCGACTGGCCGGTCGAGGAAGGCACGGCCGAGGCCGAGCCCAAGCTCTAGTTCGCAACGCATGAAGGCGGCCTTTTCGGGCCGCTTTTGCTTTTGGGCGCCGCCTAAAATCGCTGGCATATGTCAGGCAGCACCTTCGGCGAACTCTTCCGCGTCACCAACTTCGGCGAAAGCCATGGCCCGGCCATAGGCTGCGTCATCGACGGCTGCCCCCCGGGCATGGCCCTCAGCGAGGCCGACATCCAGCCCGAGCTGGATCGTCGCCGCCCCGGCACCAGCCGGCACGTGACCCAGCGCAACGAGCCGGACGCGGTCAAGATCCTGTCCGGCGTCTACGAGGGCGTCACCACCGGCACGCCCATCTGCCTGCTGATCGAGAACACCGACCAGCGCAGCAAGGACTACGGCAACATCCTCGACACCTTCCGCCCCGGCCACGCCGACTACACCTACTGGCGCAAGTACGGCGTACGCGATCCGCGCGGTGGCGGCCGCGCGTCGGCCCGGCTGACCGCGCCCATGGTCGGCGCCGGTGCCGTGGCCCGCAAATGGCTGCGCCAGGCCTATGGCACCGAGTTCCGCGGCTGCATGACCCAGCTGGGCGAGATCGAGATTCCCTTCGAAGGCTGGGAACATGTGGGGCAGAACCCCTTCTTCGCCGCCAACACCAGCAAGATCGCGGCGCTGGAGGACTATATGGACGCCCTGCGCAAGGCCGGTGACTCGGTCGGCGCGCGCATCCGCGTCGAGGCCACCGGCGTGCCGGTGGGCCTGGGCGAGCCGCTGTTCGACAAGCTCGATGCCGACATCGCCTACGCCATGATGGGCATCAATGCCGTCAAGGGTGTCGAGATCGGCGCCGGCTTCGCGGTCGTGGCCCAGAAGGGCACCGAGCATGGCGACGAGCTGACGCCTCTGGGTTTTGCCAGCAACAATTCCGGCGGCATGCTGGGTGGCATCTCCACCGGCCAGGACATCGTCGCCAGCATCGCCATCAAGCCCACCAGCTCCATCCGCAGCCCCAAGGCCAGCATCGACCGCGCCGGCAACCCGTCGGTGGTGGAGACCTTCGGCCGCCACGACCCCTGCGTGGGCATCCGCGCCACGCCCATCGCCGAGGCCATGCTGGCCCTGGTGCTGATGGACCATGCCCTTCGTCATAGGGCGCAATGCGGCGACGTGAGGCTGCCCATCGACCCGATTCCGGCAACTCGTCCCGCCTGATCCGCAGTTCGTAGCCCGAAAGCCGCCGGCCTGATCGCCAGCCGGTGCAGCTCAGCCCCCGCAAACCGCGTTTCGTCACAAGCCCGCTGCGCCCCGACGCTCTCATTTCTAGACTGCAAAGGTCTGTATCAGAGAGCGTACTGGGGGAGCCATGCGTAAGTCGTTCAAGTTGGGTGCCGTTGCAGCTGTCGTGCTGCTGGTGGGCGGAGCCGGTGTGGCCGTCATGGCGAGCAAGGGCGATGGCCCGAAGAAGCCGGGTGACGATGCCAAGGCCAAGCCGGCCCTGGAGTTCGTCGCCAGTGAAGTCGTCAAGCCGACGCTGGCCGCCATGCCGGCCCAGATCGAGTTCAGCGGTCCGCTGGTGGCGCCGGGCACGGCCATGGTGCGAGCCAAGTCCAACGGCACGCTGCTGAACCTCGCCGTCGGCGAAGGCAGCCGCGTCAAGTCCGGCCAGGCTCTGGGCCAGGTCGACCTGGAAGAGCTGCGCTATCGCATCGCCGAGCGCGGCGCCAGCGTCGAGGCCATGCGGGCCCAGATGGAGCAGGCCGAGCGCAGCTACAAGGCCAACGAGGGCCTGGCGGCCAAGAATTTCATCGCCCAGACGGCCCTGGACACCTCCCGCGCCGCCTATGAATCGGCCCGCGCCAACTGGAATGCCGCCAAGGCCCAGCTGGACACCAGCCAAGTGACAATGCGCCAGGCCGCGCTGGTCGCGCCCATCAACGGCGTTGTCTCCAAGCGCCATGTGGTGCCTGGCGAAAAGGTGGCCGCCGAGCAGCAGATCCTGACCATCGTCGACCTGTCCCGCCTGGAGCTGGCCGGCCTGGTCGGCACGCATGAAGTCAGCCGACTCAAGCCCGGCATGACGGTGCAGGTCAGGGTGGAAGGCGTGGACGAGCCCGTCGAAGCCAAGATCGACCGCATCGCCCCCAGCGCCGAGCCGGGCACCCGCTCCATCGGCGTGACCCTGGTGCTGAACAACCCCAAGGAGCTCTACCGCGCCGGCCAGTACGCCGTGGCCAAGGTGGTGCTGCCCGACGACACCCAGCGCCTGACGGTGCCCATCGCCGCCATCAGCCGCAACTCCGGCCAGGAGCAGGTCTGGATGATCGAGAGCGGGGCCCTGGTGCGCCGCATCGTGACGACCGGGCGCAGCGATGCCCGCGACGGCCGCGTCGAGATCCTGAACGGCCTCAAGCCCGAGGCCCAGGTGCTGGCGGCCCGCTTCGACAATCTGCGCGAAGGCGACAAGGCGACCATCGTGGCCGCCAAGTCAGCCAAGGTCGCCAGCGCGGCGGCTTCGGCCACCGCTCAACAGTGAGGGCCGCGTCATGTGGATGACCCGCGTTTCCATCCAGAACCCGGTCTTCGCGACCATGGTGATG
>CBHWBD010000072.1:0-22890 GCA_966111775.1 uncultured Comamonadaceae bacterium | reverse complement strand
TCATCGCTGGTGTCACCGCCCCTCCCGGCAAGCGCATGGGCCACGCCGGCGCACTGATCTCGGGCGGCGCCGACACGGCCGATGCCAAGCTTGCCATCATGGAAGAGTGCGGCTTCACGGTCACGCGCAACCCGTCGGAAATGGCCAAGCTGCTCAAGGCCCTGCTCTGATCACCTTGCCTGACTGACTCAGGGCCGTTCTCGTAACGGCCCTTTTTCATTGCGGCCTGCGTAGTTGCACGCAGACGCGGGCCCCGCCGCCCCCTCGACACTCGGACGACCCCACACCGCACACGCCATGGACCTGTTGAACGCTGCTTTCTTCATTGCGCTGCTGAAGATCATCTGGGTCAATGTCCTGCTGTCCGGCGACAACGCGGTGGTCATCGCACTGGCCTCGCGCAACCTGCCGGCCAGCCAGCAGAAGAAGGCCATCTTCTTCGGCAGCGGCGCGGCCATCGTGCTGCGCGTCGTGCTGACGCTGTTCGCCGTGCAACTGCTTCAGCTGCCCTGGCTGAAGCTGATCGGCGCCGCGTTGCTGCTGTGGATAGGCATACAGCTGCTGGCCGACAGCGACGGCGACGCCGACGTGGATGCCCACCCCAGCCTGTGGGGTGCGGTGCGCACCATCCTGATTGCCGACCTGGTCATGAGCCTGGACAACGTCATCGCCGTGGCCGCCGCCGCCAACAGCGCGCCCGAGGGCCTGCGCGTGCCGCTGCTCATCATCGGGCTGGGCCTGTCGATCCCGCTGATCATCTTCGGCAGCACGCTGCTGCTGAAGCTCATGGAGCGTTTCCCGGCCATCATCACGCTGGGCGCGGCGCTGCTGGGCTTCGTGGCCGGCGAGATGGCGACCACCGACGCCGCCGTGCACGACTGGTTCGAAGCCCACATGCATGGGCTGGACTACACGGTCAGCATCGGCTGCGCGGTGTTCGTCGTGGCCGTCGGCCTCGCACTTGCCCGCCGCGGCAAGCGCGAGGCGACCTAAGATCGCCCGCATGGCAAGCGGCGGCAAACCCGGTAGTCCAGGCAAGGCGGGCGGCTTTTGGCAGCGCCTCATCGGCCGGGTGACCGACGTGGCGGACGCCGCCCCCAGCGAGCTGTCCACGCTGCCGGCCACCCAGCAGACCCTGGCCCCGGGCGCCTCGCCGCCGCAGAACCACGCCACGCCAGCGGTATCCGGCCTGCACGATTTCGAACTCGGCGCTGAGCTCGGTCGCGGCGCGATGGCCATCGTCTACAAGGCCACGCAGCGCTCGACCGGCCGCCAGGTCGCCGTCAAGCGCCTGGCCTTGAGCCGCGAGTTCTCCGCCGAGGACCTGGCCGACGTGCGCGAACGCTTTATGCGCGAAGCGCGCGCCGCGCGCTCGCTGGAACACCCCGACATCCTGCAGGTCGTTGACGCCGGCCAGGACGGCAACGACGCCTGGATCGCGCTGGAATACGTGCTGGGCCGCGACCTCAGCCTGTTCACCAAGGCCGGCCAACTGCTGCCGGTGCGCGAAGTCGTGCAAATCGGCGCCCGACTGGCCCGCGCGCCCGCCTATGCGCACAGCCAGGGCGTTATCCATCGCGACATCAAGCCTGCCAACGTCATGCTGGACCGCGTCAACGGCAGCCTGAAGCTGATGGACTTCGGCATCGCCCGCGTGGGCGATGGCAGCCGCACGCGCACCGGCCTCGTGCTGGGCACGCCGTCCTTCATGTCGCCCGAGCAGCTTGCCGGATTGACGGTCGACGGTCGCAGCGACCTCTACTCGCTGGGCGTGCTGCTCTTTCAACTGCTCACCGGCACGCTGCCGCACCAGAGCGACTCGATGGCGCGCCTGATGCAACAAATTGCGACCGAGCCGGCCGCCGACGTGCGCACGCGCCGGCCCGGCCTGCCCGAATCGCTGGCGTTGGTGCTGGCCGTCTCGCTCGAGAAGCGCCCCGAGCTGCGCTATGCCTCAGGCGAACAGATGGCCCGCGACCTGGACGCTGTGCTGGTCATGGACCTGCAAGCCGAGCCCGCCATGCCCGAGGGCGTCAAGCCCCAGGATGACGCCTTCGCACAAACACTGCGCTTGACGCCTGAGGAAGCAGGGCAGAATCGCCGCTCCCCCAGCACGTCCGTCGAGCCGATCGACCCCTCACAAGCCCCATGATCCTGGAGTTCTTCAGCGCCACCGACGTGGGCCGCGCGCGTGACAACAACGAGGATTCGGTGGCCCTGGACGAGGCCGCGGGCCTCGCAGTGCTCGCCGACGGCATGGGCGGCTACAACGCCGGCGAAGTTGCCAGCCAGATGCTGACCAGCTTCGTCAGCAGCGAGCTGGGCCGCTGGCTCAAGGACGGCGGCCGCGAAGCCCGCGCCGGCGAGGTCAAGCGCGCCATGGACATCTGCGTGGACAACGCCAACCGCGCCATCTTCAACGCCGCCAACACCAATCCGCGCTATGCCGGCATGGGCACGACGTTGGTGCTGGGCGTGTTCCGGCCCGAAGGGCTGCTGCTGGGCCACGTAGGCGACTCGCGTGCCTACCGCCTGCGCGGCGGGCGTCTGATGCAGATCACACGTGATCATTCACTGTTGCAGGAACAGATCGACGCGGGCCTGTTGACCGTCGAGGAAGCCGCTTTTTCCAGCAACAAGAACCTCGTCACGCGTGCCGTCGGTGTCGAGGACACCGTGCTGATGGAGCTGCATCTGCACGAGGTTCAGCCCGGCGACACCTATCTGCTTTGCTCGGACGGACTGTCAGATATGCTGGATGACGACAGCCTGGCCAACTTGCTCAACGGCAATCCGGCCTTGCCCGAAGCTGCACGCGCACTGATCAACGGGGCCAATGACAGTGGCGGGCGCGATAACATCGCGCTCATCCTGGCCCGCGCCGAAGGCCGCCAGCGAGCCGAAGGACGGGGCTGGTGGCCCTTCGGTCGACGCAGCGGCAATTGAAGAGTCACGGCACGAACAACAGAACTTGAGGTCATAAATGGGCAAACTGGTGGTTTCGCTCGACGGCGTCGTGATCAAGGAAGTGCAGATCACCAAGGACAAGACCACACTGGGTCGGCGTCCCTACAACGACATCGTCATCGACAATCTCGCGGTCAGCGGCGAGCACGCCGTGCTGCAGATGGTCGGCGCTGACGTCTTCATCGAAGACCTCAACTCCACCAACGGCACCTACATCAACGGCAAGGCGATCAAGAAGCAGCTGCTGGCCGACAACGACACCGTCGAGATCGGCAAGTACAAGATCAAGTTCCTGCTGAACGACGGTGGCGACTACGAGAAGACCATGATCCTCAAGCCTGGCGCCGGCGCACCGCCGAACCTGGGCCTGGGTTCTTCCTTCGGCGCCCTGGGCGGCGCGGCCATCGGCCCGGCCTCCATCAAGGTGCTGACCGGCGCCGCCGCCGGCCGTGAAGTCGCGCTGACCAAGGTCGTCACGACGCTGGGCAAGCCCGGCGTGCAGGTCGCCTCCATCACCAAGCGCCCCACCGGTTATGTGTTCGCCCATGTCGAGGGCGCCCATCGCCCCAGCGTCAACGGCATCCCGCTGACGGGCGAATCGATTGCATTGCGCACCGGCGATCTGATCGAACTCGCCGGTACGCAGATGCAGTTCATCCAGGGTTGATCGCTCGAAGATCAGGGCAGTTGCGGGCCTCGCAACTGCTGTGACTTCCTCACGATAGCGACACCCCCAACTCGGTAATCCGACCGTCCGGGTGCCTGGGCGGGTGCGTACATTCTTGGCTCTGCCTCGCCTGATGCGTGGCACCCAATCCAAGCCACGCACCGCATGAACATCCGCGTCCTGGGCTGCTCCGGCGCCATTGCCGCCGGCTACAAGACCACTGCCTTCCTGCTCGACGACGACGTCCTCATCGACGCCGGCACCGGCGTGGGCGACCTGCCGCTGGATGCCCTGGCCGCCATCGATCACATCCTGCTCAGCCACTCCCATCTGGACCATGTGCTGGGCATCCCGCTGCTGGCCGATGCCGTGCTGCGCCTGCGTGCCGCCGCCGGCCGCCCGCCCATCCAGGTCCACGCCCTGCCCGAGACGCTGGCCGCGCTGCGCCAGCACATCTTCAATGGCGTCATCTGGCCCGACTTCACCGCCCTGCCCAGCCGCGAGGCGCCGGTCCTGAGCCTGCACGCCTTCCAGATCGGCGACCGCGTCGACCTGGGTGGCCGTCTCATCGAGGTGCTGCCGGCGGCCCACACCGTGCCCGCCGTCGGCTTTGCCGTCGATGCCGGTGCAGCCGGCGGCCACGCCCATTGGGTCTTCACCGGCGACACCGGCCCCAACCCCGCGCTGTGGCGCCGCCTGGCCGACCTGCGCCTGTCCCATCTCGTCATCGAGACGGCCTTCAGCGACGACGAGTCCGAGGTCGCCCACGTCAGCCAGCACCTGTGCCCGACCGATCTCGGCCATGAACTGGCCCAGCTGGCCGGCAGCGTCGACGTGCGCATCACCCATATCAAACCCGGCGAGGTCGAGGCCGTCATGCAGGGCGTGCAGGCGCTGAACAGCCCGCACTGCATCAGCGCGCTGCAGGCCGGGCAGGAAATGCGGCTCTGAGCCGCCGCCGCCTCGCGCCGGCACACCATGTACAGCTGACGTTTCTTGGCACGGCTGCCGTCGGTGACGAAACCGGGCGGCTTCCAATGCCGTCTTTTGTCAGAAGAAGCGCGTCGACCCCGTGAGCGGTCGTTTTGCAAGGCCGGACGGTCGGCTTGCGTTGGCACGCACCCTGCATATGAAGTGTGCAATCTTCCCGACCCCCGACTTTTTCCTGGAGTACTGACCATGAATCTGAAAGCACGCGCCCAACAAGGTTTCACCCTGATCGAACTGATGATCGTCGTGGCCATCATCGGCATCCTGGCTGCCGTCGCGATCCCCCAATACAAGGACTACACCGCCAAGGCCAAGGCCGGCAACGCCCTGTCTTCCGCTGACACCGCCAAGGCCGCCGTGGCCCTGTGCGCCCAGGAAGAAGGCGGCCTGTCCACCTGCAACACCGCTGGCGTCCTGAGCGCTTACAGCTTCACTCCGACCGCTGAAGTCGCCTCGCTGACGATCACCGGCAACGGCGTCATCGCCCTGACCTTCAATGCCGCCACCAAGGTCGGCAACGATCTGGGCGCCAAGACCATCACCTTCACGCCCAGCCTGGGCACCTCCAGCGTCGTGTGGACCGCCACCACCGACGTGACGAACGCGGTGCTGCTGGCTGCTATCCAGAAGAACAACACGTAATCCAGCGTTGTTCGACGAAAAAAGGGGCCTCGCGCCCCTTTTTGCTTTTCTGCCGCGGGCAGTCGCCGCCCTGCAAACCCGCCATGCATAGCAAGTCCTGGGGTGCCACGCTGACGGCCTGACTGCCTGGCCGTGGCCTGTTGGCATTCATCGGGGGGATGCCGTTCTGTTCGGCCAGCGCCTCCACCCACAACGCGGCGCGGCCGGAGCCCTCGGGGCGCCTTTTTTTGCCTGACGTTTCTCGGCCAAGGCCGCTTCGATGACAGAACGCGTCAGCCAGAAATGACGTTTTTTGTCAGTTCAAGCCGCCCTGCCCCCCATCCGTGCGCTTTCGCACGCTCCGCAAGGCCAGAAAAGCTGGCACGGGGCCTGCATTCAGGGGGTGTGCCCTCCTCCAACCACTCACTTCCTCCCGGAGTACTGACCATGAATCTGAAAGCACGCGCCCAACAAGGTTTCACCCTGATCGAACTGATGATCGTCGTGGCCATCATCGGCATCCTGGCTGCCGTCGCGATCCCCCAATACAAGGACTACACCGCCAAGGCCAAGGCCGGCAACGCCCTGTCTTCCGCTGACACCGCCAAGGCCGCCGTGGCCCTGTGCGCCCAGGAAGAAGGCGGCCTGTCCACCTGCAACACCGCTGGCGTCCTGAGCGCTTACAGCTTCACTCCGACCGCTGAAGTCGCCTCGCTGACGATCACCGGCAACGGCGTCATCGCCCTGACCTTCAATGCCGCCACCAAGGTCGGTAACGATCTGGGCGCCAAGACCATCACCTTCACGCCGAGCCTGGGTACCTCCAGCGTCGTGTGGACCGCCACCACGACCGTGACCGCCCCGGTCCTGGTCGCCGCGATCCAGAAGAACAACACCTGATTCCAGGTTGTTCAACGAAAAAGGGGCCTTGCGCCCCTTTTTTGCTTTTCTGCCGCGGATATCCGCCGCCCCGGCGGTGGCGCAGCAGAAGATGCAGCGCTTCACGAGCCTCCCTGCCAACCTGCCATGCATAGCAAAACCTGGGGTGCCACGCTGACGGCCTGGCTGTTTGGCGGCGCCCTGCTGGCATTCATCGGGTTGATGCCGTTCTATTCGGCCAGCGCCTCGGCGCACAACTCGGCCAGGCTGGCGCAAATCCCCCTGTTCCTGCTGGCCACGATCTTCCTGCTGGTCGGTGAGCGCGCGCGCTGGATGCGCGCCCACACGATCAAGGTTGGCGCGCTGGCATTGCTGGCACTGGCTTCAGCGCTGCACGCCCATCACCCCACCGCGGCTATCAGGGAACTTGCGCTGGTCTTTTCTCTGGTCTTCCTGACCCTGGCCATCAGCGCGCTGCGGGAAGAAATCGGCACCGAACAAATCCTTCTCGCCATCGTCTCGTCGTGGCTGGTCTACGAGGCCTTCTTCCTGATGGCCTGGAGTGCCAGCGCCTTGAATGGCGGGGTGGGCAACTTCTGGCTGATGGTGCCGGGATTCGACAACCCCCGTTTCCTCAACCACGCCCAGACGCCCGCTCTGCCCCTGCTGATCGGCGTGGCGAGCGACAGCAGCAACACCGTCAAGCTCAGGCGACTCGCCTGGGTCGCCGCGACCCTCAGCATCGCCCTCCTCATCGGCCTGGCCTCGCGGGCGAGCAGCATCGCGCTGGTGCTGAGTGCATTGGCCGTGGCCCTGCTGTTCCGTCGGCAAGGCGTCCGCTACCTGAAGAGCGCCCTGGTCGCGCTGGTGGCGGCGCTGATCTTCTACTTCGGCGTCTTTTACGCGTTGCCGCTGCAACTCGACGCCGCGGTCATGACCACGCAGCACACCGCGAACGACATGGTCAGCGACCACTCGCGGCTGTTCCTGTGGAAGATCGGCTTCGATCAGTTGATCAGCTCGCCGCTGCTGGGCGTCGGCCCCATGCATTTTTCGGACTACGTCAATCTGCGCGGCGCCCACCCTCACAACATCTATGTCCAGACCCTCGCGGAGTACGGACTGCCGGCCACCTTACTGCTGCTGTATTGGCTGCTGCGCGCGTTCTGGAAAGGTGTCCAGCAGCGCCGGTTCGCAGGCGACAGCCTCACAGGGCTTGACGTCGCCGCGGTGGCCGCCGTTCTTGCGCTGGCCATCGATGGCTGCTTCTCCGGCAATTTCGTGATGCCGGTCTCCCAGGTGTGGATCTGCTTCGCGATCGCGCTGTTTGCGAGCGGGTCCAAGGCCGCCACGGCAACATCGGCCACGGCGCAGCAGGAAAAGCCGCTCGTGTGCCGCCTCGTGCTGTCGGCTTTGCTGATCGTTCAGCTCCTGTTCGTCTATCCCAGCATCCGGGAATTCGAGATGGAGCGCCCCACCCTGGGCCAACGCTCGGCATCGCCCGCATCGGAACCCAACAATCCGCGCTTCTGGCTCGACGGCTGGCTCTGAAAACGGGCGCACGCGGCGAGGCTGTACGGGCATGCCATCATGCGCGCCCATGTCGTCCCAGACCTTCGCCCAGCCGCAATCCGATGCCGCGCCGCTCGGCCTCATCCTCGCTGCCGCCCTGCCGCCGCTGCTGGCCTTCAACCAGACCCCGGCCGCCACGCTCTACAACCAACTGCTGGCCCTGGCGGGCTGGGGCCTGGCGCTGATTGCGTGGGCCGGCTTCACGCCGAACTGGCGCGCCGGCCTGAAGAGCCCGGCCGCGATGGCGCTGGCCCTGCTGCTGGCCGCACCGATGAGCTCCGTCGTCTGGCGCGGCCTGCCCTCCTCGCTGGGATTCAGCGCGACCGCCGTCATCGGTGCGGGCCTGGCCGTGCTGATCGTCGCCCAGGGCCTGTCGGCCCGCTCGCGCCAGCTCGCCGCGGAGGCCTTTTGCTGGGGGCTGCTGGTCACAGGCCTGCTGACGGTCGCGATCTGCCTCGTGCAGGTCTTCCTGCCCGGTGGGGCCGACGGCGCCCTCATTGCGCGCTCCGGCGTGGTGGGCAGCGCGGTGGGCAATCTGCGCCAGCCCAACCACCTCGCCAGCCTGATGATGTGGTCCGCCATCGCCGCTGTCTATGTCACGGAGAAGCGCGGCTGGCGGACCGCGCTGCCGCCGCTGCTGTTCGCCTTCGTCTTCACCGTCGTGCTCAGTGCCTCGCGTACCGGCTACGGTGGCATTGCGCTGCTGGCCGTCTGGGGCGTGGTGGACCGCCGGCTGTCGCGCAGCGCCCGGCTCTGCCTGCTGGCCACGCCGATCATGCTCGGCATCAGCTGGTGGGGCATGTCCCTGTGGTCGGCCGAAAGCGGCCATGCCTTCCGCGCCGCCGCGCGGCTGTCGGAGGGCGCGGGCTCGCCATCGCGGGTGGCCATCCTGCGCGACGCCTGGGACCTGACCCGGGCTAACCCGCTGCTCGGCGTGGGCTGGGGCGAGTTCAACTTTGCCTGGAGCCTGACGCCCTTTCCGGATCGGCCCATCGCTTTCTTCGATCACACCCACAACATCGCCTCCCAGCTCGCGGTCGAGCTGGGCCTGCCCTGGGCCGCCGCCGTGCTGTTGCTGCTGACCTGGGCCGTCGCGAAGGCCTGGCACGCGTCCTTCGGCAAGGAAAGCTACACGCCGCTGCTCATTGCCGTGGCATGGCTGGCCGCGGGCTTCGCTGCCTTCAGATGGCTGGGCCTGCATTGGGCCGTGCCGGCTGTCCCGGTGCTGGCCTGGGGGGCGTGGGAAATCTGGCGCAGTCCTTCGACGCCGGACGAAGACTCGTCGCTACGCCGCGCAGCGCTGATGATCGTGTTGGCCATCTCGCTGCACAGCCTGGTCGAGTACCCGCTTTGGTACGCCTACTTCCTGCTGCCGGCCTGCTTCGCCCTCGGCCTCGCACTGCCGGCGGAACCGGCGAATGCGCCGGCGAGCGCCCTGCCCTGGCGGGTGATCGGTGTCCTGCTGGTCGCCGGCAGCGTGTACGCGGTGGTGGACTTCCAGCGCATCGCCGCCATCTACGCGCCAAGCGAAGACGCCCAGCCCCTGGGCAAGCGCATCGCGACCGGCCAGCGCTCGCTGTTCTTCAGCCACCAGGCCGACTACGCGGCCGCCACCAGCCAGGCGCCCGGCCCGCTCGCACTGGAGGCCGCGCGCCGCACGGCTTTCAACCTCATCGACGCGCGACTGCTGATGCATTGGTCGCAGTCGCTGGAGAAGACGGGAGACAAGGAAGGCGCACGCTTCCTCGCCGACCGCCTGCGCGAGTTCCGCAACCCGACCGGCGACACCTGGTTCGCCACCTGCGAGGACGCCGCTTCGGCACCAGCCATGCTGCAGTGCCAGCCGGCCTCGGGCGTCGTCGACTGGCGGACCTTGCGATAGGCCCTATTCGATCGCGCGCCACTCGCCCGACTTGCCACCCTGCTTCTCCAGCACCCGCACGCGGTCGATGACCATGCCGCGGTCGGCCGCCTTGCACATGTCATAAATCGTCAGCAGGCCGACCTGCACGGCGCACAGGGCTTCCATCTCGACGCCGGTGCGCCCCAGGGTCTCGACCTGGGCGCGGCACAGCACGCGGCTGCCCGCCTCGTCCAGCTCGAACTCGATCGCCACGCGCGTGATCGGCAGCGGGTGGCACAGCGGCACCAGGTCCGAGCAGCGCTTGGCGCCCTGGATGGCCGCGATGCGCGCCACGCCCAGCACATCACCCTTCTTGGCCGTGCCGCTGGCGATCAGTGCGAAGGTCGCAGCCTGCATGCGGATCTCGCCCGCGGCGACCGCAACGCGATGCGTCTCGGCCTTGGCCGACACGTCCACCATATGCGCCTGGCCCTGGGCGTCGAAGTGAGTCAGGGGAGTGGTCATACCGGGAAACAAACAGGAAACCGAGTTGCAGGCATCATAGGCAGCCGGCTGCGCGCCGGCCGGAGCCTTTTGCTGATGAAGAAGTCGTTCGCCACCCGCCCCCTGCTCACCCTGCTTGCGGCCGCCACGCTGGCCTTGCCCGGCGCGCCGCTGAGTGCCCAGGTCAACCTGCCGGCCCTGGGCGACGCAGTCTCGCAAGACCTCGACGTCGGCGCCGAGCGCCGCCTGGGCGACCAGGTCATGCGCCAGATCCGCATCGATCCGGACTATGTGCAGGACCCGCTGCTGCAGGAATACCTGGACGGCATCTGGGACCCGCTGGTCAAGGCGGCGCGCAAGCTGGGCCACATCGGCGACGAGACCCAGGCCCGCTTCGCCTGGGAGCCCTTCCTGGTACGCGACCGCAGCGTCAACGCCTTCGCGCTGCCGGGCGGCTTCGTCGGCACCCACCTCGGGCTGATCCAGATGACGGTGTCGCGCGACGAGCTCGCGTCGGTGCTCGCCCACGAGTTGTCCCACATCACCCAGCGCCATATCGCCCGCCGCATCGCCGGCGATTCGCGCAACAGCATGGTCGCCATCGCCGGCCTGCTGCTCGGCGTGCTGGCGGCCTCTCGCGGCAACATCGACATGGCCAATGCCGGCATCGTCGGGGGCCAGGCCGCGGCCACTCAGCTGTCACTGAACTTCTCGCGCGACATGGAACGCGAGGCCGACCGAGTCGGCTTCAATGTGATGACCGAGGCCGGCTTCGCACCGAGCGGCATGGTCAGCATGTTCGAGCGCATGGAGCAGGCCTACCACCTGATGGACAACGGCGCCTACCCGTATCTGCGCTCCCACCCGCTGACCAGCGAGCGCATCGGCGACGCGCGCACCAAGCTCGCGCTGGTGCCCTTCGAACGCCCGCACGGCCTGGCCGAGCATGCGCTGATGGCCGCGCGCGCCCGCGTGCTGATGGACCCGCGCGTGGATGCCTGGAAGGTGCTCGAGAACTACGACGCCGGCGCGCGCAACATCCGCGAGAGCGGCGGCTACGAGCAGCTGGGCGCCCGCTACGCCGCGGCGCTGGCCTCGATCAAGCTGCGCAATTTCGACCGCGCCGAAGCCACGCTGCGCAGTGCCGAGGTGACGCTGCAGATCGTCAACCCCAGCCCCACCGAGACCGTGGCGGCCAAGCGGCTGCTGACCTATCTGCGCGCCGAACTGGCCGAGGCGCGCGGACGCCCGCTGGAAGGCATCGCCGCGCTGGATTCGCTGCAGGGCGAGCGCTCGCGTCCGATGCTGATGCAGCGCGTCGGCCTGGCCCTGGCCTCGGGGCCCGCGTCCACGTCGGCCCCGGCGCTGCGTGAGGCCTCGGAGGCGCTGCAGACCCATGTCAGCCTCGAGCCGACCGACGCACTGGCCTGGCACGAACTCGCGCTGATCTGGGAGAAGCTCGGCCAGCCGCTGCGCGCCGTGCGCGCCCAGGCGGAGACGCGTGCCGCTGCCGGAGACCTCAACGGCGCCATCGACCGCCTGCGCTCCGGCCTGCGCCAGTCGCGCGGCCCGGACGCCGACCAGGTCGAGGCCTCCGTCATCGACGCCCGCCTGCGCACCCTGGTCTACGAGCGCCAGTCCATCCTCGGCGAGATGTACAAGGGCCGCTATATCCCACCAGACGTCGAGCTGCCCAATTAAGCGGCGCGCAGGCGCTGCTCCTCCTGGTAGAGATCGAACTCCTCGCGCAGCGCGCGGGCCACGGCCTCGCGCTGGCCGATGCGGCGGTGATAGGCCTTGACCGCCGGCCAGGCGCCCAGGTCGACGCCCGCATATGGCGCCCAGTTCAGCACGACGGCCAGGTAGATGTCGGCGATGCCATAGCTCCCCTCGAGGTGCTCATGCTGCTGCAGATGCGCTTCCAGCGTGCCCAGGCGCAGGGCCGCCTTGTCCATCGAATAGGCCTTCACCTCGGCGCTGGCCTTGGGGTCCAGCAGCGGCACGAAGACGGCCTTGTGCAACTCAGTGCCGATGAAACCCAGCCACTGGCGCACGCGAGCCCGCGCATCGGCCGCCGTGGGCAGCAGGCCCGACTCAGGCCAGGCTTCGGCGAGGTACTGCAGTACGGCCGGGTTCTCGGTCAGCACCCAGCCTTCGGGCGTGCGCAGCGCCGGCACCTGGCCCATCGGATTGATCTGCCAGTAGTCGCGGCCATCCAGCGTGCGCTTGGCCTTGCCGTCGACCTGCGTGAAGCGCGCCTCGGCGCCCACTTCATACAGCACGGTGCGGCTCGCCAGCGAACAGGCCATGGGGGAAAAGAACAACTCCATCTCGGTCTCCAACAGTGTTTTTGTACTGTATTGAATAGAATTCACTGTCGTCAATGAATTTCATTCATCGTGGTACAAAAATCTGAAGACGAAGAAGGGAAGCCCACGCCACGTCCGCGAGGACGGCCGCGCAGCTTCGACACCGAAGCCACGCTGGCTCAGGCGACCCTGGCCTTCTGGCAGCGCGGCTATGCGTCGACGTCGATGGACGACCTCAGCGCCGCCACCGGCCTGAACCGGCCCAGCCTGTACGGCGCCTTCGGCGACAAGCACGAGCTCTATCTGCAGGCGCTGCGCCTGTACACCGAGCAGTCCAACGCGGCCATCGCGGCGGCGCTGGCCGGCCGCTCGCTGCGCGACGGGCTGCTGCGGGTCTACGAACTGGCCCTGCAGCTCTACTACCCGGCCGACGAGGCCGCCCGCGGCTGCCTGCTGATCGGCACCGCGGCCACCGAGGCGCCGCGCGACGAGGCCATCCGCCAGCAGCTCGGCGATTCGTTGCGGGGCTTCAATGCCGCCTTCGAGCTGCGGCTGCAACGAGCCGTCGATGAGGGTGAATTGCCGGCCGGCACCGACGCCACGATGCGCGCCCAGCTCACCTCGGCGGTGCTGCATTCGATGGCGCTGCGCGCCCGTGCGGGCGATGCGCGCAGCGAACTAGCCGCCCTGGCCCGGGCCGGTGTCGAAATGGTCTGCGGCTAGTCGGCTGGGAACACGCGCTCGATGACCACGTCGATGACCATGCCGCACAGGCTGTAGATCAGCGAGCCGATCAGCGCGGCGGCGAAACCGGTCACGGCCAGGCCGTCCAGCAGGGTGGCTGCCATCCAGAACATCAGCGCGTTGATGATGAACAGGAAGAGGCCCAGGCTGAGCACCGTCACCGGCAAGGTCAGCAGCACCAGCAGCGGGCGCAGCAGCGTGTTCAGCAGGCCGAGCACGAAAGCCGCGATCAGCGCCGACGTGAAGCTCTTGACGATGACGCCGGGATAGAGGTGGGCCACCAGCAGCAGGGCACCGGCGAGCAGCAGCCAACGAACGAGGACCTTGGTCATGGCCGCGAGCATATCGGGCGGCGCCCGCTCGGGTGTCGCGCCACCGCCGCAGCTTGATAGGAGTCAAATAGGAATCGTTCGCATTCGTGTTAAGATTTCTCTTGAATTGAATCGAATCCCTGCCCGTGAAGCCGCTCGCCTTTGTCGCCCCCACCTCGGTTGTCGTGCCACCACGGCCGACCGTGGCGCGCCCGATGCAGCCGCGGCCCAGCTTTGCGGAGATGTCGCGCCCGCCGCGCAGCCGTCGCCTGCTGCTGGTCGGCATCGCCGCCCTGCATCTGCTGGGCCTGTGGGGCCTGAGCCAGGTGCAGGACCTGCGCCGCAAGGTGGCCCAGGTCGCGCCTGTCGTCGTGCGCCTGATCGCGCCGATCGAGCCGCCCAAGCCCCAGCCTCCGATCCCGGTTGCACTGCCGCAGATGCAGGCGCCGGCGTTGACGATGGTCGAGCCCCCGCTGATCGCTGTCGCGACGGCACCGGCACCTTCTCCCGTCGTCGCCGCCCTGCCGCCGCCTCCGCCAGCTGTTGTACCGGTGCAGACGACGCCGGCGCCCGTCATCCAGCTCACGCCGCCGCCCGCTCCGCAGATCAAGCAGATCCCGGCCAGCGCGGTGCGCTATCTGAAGGAGCCGAACACCACGGTGCCGCTGATGTCGCGGCGGCTGCGCGAGTCCGGCACCGTGCATCTGCGCATCGTCGTCGACATGCGCGGCCAGCCGCGTGAGATCACGCTGGCCAAGTCTTCGGGCTTTGCCCGCCTGGACGAGCAGGCGCTGCAGGACATGCGCGCAGCCCGCTTCGTCCCCTATACGGAAAACGGCCAGGCCGTCGAGTGGGAGGTCATCGCGCCCGTGTTCTACCCACTCGATCGCTGACCCCCTTTTCCTTTCCCGAGTAGCCATGCCGTGGGCGGCGCCTTGCGCCGTCAGGGGCAAAGCCATGCCCATCCACGATCCATCGGAAACATCCATGTCCCGCAAGCACAAATCGAACAGGGCTCCGGCCCTGCTGCCCCTGGGCGCCCTTGCCGCCGGCTTCGGCCTGGCCACGGCCGCCCTGGCCCAGACCACTCCCGCCGAGAAGGCGCCCGCCAAGGAGGAGAGCGTGCTGCCCACGGTGCGCGCCAAGGTCAATGTCGAGCCGCAGGGCAAGGACGGCTACCAGGCCACCGAAACCCGCATCGGCAAGGGCAAGCAGGACATCCGCGACATTCCGCAGTCGCTGACCGTCGTCACCGAGAAGCTCATCGACGACCGCAACCTCGACAACGTCAAGGAAGTGCTGAAGAACACCGCCGGCATCACCTTCCAGGCGGCCGAAGGCGGCGAGGAAGACATCAAGATCCACGGCATCTCGCTGCAGAGCACCGGCGACATCTTCATCGACGGCATGCGTGACCCGGCCTTCTACGACCGCGACACCTTCTTCCTCGACAAGGTCGAACTGCTGCGCGGCTCCGGCGCGCTGATGTTCGGCCGCGGCTCCAGCGGCGGCGCCGTCAACCAGGTCACCAAGCAGGCCCTGCTGGCCGACCAGAACCAGATCGACGTGACCATGGCCAGCCACAGCGGCATGCGCCTCGTCGGCGACCTGAACAAGCGCCTGGGCGAAACGTCGGCGCTGCGCGTCGGCGTGATGGCCACCGATGCCGACAACGACGGCGCCGGCACCTCGCTTGACAAGCGCGGCCTCGCCGGCAACCTGCGCTGGGGCATCGACGAGCAGGACGAATTCAGCCTGACCCTGTACGCCTTGGACAACAACAACGGCATGAACTACGGCATGCCCTGGATCAAGCCGACGCTGACCGCGCCCACCAGCGCGACGACGCTGCTGCCGCTGGACCCGACGGCCTACTACGGCATGGCCAGCGACTACAACAAGGGCTCGGCCAACTACGGCATGCTGACCCACACCCACCGCTTCAGCCCCAACGTCGAGCTCGTCACCAAGGCCCGCTATGCGTCCTACACGCGGGACCAGCGCGCCGGCACCGTTCGCTTCGCCGCGGCCAACCTGCAGCCCACCAAGGTGGCCGTGTCTCTCGACACCTTCGGCCCCGACGCCGTCATCAACCGCGGCACCCAACTCAAGGTGCAGGACATGCAGACGGTCACCGCGCAGAGCGACCTCAGCGCCAAGTTCAAGGCCGCCGGCATGGACCACAACCTGCAGACCGGCGTGGACTTCTCGCAGGAAAAGAAGCAGGTCTACGCGGCCTACTCGGCGGCCCAGGGCGGCATCGTGCCGACCAAGCCGACCACCACCATCGGCGCACCGGACGACGGCGCCTGGATCGACGAAGGCAAGCGCAGCTTCCGCACCAACAACGACTATGTCTCCAAAGGCTATGGCGCCTATGTGCAGGACCTGATCCAGGTCGCGCCGATGTGGAAGGTGCTGGCCGGCCTGCGCTACGACAGGCTCGACGGCGACTACAGCGTCTACAACATCCCCGCCAACGCCGCGACGCCGGTCACGACCCAGCCCTATGCGATGCGCGTCTCGGAGTGGAGCAAGCGCGCCGCCGTGCTGTTCCAACCCAGCGCCCAGTTGTCCTTGCACCTGATGGGCGCTACGTCCTTCAACACCTCGGGCGACACCTATTCGCTGAGCGCCGCCAACGCCAACATCCCGCCCGAGAAGTCGGTCAACCTCGAGCTCGGCGGCCAGTACGACTCGGCCGACGGCAAGCTGACGACGCGCTTCGGCATCTTCCGCGCCACCAAGCTGCATGAGCGCAATACCGACCCGCTGACCAACCTGGTCGAGTTGTCCGGCAAACGCCACGCGCAGGGCATCGACGTCGACATCACCGGCCGCATCACGGCCGACTGGGAAGTTTTCGGCAACTTCACCTGGATGCCGACGGCCGTCATCGACGTCGCCGCCGAAGGCGCCGAAGGCCGGGGTTCACGGCCCTCACTGACGCCGCGTTATTCCGGCAGCCTGTGGACGACCTACAAGCTCACGCCGCAATGGCGCGTCGGTGGCGGCGTCAACGCGCGCAGCGGCCAGCAGCCCAACCGCAACCCCGGCTTCTACGCCCCCAAGTTCATCATCGCCAACCTGATGGCCGAGTACGCGGTCGTCGAGGACGCGCTGCTGTTCCGCCTCAACGTCGACAATGTCGCCAACAAGCTCTATGCCGACACCCTCTACACGGGCCACTACGTGCCCGGCAAGGGCCGGGTCGTCGCGCTGACGGGCACCTACAAGTTCTGACCCCCAAAGCCTAGTCCCTCGCCCGCGCCCCAACCATGCTGCTGAAGATCCCCCAGATCCTCGACGCTGCCGGCGTGGCTCGCGCCCGCGAACTGCTGGCCATCGCCCCTTGGGCCGATGGCCGCACGACCGCCGGTCGCCAGGCCGCCCAGGTCAAGAACAACGAGCAGCTGCAGCCCGGCAGCGAGCCCCACCGCGAGCTGCAGGCCCTGGTGCTGCAGGCGCTGGAGAAGCATCCCGTCTTCTTCTCCGCCACGCTGCCCAAGCGCGTGCTGCCGCCGCTCTTCAACCGCTACTCGGGCGCCGCCAACGCCTACGGCAGCCATGTCGACCAGGCCGTGCGCTATCTGCCCGGCGGCGTGCAGCGCGTGCGCACCGACATCTCCTGCACCCTGTTCCTCAGCGAGCCCGCCGACTACGACGGCGGCGAACTCGTCATCGAGCACAGCTACGGCGAGCAGCGCGTCAAGCTCGCGGCCGGCGACATGGTTGTCTACCCCGGCACCAGCGTGCACCGCGTCGAGCCCGTCACGCGGGGTGCGCGCCTGGCCAGCTTCTTCTGGATCGAGAGCATGGTGCGCGCCGACGAGCAGCGCCGCCTGCTCTACGAGATGGACATGAGCCTGATGAAGCTACGCGGCGAACTGGGCGAGACGGAAGAGTTGGTCCAGCTCACCGGCACGTATCACAACCTCCTCAGGATGTGGGCCGACACGTGACGGCACCGCGCATCGAATCCCTCCCGGATGGGTTGGCCAATCTGGCCGACTTCGAAGCGCCCGCCCGGGCCCGCGTCGATGCGGCCGCCTGGGCCTATCTGAATGGCGGCGCGGCCGACGAGATCACGCTGCGCGCCAACCGCGGCGCCTGGGACGCCATCCAACTGCAGCCCCGCGTGCTGCGCGACCTGTCCGGCGGCCACACACGCGTCAGCCTGCTCGGCCGCGAACTGCGTCATCCCATCCTGCTGGCCCCCATCGCCTACCAGCGCCTCTTCCATGCCGACGGCGAGCTGGCCATCGCCCATGCCGCCGCGGCCCAGGAGGCCGGCCTCATCCTCAGCGCCCAGGCCAGCGTCGAAATGGAGGCCGTCGCGGCGCCCATGTTGGCGGACGCGTCCGCCGGTCCGCTCTGGTTCCAGCTCTACTGGCGCGACGACCGCGAATTCATGCGCGCCCTGCTGAAGCGCATCGAAGCCGCCAGCTTCCAGGCCCTGGTGCTGACTGTCGACGCGCCCGTGCACGGTGCGCGCGACCGCGAACGCCGCACCGGCTTCAAGCTGCCCGACGACATCCGCGCCGTCAACCTCGGCGGGCTCAAGAAGCCGCTGAACCTGCAGCCCGGCCAGAGCGCGCTCTTCGCCGGGCTGATGCCGCGTGCAGCGACTTGGGCGCAGCTCGACTGGCTGCGTTCGGAAAGCCGCCTGCCGCTGCTGCTCAAGGGCGTCACCCATGCCGACGATGCGCGCGAGGCCATCGCCCGCGGCGTGAGCGGCTTCATCGTCAGCAACCATGGCGGCCGGGCGCTTGACACGCTGCCCGCCACCACCGAACTGCTGCCGCCACTGCGCGCGGCCCTCGGTCCCGACGTGCCACTGCTCGTCGACGGCGGCATCCGTCGCGGCACCGACGTGCTCAAGGCCCTGGCCCTCGGCGCCAACGCCGTGCTGCTGGGCCGCCCCTATGTCCACGCCCTCGCCGCCAGCGGCGCTCTTGGCGTGGCCCATGCGCTGCGACTGCTGCGCGACGAGCTGGAGATCGCCATGGCCCTCTCCGGCTGCAAGACTCTCGCCGACGCCGGCCCGGCGCTGCTCTGGCCCGGCAACTTCCGTTGAAGGACTCCCCATGAAATTCCTGGCCCCCCTGCTCCTCGCTGTCACCGCCTCCGCCGCCTTCGCCCACGGCAACGTGTCTTGCCCGGCCATGCCCCAGGAAGAGAAGAAGCCGCAGATGGAGCTGCAGAAAAAGCTGGAAGGCGAAGGCTGGAAGGTCCGCGTGGTGAAGAACTACAACGGCTGCTACGAGGTCTACGGCTTCGATGGCGCCGGCAAGAAGGCCGAGGCCTTCTTCAATCCCAAGACCTTCGAGCGCGTCTACCCGGAGGGCGAGCACACCGCCGAGAAGAAGTAAGCCCGATGCGCATCCGCGTCTGGGACGGCCTCGTTCGCCTGCTGCACTGGACGCTGGCGGCCGCCGTCGCGACCGCTTGGATCAGCGGCCACTGGCCGCCGAGCCATTTCGACGAATGGCACCACACCGCCGGCTATGTGGCCGCCGCGGCCGTGGCGCTGCGGCTGATCTGGGGCTTCACCGGCGGCCGCTATGCGCGCCTCGCGCAGTTCGTGCGCAGCCCGCGCGACGTGCTGGCCTACGCCCGCTCGATGCGCGCCGGCCATGAGCCGCGCTACATCGGCCATAACCCGTTGGGTGGATGGATGGTGCTGGCGCTGTGGTCCACCGCCGCGGCGCTGTCGCTCACCGGCTGGCTCTACACGACCGACTGGCTGTGGGGCTACGAGTGGCTGTCGGACCTGCATGCCTGGCTGGCCTGGGGCATCGCCACCCTCTTCATCGGCCACCTCGGCGGTGTCATCGTGACGAGTTGGCGGCATCGCGAGAACCTCGTCGGCGCGATGTTCAGCGGTTCGAAGCGCGCCCCCGATGGCGACGATGTGAGCTGACTGCAAGCCTCGAGAAGGCCCAAGTGATGCGGCCTCGCGACATGCAGGGCCTCAAAGGGTCGATTTCATGGGCCTCTGCGGGTCATCCCCTCTATGAAAGCCTTCTCTTCCCCTGGGGAGCGCAGTACCATCGCCGCCGCAGGGTGCTAGAGAGTATTGAAGGCTTACGCGGCCTTCACCCGGGCCCGGCACATCAACAACCTTTGATGGAGTGAATCGACATGGCAACTGCGAAGAAGGCCGCGCCCGCGAAGAAGGCGGCACCGGCAAAGAAGGCCGCACCGGCGAAGAAGGCGGCGCCCGCGAAGGCGCCTGCTGCCAAGAAGGCAGCTCCGGCCAAGAAGGCCGCGCCTGCGAAGAAGGCAGCTCCGGCCAAGAAGGCCGCAGCCCCCGCCAAGAAGCGCACGCCCAACGCCGCCTTCATGAAGGCACTGACCCCCAGCGCGGCCCTGGCCGCCATCGTCGGCGCAGCACCCCTGCCGCGCACCGACGTGACCAAGAAGGTCTGGGAATACATCAAGAAGAACAAGCTCCAGGACGAGCTGCAGAAGCGCGTCATCAACGCCGACGCCAAGCTGAAGGAAATCTTCGGCAAGGCCAAGGCCGACATGTTCGAGATGACCAAGCTGATCAACAGCCACCTGAAGTGAAGCGGCGCCGCGCTTGCCGCGGCCTCGTCAACGCAAGCCCGCCTCCAGCGGGCTTTTTTTTGTCCGAATCAAGGGCATCGAGCTCGCACTGCGGGCCGAGCGCCGGGCCGCTCCCTAGCCGGCCCGCAGGCGATGTGCATGCCGGTCGACCCGGCATGCATCGCCGTCCCCTCGGGGGACCGACTGGTCGGGCCCGCGTTCAGCGGTGCGCGACCGGGCGAGGGGCTCACATGTCTTCAGCCCAGCAGCTTGCGTAGACCGGCTTGCAGCACCGGCACGTCGATGGGCTTGAGCCAGTAGTCGTCAAAGCCCGCCGCGCGGGCGGCACGCACGACGGCACCGGGGTTGTCGGCCGACAGGGCCACCCAGCGCACGTCTCGCAGCGCCTCGGTCAGGGCTGCATCGGCGGCCACGCGTGCACGCAGCTCCAGGCCCGTCATGTCGGGCAGGTGCATGTCCACCAGCACCAGGGCCGGGGGGCACTCCGCCAGCGCCGCCAAGGCCTCGGCGCCCGTTTCCACCATGCGCAAATCCCAATCCGGCAGCAGCCGGAACACCTCCTCCATCAGGATCAGGTGGATGCGGTCGTCTTCGACGTAGAGCACCAGCGGCGCGGCGCGGTCGGGCATGGGGGAGTCTGGGGGCAGGAACAGCGGCAGGCACGATAGCAGCAATGACCGGGTTGCCCGGTGCTGTGCGACTGCCAATCGTTTTCAAGGATTTGCGTGATTTATCGCACTCCGCGCCCACCCCCGCTTTGCGGGTCTTCAACGAGTACAAACCCTCGCACTCCCTAATACTAGGGGCATGCGCCCTGGTTCGGGCGCGACCCTTTTCTGGGCCCCGCATGTCCCTGATCGCCACGCTCGCTCTCGCCGTGTCCGCCGGCTCCACGCTGCCCCAGTGCAGCTGGGACCGTCCGGGCGTCAACCCTTTCATGGGTGACGTGGTCGCGGCGGTCGATCACTACAAGGACATCCCGGCCGCCACGCGTGAAAAGCTGAAGGCCCGGATGAAGGCGCGCAGCTATGACGACATCGCCGTCATCGAACGCGACGGCATCACAGGCAAGGCGAGCTACGCCCCCGAGATCCGCGACATGCATTTCGGCCCCGGCGCCATCTGCCGCACCGTGACACGCACCAAGTGGACCGCCACGACGCAGGAGCGCGGCCTGGTCTATTGCGAGGACGGCCAGTGCATCCTCGTGCCCACCGTCTGCCGCAACGTCAGCCGCATCCGCCGCCTGGACAAACCCACTGCCGTCGCGCCCGCGCGCGCCGCCAACGTCGCCTCGTCGACCCGCGAGGGCCAGGAGACCGCGCCCCTGGAATTCGAAGCGCCGGCTGCCGGCCCGGCCCCCGCCGCGGCACCGGACAGCTTCGCCGCCACGTCCGGCGTGCCAACACTGGCCAGCGCACCCGTCCCGCGCGGTTCGCTCCTGACCGGCGGCCCTGGCCCCGTCATCACCGGCATGCCGCCGTTGCCGCCCGGTACGGTGACCACCGACCTGCCCCATACGCCGGCCGTGCCCGAGCCCGGCACCTGGGCCATGATTGCCCTGGGCCTGCTGGTCGTCATCTTCCGAGCCCGCCAGCGCAGGCCCTGATCAGCGCTTCCTGAGCAGCGGCGCCAGATAGCGCCCCGTGTGGCTGGCCTCGCAGGCCGCCACGTCCTCGGGCGTGCCGGCCACCAGCAGGGTGCCGCCGCCTGAGCCACCTTCCGGCCCCATGTCGACGAGCCAGTCGGCCGTCTTGATGACGTCCAGGTTGTGCTCGATGACGACGATGGTGTTGCCCGCGTCGCGCAGCTGGTGCAGCACCTTCATCAGCAAGGCGATGTCGGCGAAATGCAGGCCGGTGGTCGGTTCGTCCAGGATGTAGAGGGTGCGCCCCGTGTCGCGCTTGCTCAGCTCCAGCGCCAGCTTGACGCGCTGGGCCTCGCCGCCCGACAGCGTCGTCGCGCTCTGGCCCAGCTTCACATAGCCCAGGCCCACGTCCAGCAGTGTCTGCAGCTTGCGCGCGAGAGTGGGCACGGCGTTGAAGAGCTCGAAGGCGTCCTCCACCGTCATGTTCAGCACCTGGGTGATGTTCTTGCCCTTGTAGAGCACCTCCAGCGTCTCGCGGTTGTAGCGCCGGCCCTGGCAGACGTCGCAGGGCACATAGACGTCGGGCAGGAAGTGCATCTCCACCTTCAGCACGCCATCACCCTGGCAGGCCTCGCAGCGGCCACCGGCGACGTTGAAACTGAAGCGCCCCGGGCCGTAGCCGCGTTCGCGCGCCGTGTTCATCTCGGCGAACAACTCGCGGATGGGCGTGAACAGGCCGGTATAAGTGGCCGGGTTGGAGCGCGGCGTGCGGCCGATGGGCGACTGGTCGACGTTGATGACCTTGTCGAAGGCATCCAGGCCCTCGATCTCGTCGTGGGCCGCCGGGTCGGCGTGGCTCTGGTAAAGCTTCTTGGCGACGGCGGCGTACAGGGTGTCGTTGACCAGGGTGCTCTTGCCCGACCCGGACACACCGGTCACGCAGGTGAAGAGGCCCACGGGGATCTCGACCGTCACGCCCTTCAGGTTGTTGCCGCGCGCATTGACGATGCGCATCACCTCGCCCGAGGCCTTGTGGCGTGCCACCGGCACTTCGATGCGCGCCGCGCCGCTCAGGTACTGGCCGGTCAGCGACTGCGGATTGGCCGCCACCTGATCGGGCGTGCCCTGGGCCATGACCTGGCCGCCATGCACGCCGGCGCCGGGGCCGAGGTCCAGCACCCAGTCGGCCGCGCGGATGGCGTCCTCATCGTGTTCCACCACCAGCACCGAATTGCCGAGGTCGCGCAGGCGCCTCAGCGTCGCGATGAGGCGGTCGTTGTCGCGCTGGTGCAGGCCGATGCTGGGCTCGTCCAGCACATACA
>CBHWBD010000071.1:0-22930 GCA_966111775.1 uncultured Comamonadaceae bacterium | reverse complement strand
GCGGGGGGGGCCCGGGCGGCCGCCACCACCTGCGCCGGGGCGGCGCGCCCCCTGCGCGCGGCGCCACCCCCCCCGCGCCTCACGCCGCGCGGCCCCGGCGGGGCCCTGCAAACCGGTGCCGACTACTTCCACGCGGCCATGGTCATGCAGCATGCGTCGGAGCCCGACGACTATCTGCTGGCCCACGACCTGTGCGTCATCGCTCTCGGCAAGGGCGAGCTGCAGGCCCGGTTCCTGGCTGCCGCCAGCATGGACCGCTTCCTGCGCAGCATCGGCCGGCCGCAGCGCTACGGCACGCAGTTCCGCAGCAGCCATCCCAGCCGCCCGCCGACGCTGGGGCCGATCGACCCGAACGTGCCCGACCAGATCCGCCTCGAGATGAACGTCCCCACCCTCGCCCAGGCCCGGGCGAAGGAGCAGCGCATGGCCAGCGAGCACGCGGCCGTGCAGGCGCTCAAGTCGGGCGGCGAGCGCCCCTAGACCACGCCCAGCGCGATCAGGTCCCGCGCCGTCTGCACGATGGCCTCGCGCGGCGGCCGCGGCACCCAGCCCAGCACCTCGCGCGCATGGCTCGAATCCTGGTGCCGCGCCGTGCCCAGCTCGCTGGCGGCGGCGCGCACCGCCGGGCTGACCTTGGCCAGCAGCCGCACGGCCCAGTCGGGCATGTTGAGCGTCGGCACACGCCGCGCCTGTTCGCCCAGTTCGGCGCGCAGGATGGCCGCGATCTCGCGCAGCCACAGGAAGCCGCCGCAGGCGATGAAGCGCTCGTCGGCCATGCTCTGCGGCGCCGACAGCGCGCGCCAGTGCAGCTCGGCCACGTCGCGCACGTCGACGATGCCGAAGCCGATGTCGGGCAGGGCCGGAATCTTGCCGCGCAGCAGGCTCTGCACGATGACGACGCTGGCCGAGTAGTCGGCACTGGCCACCGGCCCCAGCACGACGGACGGGTTGACGGTGCAGAACTCCAGCCCGCCGCCCTCGCGCGCCACCCAGTCGCGCGCGGCGCGCTCGGCGATGGTCTTGGACTGGACGTAGGGCGGGATGCCGGGCGTCTGCAGCTGCGTCCAGTCGTCCTCGGTGAAGTGGTGGTCGCCGCGGCCATGGCCGTAGGAGATGGCCGCGACGGAGGAGGTCATGACGACCCGCCGCACGCCGGCATCGCGCGCCGCCCTCAGCGCCCGCAGCGCGCCGTCGCGGGCCGGGACGATGAGTTCATTGGCGTCGCGCGGCGCGCCCACCGGCAGCGGCGATGCAAGATGGGCCAGATGGCTGCAGCCCGCCGCGGCGTCGGCCCAGCCAGCGTCAGCGGTCAGGTCGGCGGCAAAGCAGCGCAGCTGCTCGCTGGCGCCCACGCCCAGCAGCTGGCGCAGGCCGGCTTCGCGCTTCAGGTCGCGCAGGGTGGTGTGGACCTGCCAACCGGCGGCCAGCAGCTGGCGGATCAGCACGCCGGCGATGAAGCCACTGCCGCCGGTGACGAGGACGCGGGAAGGGGTCGAACTCATATTGCCGGATTGTGTCGGCCGGACATGACACCCATGACGCCAGTCACCCGCGGGCGACTGCGCATTGCCAGCCGGGCCGCGGGCGTGGACAGTCTCGGCTTTCTCAATGTCCCGGGACACCCCCTTGACCTCCGCCACCCTGACCGCGGCCGCCGACGCCACAAGCGACGAGCGCGCCCGCCACGACCGGTCCTTCCTGGGCCACCCCGCCGGCCTCGGCTGGCTGTCCTTCTGCGAGCTGTGGGAACGCTTCAGCTACTACGGCATGCAGGCCCTGCTGGTGCTCTACCTCAGCAACTACCTGTTCCTGCCGGCCCACATCGCCAACGTGACCGGCATCGACGCGCTGCGCCATGCCATCGAGAACGTCACCGGCCCGCGCTCGCCGCAGCAGCTGGCCTCGGCCGTGTTCGGCCTCTACGTCGGCCTGGTCTATCTGACGCCCATCTTCGGCGGCCTGCTGGCCGACCGCGTGCTGGGACGCACCCGCACCGTCGTCATCGGCGCCCTGCTGATGGCCTCCGGCCACTTCCTGATGGCCTTCGAGACGGCGCTGCTGCCGGCCCTGGGCTGCCTGCTGCTGGGCGTGGGCTGCTTCAAGGGCAATATCGCCGCCCAGGTGGGCGACCTCTACGCCCCGGGCGACAAGCGCCGCGCCAGCGCCTTCCAGATCTTCATGCTGGCCGTGCAGATCGCCGTCATCGCCGCGCCCATCGTCTGCGGCACGCTGGGCGAGCGGGTGGGCTGGCACTGGGGCTTCGGCTCGGCCGGCGTGGGCATGCTGATCGGGCTGTTCGTCTACCTGGCCGGCCGCCGCCACCTGCCGCCCGAGCCCAAGCGCGAAGCGAACAAGGCGGAACCCCGGCCCCCCATCGGCCGCCGCGGCGCGCTGCAGGTGGCCCTGCTGGTGGCCATGATCCCGCTGTTGATGCTGTCCATCGTCGGCAACCAGCAGTTCAACAACGCCTATCCACTGTGGTCGCAGCAGCACATGGACATGAACGTGGGCGGCTTCGAGGTACCGGTGACCTGGCTGCAGGCCGTCGATGCCACGGTGAGCTTCGTCACCATGCTGGGCTCCATCGCTTTCTGGCGCTGGTGGGCCACGCGCCGCCGCGAGCCCGACGAAGTCACCAAGATGGCCCTGGGCTCCTTCGTGGCGGCCGGCGCGCCGCTGCTGCTGCTGATCCCCGCCTTCGCCATCGAAGCCGGTGGCGGCAAGATCAGCATCCTGTGGACCTTTGCCTACACCCTGGTCAACGACATCGGCTTCGCCAACATCATGCCGGTGGGCCTGGCCCTGTACTCGCGCGCCGCGCCGCGCGGCCTGCAGGGCGTCATGATCGGCCTCTACTACCTGCACCTGTTCTTCGGAAACACCTTCGTCGGCTGGCTGGCCGGCCTGCTGGAAGTGATGCCGGGCTCGCAGTTCTGGGGCCTGCACGCCGTGCTGGTGGCCGCCGCCGGCGTCGGCCTGCTGCTGGTCAAGCTGGTGTTTGGCCGCCTGCTGGCGCCGGACGACGAGCTGGCCAAGGCCTGACGCGCTCAACGGGCGGCGTGGTCTGGCGTGGCCACGCCGAGTGAACGCGTCAGGGCTGCCATCAGCGCCTTGTAGCTGGCGCGTACTTCCGGCTTGCCGGCGGCAGCACCCGGCTCCGAGAAGCTGGCCGTCCAGGACTCGTCCCAGGTGTAGCCGCAGTCGCTGCGGCGGTCGCCGTCGGGACCCCAGATCAGGGCCCGCAGCCGCGCGTCATGGCCGGCGCCCGTGTAGGTTTCGAACAGCGCCCCGATGAAGGCCTGGTAGGCCTCGTAGACCTCGGCCTCGAAGACGTGGCGGTAGATGTTGAGGGTGCGGTCCAGCTCGCGCTTGGCCTGGATGGCCTCGGCGGGCGAGACCGTCTTCCAGTAGCCCACCCAGGTGAAGAAGCACAGCAGCTTGTTCAGCCGCGGCGCGATCTCGTCGTAGATGGCCAGGCGCTTCTCGATGAGCTTCTGGTTGGTCCAGTTGGCCAGGTCCAGGCGCTTGAGCTGGCTGCTGACGAACCAGCCCAGCAGCGCAACCGACAGCGGCGTCAGCACGCCGACGATGAGCTTGGCGATTTCCAATGTCGGCCATTGAGCCATGGCGCCCTCCTCGGCATGGATTGCCGCGCCGCAGCGTAGCCGGCCGCGGCAGCACGAGGCAATCCCATCTGCCTAAACTTGCCCGCATGAACGACGCCCTCGACCGCCTGGCCCGCGAGCTGGCGCTGGATGTGCCGGCCCGACGCGGCTTGAGCCTGCGCTTCGGCCTGGCCTGCGCGCAGCGGGTGAGGCATCTGCTCGAGGACCCGGCCGTCATCGCCTGCCTGGACACGCTGGCCCGCCATGTGGCCGACGGCGCTTCGCAGGCCGAGCTGGAAGCGGCTGCAACCGAGGCCGCCAGCCTGGCCAATCACCATCCCGGTTCGCGCTCTCTGGACGGCGTGGGCCACGCCGCCGTGTCGGCCTCCTACGCCGTCGCCAATGCTCTGGCAGGCCGTGCGCTCCGTGCGGCCGAGTATGCGGCGTATGCGACTGTCTACGGCGAGGGCGGCTATGGCGCCGTGCAGCAGCGTGAGTCCTTCCAGCCCGAGTTCGACTGGCAGCTGGAGACGCTGAGAAGCCTTGCCGCTGAAGAGCCACGCTAGCAGCCTGCCTACACTCGGCCCCATGATCACCGTCCACCACCTCAACAACTCCCGCTCGCAGCGCGTGCTGTGGCTACTCGAAGAACTCGGCCTGCCCTACGAGATCAAGCATTACCAGCGCGACGCCAAGACCTCGCTGGCGCCGCCGGAACTGCTCAAGGTGCACCCGCTGGGCAAGTCGCCCGTCATCACCGACGGCGGGCTGACGGTGGCCGAGAGCGGCGCCATCCTGGAATACCTGGCGGACCGCCACGGCCAGGGGCGGCTCAAGCCCACGGGCGAGCAGGATCTGCTGCACTACCGCTACTTCATGCACTTCGCCGAAGGCTCGGCCATGCCGCCGCTGGTCATGAAGCTGGTCTTCAACAAGGTCAAGCGCGCGCCCATGCCCTTCTTCGTCAAGCCGATTGCCAAGGGCATTGCCGACAAGGTGCTGTCCAGTTTCGTGCAGCCCAACATCGACCGTCAGCTGGCCTTTCTCGAATCGGAACTGGCCACGCGGCCCTGGTTTGCCGGCGCCGAATTCTCGGCAGCGGATGTGCAGATGAGCTTCCCGGTGGAGGCCGCTTCGGCACGCGGCTCGATGGACGGCTATCCCAAGCTGAAAGACTTCCTGGCGCGCATCCACGCGCGGCCGGCCTACCAGAAGGCCCTGGAACGCGGCGGTCCCTACAGCCTGATGAGCTGAGCGGCCTACACTGCTCCACGGCCGCACGCTGCGCGGCCGCCATCGTCTTGCCCCGCCGGCCTGTCGCCCGGCCGCTGTGAATGAACAGCGGCGCTGACCTCCCCGTGTCGCATTGCGCTCGAACACAGGTCAACCCGGAGGGCGCATGCCCGGCTATGAAGTCAAAGTCCAGACACTCGCCATCGATGGCGCGGCGGATCTGCAGATCCGCTCGCTGCTGGACCACCAGCAATTCGCCGACCCCGCCGGTGCGGCCGAAGCCCTGGGCATCTCGTCCGCGCAATGGTCGCTGTTCGGCCAGGTCTGGCCCTCCGGGCTGCACCTGGCCGCCACGATGGCGATCCGCCCCCTGACGGACGGCGAGCGCATCCTGGAGATCGGCTGCGGCCTGGCCCTGGCCAGCCTGGTCTGCCACCGGCGCGGCGCGGAGGTCACGGCCAGCGACATCCATCCGCTGGCCGGCGCCTTCCTGCTGGAGAACCTGCGCCTGAACGAGATGGCGCCGATGCGCTACTGCCACGGCGACTGGAGCGAGGACGCCGTGATCGCAGAGCGCGGCGCGCCACGTGTACAGGGTCGCTTTGACCTCATCATCGGCAGCGACGTGCTCTACGAACGCGACGACGGCGGTGCGCTGGCGGCCTTCATTGAGAAGCACACGCTGCCGCGCTGCGAGCTCCTCATCGTCGACCCCAACCGCGGCAACCGCACGGCCTTCGTGCGGCGCATGGCGGCGTTGGGGTTCGAGTTCGGCGAGGTGCTGCTGAGCGCCGGCGCCGGCCGCGCGGACTATCGCGGCCGGCTGATGCGCTTCTTGCGCGCTTGACTCTCAGCCGTAGAGCCGCCGCCCCATCAGCACCAGGTCGCGCTCGCTGCCCTCCAGCCGGGCTACGCGGGGCATGAAGCCCCAGCGCTCGAAGGCGTGCTTCTCGAACAGGCGGATGCTGCCGGCGTTGGACGCAAAGATGGTGGCGCTCAGCACTTCGATGCCCAGGCCGGGCGCGGCGGCAATCGCCTGCTCCAGCAGATAGCTGCCCTGGCCGCAGCGCTGATAGTCCGGATGCAGATAGACGGCCAGGTCGGCCGTCATGAAATAGCCGGGGCGCTCGTTCATGAAGTGGAAGAAGCCCAGATAGCCGATGACGCCGGCAGCCGGATCGTCGGCATCCTCGGCCACCCACAGCGGCCGGTGGTCGGGCGTGTGCTTCAGGAAGGACGCGCGCCGCGCCTCGACGGTGATGGGGTCGAGGTCGCAGCTGCAGCTGCGCGTCGCGACGGCGGCGTTGTAGATCTCGACGATGCGAGCCAGGTCGGCCTCGGTGGCGTGGCGGTGGGTGAAGCGCATGGGTAGATCCTGTGTGCGAGACGTCGTCTGCTACCTCAGCGAGGCGCCCACTTGCCGAGGCGGCACTCGATCTTGTGCACCTGCCCCTGCAGCTGGCTGATGGGTCCCTGCAGCAGATCGCAATCCAGCACATTCATGTCCAGCTTGCGGCGACCTGAATAGACATTCACCAGCACTTCGTAGTCCGTCGTCTTCAGCCGCTTCACTGCCGCCGGATCGAAGGCCACGCCGCTGATGTGCAGCGAAAAGGAATCCCGCGCTTCATGCTTCAGATAGGCCAGGTAGACGCCGCCCGGTCCGACGATATCGGCCATGGAGACTCCCATCCTTACTGACTCCTGGTGGGTCTTCAGGTATTGCCTGGCAGGCTCATCGAGCTGGACTTGCAAGGTGAAGTCGGGCCTTTCGATGCGCGGCTCAGCAGCCCCGCACGGAGAACCCGCCATCGCCAGGAAAGCCAGCCCTATGAAGCCTCGCCATGGTCTGCCGCGCTTCATCGCCTGGCTCCGTACTCCACGATCCTGCACCCCGCCCCCTTCGGATCCGCACAGCACGCCGCCAGCTTCTTCAGGCTCGCGCTGAACTGCTCGTCCCACTGCGCCTGGCTGTGCAGATTGCCCGGGCTCATCCAGTGCGATTGCGGGAATTTCTTCGACCACTCGTCGCCGCCTTCCTGGGGCGCATGGCCGGTGGACTGCTGCATGGCCACCTGGCAGGAGTTCATATTGCCCATGCGATGGCAGGCCGTGCAGGTGTTGCCACGCGTCGTGATGCCGAAGGCGTTCAGCCGCGCCCAGGCGCGCTTGAAGTCCTCGCCGATGGCCTTGGGCTGGTAGAAGCCAAAGGGGTCGCCCGGCAGTTGCGTCGTCTGCGCGATGTAGGGGCTGTACATGAAGGGCCCGCTGTCGTGGCAGTTCACGCAGGCGGGCTGGCTCCAGGCCACTTGATGCGGCGCCTGCCAGACCTTGTCGGCAGGCACCGCCGGGCGCTTCAAGGTGCTAGGCGAGGGCACGGCACGGCCGTCGATGCCGGTGGCCGCGCTCAAAGGCGCCTTGGCCTTGGCGGTGAACCAGCAGGTCTTGCCATCTTTGAGGCTGTGCGAGATGACATTGATCTCGTCGAACAGCGGGCTGCCCGCGGGCCGGGCAACTTGCTTGCGGCAGATCGCGCTGATCTGGGCCGTCTTGTCGTCGCGCAGCACCAGGGCACGGCTGCCGGGCACGCATTGGCTTTGCGCATTGGCCTGGGGCAGCAGCGACGGCCGGTCGCAGCGCGGCGGCGCGGTGTCGGCCGGCACGGGCTTGCCGTCGACGGTGATGGGGATGTCCTCGCCTGCCATGCAGTCGAAGGCCGGGATCTCGCTGATCTGCTCGGCACACTGGCGCCCGTACTCGAACAACGTCTCGGCCTGGGCGGCGCCGGCCAGCAGCAGCAGCAACAGCGCTCTCATGCCACCACCAGCCCTTTCTCCGCCAGCACCACCGCGCGTATGGCCTGGTGGTAGCGGGCATAGCCGGTGCAGCGGCAGATGTGTTGACCGACGGCGTCCTCGATGGCGGCGTCGAGCTGGTCGCGCCTCACCGGCTGCGCGCGCAGGCGCCCGAGCAGCATCTCGGTCGCCATGACGAAACCCGGCGTGCAATAGCCGCACTGGAAGGCGAAATGGTCGAGGAAGGCCTGTTGCACGGCGCTGGGCTTCTCCATGCTGCCGGTGCCCTCCACCGTCGTGATGCTCTGGCCTTGCAGCAGGGCCACCGGCGTGGAGCAGGCCAGCATGGGCTGGGCCTGGCTGGTCGGCGCCCGGCGCGCGGCCACCGTGCAGGCCTTGCAGACGCCGATGCCGCAGCACAGCCGCGTGCCGGACAGGCCCAGCTCCTCGCGCAGGAAGTCGATAAGGGGCAGGTCGGTCGGCACCTCGGTCTTGACGGGCCGGCCATTGACGTGGAACTGGACGTGAACGTGGTCGCTCATGACAGGGCCTTCTCGATGTCGGCGGCGGTGATGGGCAGGGAACGGAAGCGCTTCCCCGTCGCGTGGGCGATGGCGTTGCCGATGGCCGGGGCGATGGGGCAGAGCACCGCTTCGGCAATGCCCTTGGCCGTGGTCTCGGTGGTCGGCAGCGGCGTGATGCTCATGCGCGCCAATGGCATATCTCCACTCAGCGCGACCTGATAGCGGTCGAGGTTCCAGCGCCCGTCGCCGGCGCCGCCGGCTTCCAGCGGCAGGTCCTCCAGCAGCGCGTAGCCAATGCCCATGGCGATGCCGCCCTGGGCCTGGCCCATCAGCAGATCGGGCTGCAGCACCTTGCCGGCATCGACCAGCAGCTGCACGTCGACGACGCGCGGCGCATGGTTCCCGGGCCCGATCTCGACGGCGACCAGCACGCCCGACGGCGCATACAGGCTGCGGCCGTAGAGCGCGGCCTTGGGGTTGGGCGGGACGACGTTCTGGCGCAGCACGGCCGTCCATTCCTGCTGGCCGGCGGTGCGCAGCGACAGCCCGTCGATGGGCAGCTGCAGCGACTGCGCGGCGGGCAGGGCATAGGTGCCGGCCACCCAGGAACCCTCGTAGCAGCCATGGACCATGGCGGCCGCGGTCAGCTTCATCCGGTGGACGAAGGCGGCCAGCACGGGCAGCGAAAGCGGCGCCAGTCCCACCGCGATGAGATGACCCTTGTGCCAGCTCGTCTTGCCCTGTACTTGCGCCAGCGGCACGCCCCACAGCGCCGCCGCCGCCGGCAGCAGGCCGGCCTGGAACAGCACCTGGCTGGCCTGCTGGGTCACGTGGACCTGATGGAAGGCCGTCAGGCAGGCGCTGCTCGACATCGCGAAAGCGGCCGTCCAGTTGGGCTGGCTCCAGTCGCCGCCCGCGTAGGTGCTGACGTCGAGCGCATTGAAGCTGGCGACGTCGCCCATGATGATGTCGTGGGCGTTGTGGCCCAGCCAGGCCGCGGTGGAGATGGCCAGTGTCGTCGCCGAGCCATTGCCCATGTCGACGCAGTTGGTGCGCACCGTGAGGTGGCCGGTGGCATCGATGGCGACCTCGGCCATGACGCCGTCCTTGCCGGTCCCGTAAGCCTGGTTGGCCAGCGCGAAGCCGACGCCGTAGTGGATGCCCTCGCGGGCCTTGCGCGCCTTCACGGCCTCGCGGTCGCGCCACAGCGCGTGCTCGCGCGAGCGGCGGCAGATCTCGCGCAGGGTCATGGCCTGGGTCAACGGCGCGCCGGTGATGGTGCGGTCGCCCTCGCGCAGCGCATTCAGCTCGCGCAGGGCGATGGGGTCGCGCTTGAGCGCCACGGCGACTTCGTCCACCAGGGTCTCGACCGCGAAGCTGGCCTGGGGCCCGCCGAAGCCGCGCATGGAGCCGGCCACGACGCCGGTGCTGGGCTGGGCGATGGCGTCGACATAGGCCTGCTTGATGTCGTAGCCGCTGAGGCCGCAATAGGCAGCCAGCATGGCGACGAACTGGCTGTAGTTGTTCTGGCCGCCCGAGGGCAGGATCTGCTGGCTGCCGAAGGCGAGGAACTTGCCGGTCTTCGCGTCCACCGCGATGCGCTGGCTGATGTTGCTGGCCAGCTGCTTGAGGCCGCCCTGGAACTGCTCGTAGCGATCCTGGGCGACGCGCACCGGCCCATCGGCCAGGGCCGCGGTGACGGCCAGCAGCGGCGGAAAGGTGGACACGTCACGCCCGCCGAAGCCGCCGCCGGGATAGCAGGAGTTCAGCACCACGGTCCCGACCTTGATGCTGGGGCAGGCCTTGAACAGGTCCAGGCTGTCGAGCGAGTCGCCGTTGGTGGCCTGGGTGCCGAGCACGAGGTTGAGGGTGCCGCCGCCGGACTTGTCCAGCCAGGCCAGGCCGGCCTCGGGCTCCATGAACATCGGGTCCAGCACCTGGGTGCTGTAGCTGCCGCCGAGCTGCAGTACGTCGCGTTGGGGCGCCTGCAGCGCGGTGTCGATGCGGCCACGCAACCGCCGGGCGGTGCTGTTGTAGGGCTGGCTGGACGAGTCGGGCTGGTAGGGGTCGGAGGCATAGCCCACCTGCACCTGCGAGAAGGGCTCGACGCCGGGGCTCTCATAACGCGTCAGGTAGTTGACCGGGCTGTAGGCCATCACCCAGGGCTGGGGCGGCGGCGGTGGCAGGCCGCCGGTCTGCACGACGCCGGCCTGGAACTGCAGGGCCCGCTTGGCGCGGCGACAGGCGTTGGCGTCGGCAAAGATCAGGATGGCCACCGGCTGGCCGTAGAACTGCGGCGCCGTGCCCAGCGGCACCAGCAGCTGGCTGACACCGTCGGCACCGGCGCTGGAGAAGGGCAGGCTGAGGTTCAGCGAGGCGAGGTCGCGCTGCGGCCAGGGGTAGGTGGGAGGGAGCGGCGTCTGCGTGATGGTCAGCAGCGGCGCGGCGTCCACGCCCGCCAGGCTTTGCAGGTCCAGGCCGGAGAAGGCGAGGCCCGGCTGGGTGGCGCGCAGGATCATGGCCATGCGCTCCGTCTGGGGCCAGCCCGGCATGTCGACGGCGCGGAAGTCGCGGGCGTAGATCTTCTGGCCCGTGACCTTGGCCAGGCCGTCGATGCGGAAGCGCGCCTTGCCGGGGCCGCCGGACCAGTCGGGCGCGCCGGGCGGCGTGTGGGGTTGCACGGGGCTGCCCTCGGGCCGGGGCCGCGCGCGCGGGTTCTTCAGCACGGCCGGCCGGGCCAGGGCCAGGGCCAGCTCATGCACCAGCAGGGTCACCGCGGCCGCGCCGGTGCCGATGACGCCACGCCGTGTCAGTCGGAACGGCCCGTTTGTGTTCTGCGACACGCCTGTCTCCCCATCCCATGCGATGGAGATCGAGTGTGTCACCGCGACGACCGCGGCGGTGAGAGGATCAGACCGGATTTGCCCGGGGAGAAACGGGGCTGGGCCGCGTCTTGTAGAAGGTCATGGGCTCGGCCTTCATCTGGCCATTCAGCTGCTTCAACACGTTCTTGCGCATGGCGCCAACGACATGCATCTCGCAGGGCTTGCAGTCGAAGCGCAGGGTCAGGGTGTCTTCGCCATGCGTCAGCGTCAGCGGTTCGGCGCGCACCGTCCCCTGCACGCCGGTCACGCCCTTGGCCTGCTTGGGGCAGAGGCTCAAGGACCAGCGCACACAGTGCTTGGTGATCATCAGCGGCACCTCGCCCAGCTCCTCGTGGCTCTCGTAGGCGGCGCCGACGACCTTGACGCCGTGGCGGGCGTAGAAGGCCGCCGCACGGCTGTTGTAGACATTGGCGAGGTAGCTCAGCGTGTCCTCGGGGTAGGGCACGGGCGGCTCGACCGGCATGGCACGCGGCAGGCGCTCGAAGGCCGCTTCCCGCGCTGCCTCCAGCGCTGCCACGGCGTCGCGGCGCAGCGCGTTGAGCTTGCTGGCGGGCAGGAAGAGGGGTTCGCCGCGCATCGCCAGGCGCACACGGCGGGCCTCGAAGATCGTGTCGCCGAGCTTGGCCAGACCTTCCTTCAACTGGGCGTCGGCTTGCTTCGCGTCACGCGCCGGCTCGTGGGCATGGGGCAGCTTGACCGCGGCCTTGGCGCCGGTCTCGTCCTTCAGGCTCAGCTCGAAACCCTCGTTGACCTGGGCCAACGTGAGGTCGACGGCGATGCGGCGTTCGCTGCTGGGCTTGGCCAGCATGCGCTCCCAGGCCATGTCGCGGTTGCGGTTGACGGCCGTGCCGGGGAAGAGGTCCTTGAGGTCGCCGAAGATCTGGCCCTTGGACAGATTGGGCTCGATCTTCCAGCGCGTGCCGCCCAGCGGCGTGGCCACGTTGACCGGCACGCCCTGCAGCTCGCCCTGGCGGTCCCACCAGGTCAGCGCATCGCCGTTGTTGACGACCTTGAGGGCATCGCGCGTATCGATGTCGAAGTCCTCGGCCCCCACGCGCACGATCTCGCCCAGCGGCAGACCGGCATGCTTGGGGCTGTCGAAGGCGCCGATGTCGATCTGGCGGCCGTTGACGAAATAGTCGGTGCCACCACGGTTGAAGGCCTGCTCGGGTTCGGGCGTGAACGTGAAGGCGCAGCGGCCGTGGCCGGTGGAGGCCAGCTCCGGGCGCTGCTCCATGAGCGCGTCCAGCAGCGTGCGGTAATGGGCCGTCACGTTCTTGACGGTGGCCATGTCCTTGTAGCGGCCCTCGATCTTGAAGCTGCGGATGCCGGCGGCTATCAGCGCTTCCAGATTCGCGCTCTGGTCGTTGTCCTTCAGGCTCAGCACATGCTTGTCGTGGGCGACGACACGGCCCTCGGAGTCGGTCACCGTGTAGGGCAGGCGGCACTCCTGGCTGCAGCTGCCGCGGTTGGCGCTGCGGCCGCTGTGGGCATGGCTGATGAAGCACTGGCCGCTGTAGGCCACGCACAGAGCGCCGTGGACGAAGAACTCCAGCGTCGCCCGCTGCACCTGCTCGCGGATGGCGATGATCTGCTTCAGGTCCAGCTCGCGGGCCAGCACCATCTGCGAGAAGCCGACGTCCTGCAGGAAGCGCGCCTTCTCCGGCGTGCGGATGTCGGTCTGGGTGCTGGCATGCAGCTGCATCGGCGGCAGGTCCAGCTCGAGCAGGCCCATGTCCTGCACGATGAGGGCGTCGACGCCGGCGTCATGCAGCTGCCAGGCCTGCTGGCGTGCACCCTCCAGCTCGTCGTCACGCAGGATGGTGTTCATCGTGACGAAGATGCGCGCGTTGAAGCGGTGGGCGTGCTTCACCAGCCGCGCGATGTCTTCGATGGCGTTGGGTGCCTTGTCGCGTGCGCCGAAGCCGGGACCGCCGATGTAGACGGCGTCGGCGCCATGGTTGATGGCCTCGATGCCGATGTCGGCATCGCGGGCGGGGGCGAGCAGTTCGAGGGGAATGCGGGCGGCCATGCCCGGATTTTAGGAAGCCGCCGCCACTTCCCTGGCGACCTCCTCCACCAGCGCGCGCAGCCAGCGGTGCGCCGGGTCGTCGCGGTAGCGCACATGCCAGGCCATGTGGACGGGGAAGCTGCCCAGGTCCACCGGCGCCGGCAGCACCTTGAGCCGCCGGTCCTGGGCCAGGTGGCGGCAGATCAGGCGTGGCAGCGTGGCGCAGTAGTCGGTCACGGCCACCATTTCCGGGATGGCCAGGAAGTGCGTGACCGACACCGCCACCTCGCGCTTCAGGCCCTGGCGCTCCAGCGCCTGGAACAGGCCCACGCGCAGCCGCCCCGGCGGCAGCATGTTGACGTGCCTGAGGCTCTCGTACTTGGCCCGCGTCAGGCGCTGGCCGACCGTCGGGTGGTCGGCGCGCACGATGCAGTCCAGGCCATCGTCGATGAGGTGCTGCACGACGAGGTTGTCGGGCGGGTCGACGACGCGGCCAAGCACCAGGGCCGTGGTGCCGGAGATCACACCGGTGTCGGCGAGGTCGCTGCCGAAGGGCGTGAGCCGCAGCCGGATGCCCGGCGCCCGATCGCGCAGCCGCGCGACGATGGCCGGCACCAGCACGAACTCGACATAGCTGTTGGGCGCGATGGTCAGCAGCAGCTCGGCACGCGCCGGGTCGAAGGCCTGCTGGCCGAGGATGACGCCGTCCAGGGCTTCCAGCGCAGCGGCGATGACGGGCGCCAGCTCCTGCGCCTTGGGCGTGGGCTGCATGCCGTAGCGCTCGCGAATGAAGAGGGGGTCCAGCAGCAGGGCGCGCAGCCGCGTGAGGGCGTTGGACAGGGCCGGCTGCGTGATGTTGAGCCGGGCCGCGGCGCGGGTCACGCTGCGCTCCTGCATCAGGGCCATGAAGACGGGCAGCAGATTCAGGTCGTAGCGCATGCAGATATGTTGAACGGCGAATATCTGGAATTCAATAGATAAATTGGATGAATTGCTGCAGCGCATCCATTCTTCGGTCATCGCCTCAGCAACCCCCTGACCTGGAGACCGCCATGACCGATACCCTGTTCACCCCCACCCGCCTGGGCGCCATCGCCGTGAAGAACCGCATCGCGATGGCCCCGCTGACCCGCTCGCGTGCCGGCATGGACGGCGTGCAGACGCCACTGGCCGCCGCCTACTACGCCCAGCGCGCCTCGGCCGGCCTGCTGATCGCCGAGGCCACCAACATCTCCCGCCAGGCCCGCGGCTATGCCTACACGCCAGGCATCTACACCGACGAGCAGGTCGCGGCCTGGCGCTCGGTCACCGACGCCGTGCACACCGCCGGTGGCAAGATCGTGCTGCAGCTCTGGCATGTGGGCCGCATGTCCCACGTGAGCCTGCAGGAAGGCGGCGCCGCGCCCGTGGCGCCCTCGGCCCGCCAGGCCGGTGGCAGCGTGTTCACCGAGCAGGGCTTCGAGCCGCCGTCGATGCCGCGCGCGCTTCGCACCGACGAGATCCCCGCGCTGATCGAGGACTACCGCCAGGCCGCGCTGCGCGCCCAGGCCGCCGGCTTCGACGGCGTGGAGGTCCACGCCGCCAACGGCTATCTGCTGGAGCAGTTCCTGCGCGACAGCACCAACCACCGCAGCGATGCCTACGGCGGCTCCATCGAGAACCGCGCCCGCCTCACCCTCGAGGTTGTCGCGGCAGTAGCTGGCGTCTGGGGTGCCGACCGCGTCGGCGTGCGCTTGTCGCCGCTGTCCACTGCTATCGGCGACACGCCGCTGGACAGCACGCCCATGCAGACCCACGGCTACCTGGTGGCTAGGCTCAGCGCGATGCGGATCGCCTATCTGCACGTGGTGGAAGGCCAGATGCATGCCGGCAACGGCGCCGACGCCTTCGACATCCGTGCGCTGCGGGCTGCCTTTGCCGGCGCCTACGTTGCCAACAACGGCTACGACCGGCAGACTGCGCTCGACGCCACCGCCCAGGGCCGCGCCGACCTGGTGGCCTTCGGCCGCGCCTTCATCGGCAACCCCGACCTGGTGGCACGCCTGCGCGACAACCGGCCGCTGTTCGATGCCCCCGCGTCGAGCTACTTCGGCGGCGCCGCCGAGGGCTATACCGAGTTCACCCAGCCCCAGGCCGCCTGAACAGGCCTTGCATTCCCCCCGGGCGGCCGCAACTGCGGCGGCCGACCCGTCAAAACCTCACCCCAAGACTCGTCATGAACAACTTCAACCTCTACGTCCCCACCCGCGTCCTCTTCGGCCAGGGCCAGATCGCCGGCATCGCCAAGCAGGTGCCGGCCGGGGCCCGCGTGATGGTCACCTACGGCGGCGGCAGCGTGCTGGCCAATGGCGTCATGGCCCAGGTGCGTGAGGCCCTGGGCGAGCGCCTCATCGCCGAGTTCGGTGGCATCGAGCCCAACCCCGACTACGCCACGCTGATGCGCGCCGTGGCCCTGGGCCGCGAGCAGGCCATCGACTTCATGCTGGCCGTCGGCGGCGGCTCGGTGGCTGATGGCAGCAAGTTCATCGTCGCGGCCATGCCCTACGAGGGCGATCCCTGGGAGCTGCTGACCGGCCAGGGCAAGGTCAAGTCGGCCGTGCCGCTGGGCGTGGTGCTGACGCTGGCGGCCACTGGCTCGGAGATGAACTCCGGCGCCGTCATCAGCCGCCGCGAGACCGGCGACAAGCTCTTCTTCGGCTCGGAGAAGGTCTTCCCGCGCTTCGCCGTGCTGGACCCGAGCACCCTGTACAGCCTGCCGCCGCGGCAGACGGCCAACGGCGTGGTGGATGCTTTCGTGCACACCGTCGAGCAGTACCTGACCTACCCGGTCAACGCCAAGGTGCAGGACCGCATGGCCGAGGGCCTGCTGCTCACCCTCATCGAGGAAGGCCCCAAGGTCCTGGAGAACCCCGGCGACTACGACGCCCGCGCCAATGTGATGTGGGCCGCCACCATGGCCCTCAACGGCTACCTGGGCGCCGGCGTGCCGCAGGACTGGAGCACCCACATGCTCGGCCACGAGATCACGGCCGTGCACGGCCTGGACCATGCGCAGACCCTGGCCATCGTGCTGCCCGCCATGCTGGCGGCGCGCCGCGCGCCCAAGCGCGCCAAGCTGCTGCAGTACGCCGAGCGCGTGTGGGGCCTGCGCGAGGGCAGCGAGGACGCTCGTATCGACGCCGCCATCGCCGCAACCCGCGCCTTCTTCGAGCGCATGGGCGTGCCCACGCGGCTGTCCGGCCACGCCATCACCGAGCCGCGGCTGGACGCCATCCTGGCCAAGCTGCAGGCCCATGGCATGACCAAGCTCGGCGAACACGGCGACGTGACGCTGGACGTGAGCCGTGCGGTGCTGGAAGCCGCCGTCTGAGGCTCAGCGCGTGAGGCGGTAGATCAGCAGCGCCGCGCGGATGGCGCCACGTTCGATGGACGAGATGTCCAGCCACTCGTCCGGCGTGTGGGCGCCGCCACCCGCGGCGCCCAGGCCGTCCAGGCTGTCGACGAGGGGCGCGACGAACTGCACATCGCCCGCGCCGCGCTGGCCGGGCGGGAAGGCCACCACAGCGCCCAGGCCGGCGTCGGCGCTGGCCGCCGAATAGGCTTCCAGCACCTTCAGGTTGCCCGGCGTGGGCGCCATCGGCGGGTAGCTCTCGTTGAAGCTGATCTTGGAGCGCGTGCCGGGCAGGGCCTGCTCGACGATGGCCTGCATGCGCTCTCTGGCCTTGGCGCCCTGCTCGGCGGTCAGATAGCGCAGGTCGCCGCGTACTTGCGCGTCGCGCGGGATGACATTGGTCTTGCCGAAGGCCTGGCCCTGGCTTTCACCGTCATCCCATTTGGCGCTGGTGCCGGCCACCAGGGTCGCGGCATTGAAGGTCAGGTCGGGCTCGATGAGCTGCTCGCGGAAGGCGTTCAGCACACGGGCCGCCTCGTAGACGGCGCCATAGCCGTCCTTGCCGAAGACGCCGGCCGAGTGGCCGGTGCGTGCCTTGACCGTCAGATGCCAGCCGCCCGAAGCCCGGCGGCCGATGGTAGCGGCGTCGCGGCCCTGGTCGTCGCGGGTGGCGCCTTCGAAGGCGAGGGCCACGTCGCTCTGCTTGGCGGCATCGATCAATGCGGCCCGCGCCACCTCGACGGGATGGCCCACACGTTCCTCGTCGCCGGTGAAGACGACCCGCACCGTCGTGCCCTTCAGCGCATCGGCCTCATTCAAGGCCTTGAGCGCCAGCAGGATGATGACGTCGCCGCCCTTCATGTCGGACACGCCCTGGCCGCGCACGTGCTTGCCGTCGGCGGCCCAAGGCGGCACGGCGCTGTCCTTCTCGAAGACGGTGTCCAGGTGGCCGATCAGCAGCAGGCGCTTGCCCTGGTTGCCGGTGCGCTCGGCGACGAGGTGGCCGGCGCGCTTCATCTCGGCCGGCATGTCGACCCAGCGCGTCTTGAAGCCCAGGGCCTCGAATTCGGCGCCGTACATGGAGCCCACCTCACGCACGCCGGCCGGGTTCAGCGTGCCGCTGTTGACGAGCACGCTGCGCTCCAGCAGCTTGAGCGCATCGGGCGTCAGGCGCTTCACGTTCGCGACGATGGCCTGCTCCTGGGCGTCAAGCCCGGCGGCCAGGGCCTGGGACGTGACGAGCAGCAGGGCGACAACGGTTCGGATAGCGTTGGGGGTCTTCATGCCTCGAGTGTCAACCACAAAGATGGACAACCCCCACGCTCGCTCCGCTCACTGCCCCCCGAGGGGGCGCGTCGTTGGCTTCGGGCGGCCGGGCGCCACCGACATGCAACGCCGCCTGCTGCTGACCCTGCCCCTGATCGCTTCCCTGCCGGCACTCGCCGCCGGGCCGTCAACGGCCCTGAGCAGCGTGCAGGTCCTGCCCGAGCCGCTGGCCATGCCGGGCCTCAACCGCCTGCGCACGCTGCGCCTGTACCGGCCGCCCACCTACGACCACGACGCGCTGCGGCGCTACCCGGTCATCTATATGCACGACGGCCAGAACCTCTTCGACGCGGCCACCAGCTATGCCGGCGAATGGGGCGTGGACGAGACCATGGACGCCCTGGCCCGGGAGATCGGCTTCGAGGCCCTCGTCGTCGGCATCGACAACGGCGGCGAGAAGCGCAACAGCGAGATGGCGCCCTATGACCACCCGCAGCTGGGCAAGGCCGAGGGCCCGGCCTATCTCGACTTCATCGTGAAGACTGTCAAGCCCTTCATCGATGCCGGCTGGCGCACGAAGCCGGAGCGCGAGCACACGGCCCTGATCGGCAGCTCGCTGGGCGGCCTCATCAGCCATGCGGCCCTGCTCAACCAGGGCGAGACCTTCGGCCGCTATGGCCTGTTCAGCCCGTCCTACTGGGCGGCGCCGCAGATCTTCGACGCGACGGCCTCGGCCACCCTGCCCGCGGCCACGCGCATCCATCTCTACTGCGGCGGCCGCGAAGGCGGCGGCATGGCGAGCGGAACCCGGCGCATGCACCAGCAGCTGGCCCGCCAGCTGCCCGCGCAGCAGCTCAGCCTGCACATCGCTGACGAGGCGGGCCACAACGAAGCGGCCTGGCGGGCCGAGCTGCCGTCGGCCCTGAAAGCCCTGTTCAAGCTGGGTTGAGGGCGTCGTCGACGGCGCCGCTGCGCGCGATCTGCAGCCGCTTCTCGTGGCGCCAGGCCGGCAGGTCCTCGGGCGCTTCGCGCGGCGACAGGCCGTTGGCGCGGATGGCGCCCACGTAGCCGTCGCGGCCCTGGGCCTTGGCGGCGTACAGGGCCGAATCCGCCAGGGCCAGGCAGGCCCGCCAGTCCCACAGCCGTGGGTGGCGCGGGTCCAGCGGGAAGGCGCAGAAGCCGATGGACACGGTCACGTGCACGGTCTCGCCGGGGCCGATCTCGAAGGGCTTGTCGCGCACCGCGGCGCAGACGCGCGCGGCCAGTTCGGCGGCGTCACGGCGCTCGGTCTCGCGGGCCAGGGCCAGCACCTCCTCGCCGCCCCAGCGCACCAGAGAGTCGGTCTCGCGGAAGACGCCGCGCAGCCGCTCGGCCAGCTGCACCAGCACCGCGTCGCCGGCCGCGTGGCCGTGCAGGTCGTTGACGCGCTTGAAGTGGTCCAGGTCCAGCAGCATCAGCAGCAGGTCGGCGTCCGAGCCCGGGCCATCGCTGTCGGGCGTCTCGAAGCGGCGCGGGCACAGGCGCAGGTCGTCGTCCAGGCGCAGCTCAAGGTAGCGGCGGTTGCGCAGGCCCGTCAGCGCGTCGGTCAGGCTCAGTTCGCGCAGCTCGGCGGTGCGCTCGTCCACCAGGGCCTTGAGCTCGGCCTCGCGCAGGCGCAGCGAGCGCGTGCGCCAGCGCATCCAGGCCCAGATGGCCAGCAGCGTGGCCAGCACGCCGCCGACGCGGGCCGCGTCCGTCTCCCACCAGGCCGGCTCCAGCGTGATGGGCAGTTGCAGCAGCTCGGGGCCCCACAGCGAATGGTGGGCGGTGGCCCGCACCTGCAAGGTGTACTGGCCGGGCTTGAGCGGCCCGAAGCTGGGGTTGCGGCCGCTGGCGTCGACACGGGTCCAGTCGCCGTCCAGGCCCTCCATGCGGAATTCATAGCGCAGCCGCGCGGGTTCGGCGTAGTCCAGGGCCGCGAACTCGATGGACAGGCTGCGCTTGCCGGGCGGCAGGGTCAGGCGCTGGGCCGGGCGCGGCAGCTCCCAGGGCTGGCCGTTGACGCGCAGGCCGCTGATGACCAGGGGCGGGTTGGTGCGCTGGGCGCGGTAGACGTCGGGCAGCACGCGCAGCAGGCCGCGGCTGCCGCCGAACAGCAGGCCGCCGCCGGGCAGCTCGGTGCTGGCGAAGAACCAGAAGCTGCCGAAGTTGGCGCCTTCGGCGCTGCCGAAATTGTCGAGCCGGTCGGCCGCGGGGTCGTAGACGTAGAGCTGGCTCCAGATGCGGCCCTGGCTGTCCTCGTGCAGATTGCCCCCGAACACGCCCTCCACGCCATGACGCTCGCTGATGCGCTCGAAGCGGGCGCGACCCTGGGCATCCCAACCCTTGAGGCGGTGCAGGCCGCTGACCGGCGTGTCCACCCACAAGCGCCCATCGCGTCCCCACAGCAGGCTCATGACGATGGGGCTGGCCAGGGCCTCGTCGGGCGCCTGGGGCACGACTTCCAGGCCGCCTTCTCCGGCGACCTTCTCGCGGAAAAGGCCCTGCTGGCCACCCACCCAGAGCCGGCCATCGGGCGCGCGGCTCAGCACGTAGATGCCGCCATGCAGCAGCCCGTCCAGCGGATGGACCCGCTCCAGCGCCGCAGCGTTTTCGCTGGCGAGGCGGTACAGGCCCTCCTGCATGCCCAGCCAGACGCTGCCGTCGCCGCGCAGCAGCAGTTGCTGGGCGCGGGCACCGTCCAGGGGCCAGTCGCGCAGCAGGCGGCCATCGGCGGCACGGTGCTCCAGCCGCCCCGCGGCGGCCATCCACAGGCTGGCGTCGGCCGCCTCGGCCATGATCTCGACGACGCTGCGCCGCTCGCGCGGCCATTCGCCCAGCGTGGCCAGGTCGCGCCCCGGGCGGCCGTCGAGGCGGGCGATGTGGCCGTTCTGGGTTGGCGCCAGCACCTCGCCGTTCTTCAGCGCCAGCACCGCGCGCACATCGGCCTCGGCCAACGGGCTGTTCAGGTCGGCATCGGGGCCGCGCACGGCCAGGGCGGGGTGGGAGAGATGGCGCTGCACGCCCAGGCCGTAGCCGCTGACCCACATCGCGCCGCTGCGGTCGCGCAGCAAGCCGCTGACGTCGTTGCCGGCCAGGCCCATGACGCGGCGCGAGTCCTGGCGCAGCCGGGCCTCGATGGCGCCGCTGGCCGGATTGACCCAGAACAGCCCGACCTTGCCGCCCACCCAGAGCCGCCCGTCGGCGGCTTCGGCGATGGCATTGATGGGCATGTTGAGCATCTGCACCCAGCGCACCTGGCCCTGCTCGACGACGCCCAGGTGGCCGTCCTGCGTGCCCAGCCAGATGCGGCCGCTGCGGTCCTCGGCCAGGGCCTGCACGGGGTTGCCGGCGTCCAGCTCGGGCAAGGCGAGGTTTTCCCAGGCGCCGTTGACGAAGCGGGCCAGGCCGCGCCAGTGGCCGGCCCAGACCACGCCATCGGCGCCCACCTGCAAGGCGAGCACCCGCTTCTCGGCCTGCCCCTGCCAGCGCAGCTCATGGGCCTCGAAACGCTTGGCGGCGGGGTCGTAGCGATAGAGGCCCTGGCCCAGCGTGCCGACCCAGATGCTGCCGTTGCGGGCCGCGGCCAGCGCGCGGATGGGCGGCTGCGGGCCCGTGCCGCCCTGGGCGCTGCCATGGCTTTCGACGCGGTCCTGTTCGGGGTCGTAGGCCACCAGGCCCTGGAATTCGGTGCCTATCCACATGCGGCCATCGGCCGACGGCGCCATCGCGCGCACCCAGCCCAGGCTGCGCTTGGCCACCGTGTCACCGGCCAGCTCGATGGGCCGCAGGCGGTAGCCGTCGTAGCGCGTGACACCCCGGTTCAGGGCGATCCACATGAAGCCGGCCTGGTCCTGGGCGATGGCCGGCACCGAGTTCTGCGGCACGGTCACGCTGCGGAACTGCACCTCCAGCGGGCCCACGCCGGCATCGGCGCGGGCCAGGGCCCCGCCACACAGCAACAGCAGGCCGAGCAGGCCTCGAATCAGGGGGTGCATACCCCCGCCATCCTAAAGGCGTCGATTGACGAAACCGCCGCCGCGGGTGTATCGCGCGCGCCTTAGTCGACCAACAAATCACGCAGCCGGCCTTGCGGATCGGCCATGAAGTCGCGCATCACCTGGAAATGGGCGGTGTCTTCATAGCCTACGCGGTGGATGCCGTCGGCGCCGAAGCGGTAGACCCAGGCATCGGGATAGGCCATCAGCACGGGCGAATGCGTCGCGATGACGAACTGCGAGTCCTGGCGCACCAGGGCGTGCAGGCGCTGCAGCGCATCGAGCTGGCGCTGCGGCGACAGCGCCGCCTCCGGTTCGTCGAGGATGAAGAGGCTGCGGCCGCCGAAGCGCTCATGGAGCAGCTTCAGGAAGGACTCGCCATGCGATTGCTCGTGCAGGGAGCGGCCGCCATAGGAGTCGATGACGGGTGGGCCGAAGCCCGGCCCTTCGTCGAGCTTCTCGATCTCGGTGGCGACGTTGAAGAAGCTCTCGGCGCGCAGGAAATAACCGTCGCGCCAGCGCTTCACGCCCTTGGCCACGCGCAGGTAGTCGTGCAGCACGGAATGCGAGGCCCGCGTGCCGAAGCTGAAGTTGCGGCTGCCGCCTTCCGGGTTGAAGCCCAGCGACACGGCCAGGGCCTCCAGCAGCGTCGACTTGCCCGAGCCGTTCTCGCCGACGAAGAAGGTCACCTTGGGATGCAGCTCCAGCCGGTCCAGCGCCTGCACCGCCGGCAGGTTGAAGGGGTAGTGGTCGAAGGACTCGACCTGGTCGCGCTTCAGGGCGAGGTGGAAGACGAATTGGGAGGCGAGCATCGGCTCCCGACTATGCCAAGGCCGGGTGGCATCAGGCCACGGCCGCCACCGCATCCACCACCACCCGCCCGTCCAGCAGCCTCAGCGTGCGCGAGGCCTGGGCCGCATGCTCCAGCGAGTGGGTGACCATGACCAGGGTCGTGCCCTCGGCATTGAGTTCGCGCAGGATGCGCATGACCTCGGCGCCATGGGCGCTGTCGAGGTTGCCGGTGGGTTCGTCGGCCCGCAGCAGGGCGGGCCGTGCGGCGATGGCGCGGGGGGGGGCCCCGCGCTGCTGTATCTCTTGGGGGGCAACGTGTACTTGTTGTTCGCGGGCCTGGGCTCGTCAGCAAATCACAACAAACGCGGCCGTATCAAGGCGCTGATGGTGTCCGGCGCCAAGCGCAACCCCG
>CBHWBD010000070.1:0-22937 GCA_966111775.1 uncultured Comamonadaceae bacterium | reverse complement strand
CTGGACGGCGACCACTACGTCATCAGCGGCCAGAAGACCTTCATCACCAACGGCCAGAACGCCGACCTCATCGTCATCGTCTGCCGCACCGGCGATGCACCGGGCGCCCGCGGGCTGTCGCTGATCGTGGCCGAGATCGACGCCGACACGCGCGGCCTGACGCGGCGGCGCCTGGACAAGATCGGCCTGAAGGCCCAGGACACCAGCGAGCTCTTCTTCGACGAGCTGCGCGTGCCGGCCACCCACCTGCTGGGTGCACAGCAAGGGCTGGCCTTCGGCCAGCTGATGGGCGAACTGCCGCAGGAGCGCCTGGTCATCGCGGTGCAGGCCGTCGCGATGATGGAACGCGCCCTTGACGACACCGTCGCCTATGCCAAGCAGCGCGAGGCCTTCGGCCAGCCCATCTGGAGCTTCCAGAACACCCGCTTCGTGCTGGCCCAGGCGCAAAGCGATGTGCTGGCCGCGCGCGCCCTGGTCGACGCGGCCATCTCGGCGCATCTGAAGGGCGAGCTCGACGCAGCCCGCGCCGCGCTCGTGAAAGCCTGGTGCAGCGACCTCGCCTCGCGCCTGACCGACGCCTGCCTGCAGCTGTTCGGCGGCTACGGCTACATGCTGGAGACGCCGATCGCCGAGCTCTGGGCAGACGCCCGCGTGACCCGCATCTACGGCGGCACCAACGAGATCATGAAAGAGCTGGCTTCACGCTCGATGTGAGGCTTTGGAGACGACCATGTTTGACGCTTACCTCTACGACCACTGCCGCACGCCGCGCGGCAAGGGCAAGGCCGAAGGTTCCCTGCACGCCGCCACGCCGATCTGGCTGGTGCGCAGCGTGCTGCAGGCCCTGCAGCAGCGCACGCGGCTGGACACCGCCCTCGTCGACGACGTCATCCTCGGCTGCGTGACGCCCATCGCCGAACAGGGCGGCGACATCGCCCGCATCGCCGTGCTGGACGCCGGCTGGTCGCAATCGGTCGGCGGGGTCACGCAGTCGCGCTTTTGCGCCTCGGGGCTGGAGAGCGTCAATCTCGCCGCGGCCAAGGTGGCCAGCGGCTTCGAGAAGCTGGTCGTCGCCGGCGGCGTGGAGAGCATGAGCCGCGTGCCCATGGGCAGCGACGGCGGCGCCTGGCTGCTGGACGAGCGCGTCGTCAACGCCATCGGCTTCGTGCCGCAAGGCATCAGCGCCGACCTGATCGCGACGCTGGAAGGTTTCACGCGCGAGGAACTGGATGCCTATGCGGCCCGCAGCCACCTGCGTGCAGGCGTGGCACGCACCGAAGGCCGTTTCCAGCGCGCCCTGGTGCCGGTGCATGACGAAGCCGGCGCGCTGCTGCTGGCCGAGGACGAGACCATCCGCCCGCAGACCACGGCCGAGACCCTGGCCGCGCTGAATCCGTCCTTCATCAAGCTGGGCGCCAAGTTCGACCCGCTGGCCCTGCGCAAATATCCGCAGGCGACAAGCATCGAACACCGCCACCATGCCGGCAATTCATCCGGCATCGTCGACGGCGCCGCGCTGGTGCTGGTGGGCTCCAAGGCCGGTGGCGAGGCCGCCGGGCTCAAGCCGCGCGCCCGCATCCGCGCGGCGGCGGTGACGGGCAGCGAGCCGACGATCATGCTGACCGGCACGACGCCGGCCTGCCAGAAGGCGCTGCGCCAGGCCGGCATGCAGGCTTCGGACATCGACCTCTGGGAGATCAACGAGGCCTTCGCCGCCGTGCCCATGAAGACGGCACGCGACCTCGGCCTGGACCTGGATCGCGTCAACGTGAACGGCGGCGCCATCGCGCTCGGCCACCCGCTGGGCGCCACCGGCGCCATGCTGCTGGGCACGCTGCTCGATGAACTCGAGCGGCGCGACCTCCAGACCGGCGCCGTGACCCTGTGCGTCGGTGGCGGCATGGGCATCGCCACCGTCATCGAGCGGGTCTGATCAGGGGATCAGAGCCGGATCCAGCCGCCCACCCGCAGATGCCAGCGGCCGCCCTGGTTCTCCCAGTGATGCGGCTCGTAGCGATAGCCGGGGCGCGGGCGCTCGTAGTAGCCGGGCACCCAGTGGTGACGGCCACCGCTCCAGCCCCAGTAGCCATTGATCCAGACGGCGCCCGGATAGGGCATCACGGGGACGACTTCGGCATAGGGTGCCGGTGGCGGCGCGTCGACGATGACGGTCGAACCGCCGTCGTAGTAGCCGGCCCGGTGCGCCGGCACCACGACGCAGGCCGACAGCAGGGCCGCAGCGGCCAGGGCACAGGCCAGGGTCAGTCGTTTCATCTTGCTCACCTCGGGCCGGATTGGCCGTAAATATAGGCGCTGCCGCGGTAGTAGCCGCCATCACGGGGCCCACCGTCGCGGTAGTAGCCGCCGTCACGGTGATAGCGATGGGCCGGCACGATGATGCAGCCCGACAGCAGGGCGGAGGAAATCAGCGCAATGGCCAGAGCCAGTCGTTTCATGAGGATCTCCGTGCCGCAAAACCTCGCGGCCGTGCCCCACTAACCGCCGTGGCACGGCGGCGGATGACGGCGTCACACAGAGTTACTTCGTGGCGGACTGTTTCCGGGGCGGCGCCCGGACGGGTCTGGCGGGCCGCGGCGTCATCAACATGAAGCTAGGGTTGTCCGCAGGTGTCTGATGTCATGTACTTGCGGCGTCAGGCCCGCGGTATTCTGCCGGGCTTCAAAACGACAGAAGTTTCGCCATGAAACGATTGCTGCTCATCCTGCTGCCGCTCGCCCTGGCAGCCTGCGCCTCCACGCCGCCGGCCGACAAGGATGCGACGCTGGCCAACGCCGACAAGGACACCATCTGCGACCGCGAGACCCGCACCGGCTCCATGCTGCTGACGACGAAATGCCGCAGCGCCGAACAGCGTGAGGCAGAGCGCCGCGCCGTCCAGGAGGTGGAATCCAACACGCGCAACATCCGCGCCGGCCAGACCGGCAAGGCAGGCTCCTGATGCGTGCAGCACTGTCGGGCCTCGGCCTGGCACTGCTGGCCGCCTGCGCCGCCACCCCGGCGCCCAAGGACGACCCGGTGGTGGCCGCTGCGGACGACACCGTCTGCGTGCGCGAGGCCCGCACCGGCAGCAGCCTGCCGACGACGAAATGCCGCTCCGCCGAGCAGCGTCAGGCGGCCCAGGCCGGCGTCACCCTCGTCGAGGAGCAGCGCCGCAACTTCAAGGGCATGACGACGGGCAAGTGAGCCGGCGTCAGGCGGGCTCGCGCAGCACGCCGACCAGGGCCCCCATGCCGGCGGCCAGCACGGCCGCCGTCAGCCACAGCGCGGCGTGGAAGCTGCCACTGGCCTCCACCATCTGCCCGGTCAACGCAGGCGCGCTGACCTGGGCCACGCCATAGCTCAGGGTCAGGCGGGCCATCGCCTTGCCGGGGTTGGCCGGTGAGCGCCGTCCCACCAGGGCCAGCGTCAGGCTGACGATGCCGATGAAGGTCGCGCCGTACAGCAAGGCGCCGGCCAGCGCCGCAGCCAGGCCGCCGACCAGCACGGGCATCAGCACGCCGAAGATCTGCAGGCCGAAGGCGATCAGCAGCGCCCCCACGTCGCCGGTGCGGCGCGCGATGCGATCCCAGACGAAGACGGCCGGCGTCGACGCCAGTCCGACCAGCAGCCAGGCCCAGGGGCCCTGCCCCGCCAGCAGCGGCTGCTTCTCGACGATGGCGACCGTGAAGGTCGCATTGATGACGAAGCCCCAGCCGGCACAGAAATACGCGGCCACCATCAGCGCCATCCAGCGCCGGCTGGGTGCCGTGCCGCCCGCGGCCTTGGTGGCCGGAGGCGGCACCGGCGGACGCCACAGCCAGGCGGGGACGAGAAAGGCCAGGCCGAGCAGCGCGAAGCCCTGCCACTGCGCCGCCCAGCCGAAGTCCAGCCGCGTCATGCCCATGGCCCCCAGGGCCGACACCACGATGCCCAGGCCCAGGCCGATGAAATAGAGGCCCAGCTCCGGCCGGTGTCCCGAGCGCATCAGCCAGCCCTGCACCAGGCCCGATCCCAGCAGCATGCCCGCCGCACCGCACAGGCCGCCGACATAGCGCGACAGGGCCCAGACGCCGAAGCTGCTGCTCCAGCCCATCAGCGCCGTGATCAACAGCGCCAGCGGCAGCGCCCAGACATAGAGGCGCCGACGCCAGGCCGGGCTCTCGATCCACGCGGCCAGCAGGGCCCCGCTCATGTAGCCGGCATAGTTGATGGCCGCCAGCAGCCCGCCGTCGGCCACGCCCAGGCCGGCCTGGGCCTGCATCTGCGGCAGCAGCGGCGTGTAGGCGAAGCGCGCCAGGCCGATGGTCAGCACCAGGGCGCAGATGCCGCCCAGCAGCACCTGCCAGGCTTGCAGTCGGAACTCGGACTCGGGCATGGCCACAGCGTAAGCGACGCGGGCAAACCCCGGGCCCCGGGGGGCTTGCAAACCGTGGCCGCGGGCCCAGTTTCGAGCCATGCCGTTGTTCATCTGCTTCTGCCTCGTCCTGCTCGGCGCCGCGTCCATCGCGCTGTGGCCGCTGTGGGTGCGCCGCCGCCGTGAACGCATCGCGGCCCGCCCCTTCCCGCCGGCCTGGCGCCGCCTGCTGCGCCGCAACGTGCCGCTGGTATCGCGGCTGCCGGCGCGCCAGCAGCTGAGGCTCAAGGGGCTGATGCAGATCTTCCTCGCCGAGAAACCCATCCTCGGCTGCCGCGGCCTGCGCGTGACGGACGAGGTGCGCGTGACCATCGCCGCCCTCGCCTGCCTGCCACTGCTGGGCGCGGCTCGCGGCGTCTACCCGGAACTGCGCCAGGTGCTGGTCTATCCCGGCGCCTTCGTGGTCGACCGGCCGGTGACGGAGTCGGGCGGCGTGCTGTCGGACCAGCGCCGCGTGCTGGCCGGCGAGAGCTGGAGCCAGGGCCAGGTGCTGCTGGCCTGGGATGAGGTCAAGCGCGGCGCCGCCACGCCGGGCGATGGCCACAACGTGGTCATCCACGAGTTCGCCCACCAGCTCGACCAGGCGGGCGGTCCGGCCAACGGCGCACCGGCCCTGCAGTCGGCCGAGGCCTACCGGCGCTGGTCGACGGTGATGCAGAACGAGTTCGATGCGCTGCGCTGGCGGCTGGCGCGTGGCGAGCCGGGGCTGATCGATGCCTACGCGGCCACCGATCCGGCGGAGTTCTTCGCTGTGATCAGCGAGGTCTTCTTCGAGCGGCCCATCGAACTGGCCGCTGGCCACCCGGCGCTGTATGCCGAGTTGAGTGGCTACTACAAGCTCGACCCGGCGAGCTGGGGCTAGAAGCCCAGGCTGGCCAGCAGGTCGTCCACGTCGTCCTGCTTCAGCGCCTTGTCGGGCGTCTGCACGCCGCCGAGCTCAGCGGAGCCGGCAGGGGCGGCCGGTGCGGGCAGGGAGGCCACCAGATCCTTGAGCGGCGGCTCGGCGCGCTCCAGCATCTTGCTGACCTTGTTGATGACCTGGCCGGAGAGATCCTGGAAGTCCTGCGACATCATGATCTCGGTGTGCAGGGACTTTTCGCGCGCCGCAAAGCTGGCGGCGTCGGCCGCATAGGCGGCGCAAAGCTTCATCAGGGCGCGGGCGCGGTCCTGGCTGATGTTGGTGGACAGGGCCAGGCGGTTCAGCGCATCGGACAGTTCACGGCCCTTCTTGCGCACGGCTTCGGCATCGTCGGCCGCGGCCTCCACGAGGTTCAGCACCTTGGTGGCGGCCTGCTCGGTCATGCTGCGGACATAGGCCAGCCGCTCACGCGCGTCGGGCAGTTCCTCGACCACATCGTGCAGGACCTGGGCAGCGTCGGCCCGAATCATGGCCTGGATGGATGCGTCGGACATCTGGAACTCCCTGAATGCGCCCGACAACAACGACGGGGCTGCAGGCAGTTTAGGAGTTCAGTTACAAGCTGCAAGCGCCGGAGCGGCGGCCGAACGCGGCCTTTGTCACACCCACTGCAAACGTATTCAGGGGCCGGCCAGCAAGCCCCGCAATGCCGTGACCTGTGCCGCATCCAGACGGCCCGCCTGTTCGGCCAGGGCGAGTTGGCGCCGGCCCAGGGCCAGCAGCAGATCGGCGTCCAGGCCGGCGGCAGCCAGCGCGTCCAGATGGCGGCCCAGCACGCCGGTGTCGCCCCGCGCGACCGGGCCCGAGACGGCGCCGGAGAGGCCGCGCGCCAGGGCCGTGTCCAGCGCGCCCCGGGTCAGCGGCGCCAGCGCGGCCAGGGCATCGCTCCGCACCAGGCCGGCGGTAGCCCAAAGCGATTCGGCTTCGGCCAATACCGCCAGCACGCCACTCGCGGCGAGGTTGGCGGCGGCGTGATAGGCCGCCCTCGCGCGGGCACTCATGGGCGAGGGCAGCTCAAGCGGCACCAGGCCCAGCGCGTGAGCGAGCGCTTCCAACGCCGGGCCATGGATGGCGTCGGCCTCGATGCCGACATGCACCCCCGCCAGGCCCGCGTCGCCGGCCAGCAGCTTGAGCGGATGGAAACCCGCCGCGGCCAGGGCCGGGCTCAAGGCCGACAGCGGCGTCGCGCCGCTGCAATGCAGGGCCAGCTGGCCCGGCCGCCAGGGCAGGCTGGCCGCCGTGGCGGCGATGCGGTCGTCGGGGACGGTCAGCCAGACCCAGTCCCCCGCCCGAGCAGCCTGCACCGGCCCCAGCTCGCCACCGACCGGCGAGCGCCGGCCGACGACGACCTGCTGTCCGGCCGCTTGCAAGGCCGGCACCAGCGCCCGCGCCAAACGACCGTAGCCGATGACTGAGTGGATCAAGGCTTGACGAACTTCAGCGTCATGCGGTCGCTCTCGCCGATGGCCTGGTATTTGGCGCGGTCCTTGTCCTTCAGGGCATAGGTCGGCGGCAGGGTCCAGACGCCGTCGGGATGATCGGCAGTGTCCTTGGGATTGGCATTGACCTCGCTCTTGCCCACCAGCTTGAAGCCGGCTGTCTCGGCGAACTTGATGACGGTGGCCTCCTGCACATAGCCGCTGGGTGCCTTGGCGTCCTGGGCGCGCGACGCGGGCAGGCGGTGCTCCTCGACGCCGAGCACGCCGCCCGGCTTCAAGGCCTTGAAGGCCGCGTCGAACACCAACTGGGCCTTGCCCTCGCCCATGCCCATCCAGTTGTGGATGTTGCGGAAGGTCAGCACCGCGTCGGCGCTGCCGGGCGGGGCGATGTCGAGCTGGCCCTTGGCGGGGTCGAAGCTGGTGATCTTGACCTTGCTGTAGACCCCCATGGACTCCATCTTGGCCTTGAAGCGCACGCTGCCGCCGTCGGCGGCGTAGAGCTGACCGCCCTCGCGCAGATAGGGCGCCAGGATCTCGGTGAACCAGCCGCCGCCGGGGGCGAGCTCGACGACGGTGTCGGTGGGCTTGATGCCGAAGAAGCTCAGCGTCTCGTAGGGATGGCGGTAGACGTCGCGGGCGACATTGCCGACCTGGCGGTGGTCGGCGGCGACGGCAGCCTTCAACGGGTCGCTGCCCTGGGCTTGTGCGGCCGCAGCGGCCAGGGTGAGAGTGGCGATCAGCCAAGTCTTCATGAGGGGTGTCTCCTTGTGGAAAGAACAGTATCCGGTGCGCCTCGGCCGCCGTCCAAGCTCAGCGACGGAATGCCAACGACGCCAGACCAAGCAGGGCCAGGGCGGCGCCAAATGGCCCCAGCATGTGCAGGCCCAGGCCCTTGAGCACCGCGCCGCCGACGGCCGAGCCGAGCGTGGCGCCGACATAGATGGCCGACGCGTTGAGCGCGAACAACACGGGCAGCTGCGCCGGGTCCAGGGCTGCCAGTCGCGCCTGCTGCGGCACCATGAAGCTCCAGCCGAACACGCTCCAGACGAACATCAGCACGCCCACCCCGACCAGCGGCCAGGTCGGCAAGGTCAGCGCAGGCATCAACAGGCTTTGCGCCAGACAGAGCAGCACCAGCGTGCGGCGGGACCCGATGCGGTCGGTCAGCCGCCCGCCCATGGCATTGCCGACGACGGCGCCCAGGCCGAACAGCAGCAGCATGCCGGTCACGCCGTCGCGGCTGAGGCCGTAGATGGCCTCGCACAGCGGTGCGACGAAGGTGTAGCAGACGTAGAGCCCGCCGATGAACAGCACCGTGAAAGCGACGGCGGTCATCAGGCGGCCGTTGCGCAGCACGGCGCCCAGGCTGGCCAGGCTCGCCACCGGCACGGCGATGCCGCCCGGCAAGGCCGTGGCGATGGCGAGCAGGCCCACCACCGTCAGCGCGGCCACCACGACGAAGGCCGCCTGCCAGCCCAGCGCATAGCCCAGCCAGGCGCCGGCCGGGATGCCCAGCACCTGCGCGAAGGTCAGTCCGCCAAAGACGATGGCCAGGGCCCGGCCCTGCTGGCCCGGCCCCGCCAGGGCCACCCCGACCGAGGCCGCCACCGGCGTGACCAAGCCGCCACCCAGGGCCATCAGGGCGCGCGCCGCCAGCAGCAGCGCGAAGCTCGGTGCCAGCGCGGCCATCACGGCACCGACGGCGAACAGCGCCAGGCCGATGGACATCAGCCGCCTGCGGTCCAGCCGGCCCGTGCCCGCGATCAGCAGTGGCGACGCGATGGCATAGGTAGCAGCATAGACACTCATCAGCGCCCCCGCCTGCGCGCGGTCGACACCGAAGGCCAGGGCCACCGGCGACAGCACGCCGACGACGACGAAGGCGCCCATGCCGATGGCGAAATTGGCCAGGGCCAACAGCCAGAGCTGGCGGGTGGTGGATGCGCTCATCGGCCCATCATGGCCGCTGGGGGCCAGACCTTGCCGGGCCAGGGTCAATGCCAGCCCATCCAGGCCGCGAGGGTGTCGAAGAAGGTCGCGTAGACGAAGAGGGGCAGGGGCAGGCCGATCAGCGTGCCCAGCATGTAGTCGCGAAAGCGCAGGCCGGACAGGGCCAGGGCGTAGTTCAGCGCCGGCACGGTCTGGAAGATCAGACGCAGCAGGGCGACGCTGCGGATTGGATGCGCGTCCAGCCGCGCGAACAGGCGCCGCGCCAACGGTCCCGGCAGCTCTCGCAGCGCATTCGCGCCGAAGGCGCGCACGATGAAGAAGGTGGCGGCGCAGGAGATCAGCGCCGCGACGAAGGTGGCCAGCCCGCCCCACAGCGGGCCCAGGGCCAGCACGGCCGAGGCGAGAAAGATCCAGCCCGGCAGCTGGATCAGATTGCCCAGGGCGAACAGCGCCGTGAAGGCGACGAAGCCCCAGAAGCGGTGTTCGGCGAAGCCCTCGCGCAGGGCCTGGGGGTTGATGCGGGCACGCAGGCCGGTGAACTCGAACACCGCCCACAGCGCCGCCAGCAGCAGCAACACCAGCGCCAGCCGGCGCCAGGGTCGGCGCACGGGAGGCGGGGTGTCGGTGGGGTTCAACGCTTGGGCTTGGGCGGCTTCTTGGAGCCCGAAGTATCAGCCGGCGCGACAACGCCCTTCACGGCGGCCTGGGCCAGCTTGAAGAAGACGTCGGTGTTGTCGATGACGCCGGTGAAGGCCAGGGCGCCGGGGCCGTAGGCCGACAGCGGCACGTCGGTGGCCGTGTGCACGGCCGACTCGCCGGGCACCTGGCCGGTGACGAGGTAGTCGCCCAGCGCGTCGTCGCGCTCCTGGGCATTGGCCGGATACCACTTCAGCGGGGCGTCGGCGGCGAAGGGCTGCTGCACGTCGCGCTGCGGCGTCTTCTTGGTGCGCCAGTCTTCGTAGCGGTCGGCGTTGGCGCCGTAGCCCACCAGAAGGCGGAAGTCGATGTCGGTCGTCTCGGGGTAGCCGTCGGCCGCGATCTTGTAGTGCGGGAAGCCGGCCTTCTCGTAGGTGCCGACGACGGCGTTGCGCAGATTGGCCACACCCTTCTTGCCCGCCTGCTCGATGAGCTTGGCGTCGGTCAGCACCGAGCCGCCGATCAGCGCCGCGCCCGAGCATTCATGGTCGGCCGTCACGATGACGAGGGTATCGCCCTGCTCGGCCGCAAAGTCCTGGGCCACGCGCACCGCCCGGTCAAACTCCAGCGTGTCCAGCATCCAGCGCTCGGTGTCCATGTTGTGGGCCTGCTTGTCGATGGACGCGCCTTCGATCATCAGCACAAAGCCCTTGGGCGAATGCTTGAGCACGGCGATGGCCTTGGCGGCCATCTCGTCCAGCATGGGCTGGTCGGGCAGGCCGAAGTCCTCGACGACGCTGCCGCCCTGCAGGCCGTTCTTGTCGGTGCCGCGGCGGCCGCTGATCTTGTCCAGGGCCACGTTCATGTTGGAGAAGGCGAACAGGCCGAGCAGGGGCTTGGCGGCGTCGGCCTTGTCGAGGTCGGTCTTGGTGGCGGCGTAGCTGAAGCCGGCGCCCTGGAAGTCCTGGATCAGATCGCGGCCCTTGTCCATGGCGCCAGCGGCCACGCCCCAGCGCTTGACGATCTCGGCCGTGTGGGCGTCGGTCGCCGAGAAGGCGTAGTCGCTGGTGTCGGTGCGCGCCGAACCCGGCGTGCCGGCCGGCAGGAACCACTTGCGGCCGCCGCCCATCAGCACGGTGAGGCCGGTGTGGCTGCGGTCGTCGAAGAACTGGTCGACGATGCCGGTGCCGGCGCCGCGGTTGCTGGTATGCACGGCATTGCCGGCGGGCGTGGCGTCGAAGACGTCGGCCGTCGTGACGACGCCCAGCTGCTTGCCCTGGGTGCGGTGCAGGTACTCACTGAGGTATTCGACGCGCGGGTTGTCGAAGGCGTCGACCGTATCGTCGGGGAAGACGCCTTCCTCGTTGTTGTTGTTCTTGTTGCCGCTGACATAGCTCGTCATGCCCGGCGACGAGTCCGTCACGATGGAGTTCAGCGACGAGGTCTTGACCAGGGCCGTCGCGGTGAAGCTGTCCATGGCCAGGGGGTGCAAGGCCTTGCCTTGTGCATAGCCGTGCACGATGCGCGCGGCGGTGCGCTGCGAGGCACCCATGCCGTCGCCGAGCAGGATGATGATGTTCCTGACCTTGGGGCCCATGGCCGCGGTGAAGGGCACGACCTCGAAGTTGCCTCGTGCCGTGACCTTCTGGCCGTCGGCCTGCGTCGCCTCGACGCTGAACTCATGCTTGCCGGCCATGTCGCTGCTGACCGCGCGCACGGTGGCGATGGCCGTCTCGGCCGCCAGGCCCTTCACGCAGCCGCTGGCGCAGTCGCGCAGCGCGACGGTGGCCGCCACCGGCTTGCCATCGATGAAATAGCGCGCGGCGCTGATCTTCTGGCCGGCGTCGGGCTTGACGGTGGCCTGCAGGTCGAAGCGCTGGCCGGGCAGGAAGCGGGCGATGACGGGGTCGGCGCGGCCGCTGGAAAAGAGTTCGCTGGGCGGCGTCAGGCGGGTGACGATGGGCGCGGCGACGGCCGAGCCGGCGGCGAACGCGGCGAGGAAGAAGGCTTGGGTTTTCATCGTGGAAAGCTCAGTGCGAATGGGGAGCCGCGGCCGTGGCCTGGGCGGCCAGGGCGTCGGGGGCGATGTGCAGGCGCAGCCAGGACACGCGGCCGGTCTCGTCTTCGGCCGGGCCGTATTCGAGGCGGCCGGTCAGCGCGATGGGCCCGGCCCGGTGGGCGATGAAGCGGTCCCGCTGGCCGTCGGGCAGCAGCACGGTGACGGTGGCCGCGGGCAGGTCGTCGGCGTCGCCATCGGCATGCTCGGCCATGGAGACCGGGCGCGGCGTCAGAAAGAAGCTGCCGGCCTGGGGCTGTTCGCGCTGCACCATGAAGCCCACCAGGCGCACCTCGTGGCCGACGGCGGCCTTCAGCTGGGCCGAAGCCTCCAGCCCGCGCGGGCCGATGGGCTGCTTGAAGAAATCGGAGAAGGCCAGCTCGACCGGCGCGGCCTGCGCCATCAGCGGCAGCAGGCTCAACGCACCGGCGATCAGCAGGGAAGGCAGTCGCATGCGAGCCCCAGTCAAAAGGGCTGAATGCTCCCGCGATGCTGTGTCAAATCGATGACGAAGCTCAGTAGCCGAGCGCCAGGCCGCTGTTGCGGCGTGGGTCGTTGGCGCCGTAGTAGCGGTTCTTGCCGACCGGCTTGCCGCCCAGCCTGGGCGCGCCGACGAGGATGCTGGCGAGGTGGTTGGCCGGCTGCGGGTCGGCGAACTTCTGGCCCCAGCCCTCGAGGATCTTGCGCGTGTCGGGCGACAGCGCATTCACCTCGAGGTTGGTCGCCTCGGGCAGCCATTGCTGGTGGAAGCGCGGCGCGTCGGTCGCCTCCTGGATGTCCATGCCGTAGTCGATGACGTTGATCAGGGTGTGCAGCACCGCCGTAATGATGCGGCTGCCGCCTGGCGTGCCCACCACCATGACCGTCTTGCCGTCCTTGGTGACGATGGTGGGGCTCATGGACGACAGCGGCCGCTTGGCCGGTTCGATCCTGTTGGCCTCACCCTGCACCAGGCCGTAGAGATTGGGCACGCCGACCTTGGCGGTGAAGTCGTCCATCTCGTCGTTCAGCAGCACGCCGGTCTTGGCCGCGGTCACGCGGGCGCCGAACCAGTCGTTCAGCGTGTAGGTCACCGACACGGCATTGCCCCATTTGTCGACGATGGAGTAGTGCGTCGTGTTGCTGCCCTCGTGCGGCGACACGCCGGGCTTGATGTCCTTGGGGACACCGGCCTTGCCCGGGGCTATGACGGCGCGCAGCTGGGCCGCGTAGTCCTTGCTGAGCAAGCGGTCCAGCGGGTTCTTGATGAAGTCGGGGTCGCCCAGATAGCTGTTGCGGTCCACATAGGCGTGGCGCATGGCCTCGATCTGGTAGTGCACCGCCTGGGCCGAGCGGAAGCCCAGCTCCTTGAGCGGGTAGCCCTCGAGGATGTTGAGGATCTCGCAGATGATGACGCCGCCCGAACTCGGCGGCGGCGCCGAGACCACGTGATAGCCGCGGTAGTCGCATTCCACCGGCGGCAGTTCGCGGGTCTTGTACTGGTCGAGGTCAGCGGGGGCCAGGATGCCCTTGCCCGCCTGGCTGGACGCGACGAGGGCCGCCGCCACCGGACCCTTGTAGAAACCTGCCTCGCCCTGGTCGCGAATGGCCTTCAGCGTCGTCGCCAGGTCCTTCTGCACCAGGGTCTGGCCGACCTGGAAGGGCTCGCCCTTGTTGAGGAAGATGGCCGCCGTCGCCGGGTCCTTGCGGAAGTCGTCGGTAGCCGTGTGCAGCATGTCGATGTCGCCCTGGTCCAGCACGAAGCCTTTCTCGGCGTAGTGGATGGCCGGCGCGATGACGGCGGCGCGCTTCATGCTGCCGTACTTGGCCAGCGCGTATTCCAGGCCCGACACGCTGCCGGGCACGCCGACGGCGAGATGGCCCTGGGTGCTCAGGCCCTTGATGACGTTGCCGTCCTTGTCGAGGTACATATTGGCCGTGGCGGCCAGCGGCGCCTTCTCGCGGAAGTCGAGGAAGGTCTTGCGGCCATCGGCCAGCTGGATGGTCATGAAGCCGCCGCCGCCCAGGTTGCCGGCCGCGGGGTAGACCACCGCCAGCGCATAACCCACGGCCACGGCGGCATCCACCGCATTGCCGCCGTCCTTCAGCACGTCCACGCCGACCCGCGTGGCCAGATGCTGGGCCGTGACCACCATGCCGTTCTCGGCCGCCACCGGGGCCTGCGAGGCCGCCTGGGCGAGGCCCGCCGCGAGCAGGGCGGCCGTCATCAACAAGGAACGCGATTCCAGCATCTTCATCAGGGAACTCCATCCGGGCTGTGAGCGCCGACCTTACCGGGCCCGCCGGCGCTTGCCACTCCCCTGGTTCTAGACGCCCAGACAGGCAGTTAAAGTGGCTGCCGCCATGAGCCTGCCCCACGTTGCCGTCCTCGACGACGAACTCGACATCACCCTGCTGCTGGCCACCTACCTTCAGGCCCAGGGCTTTCGGGTCAGCCAGTTGCACAGCGGCCGTTCGCTGCTGGAGCTGATGGCCAGCGACCCGCCCCAGCTGGTGCTGCTGGATCTCGGCCTGCCGGGCGAGGACGGCTTCGTCATCGCCCGCCAGCTGCGCGAGCACTGGCGCTGCGGCCTCGTCATCGTGACCGGTCGCGGCGACGCCATCGACAAGGTCGTCGGCCTGGAAGTGGGCGCGGACGACTATGTGACCAAGCCCTTCGACCTGCGCGAGCTGCTGGCCCGCATCAAGGCGGTGCTGCGCCGCATCATGCCCGCCGAAACCGCCCCCGCCCCGCTGGCTCAACCCGCGCCCGCCGTGGAGCGCGTCCAGCTGCGTTTTGCCGGCTGGTCCCTGGACACCGCCGCGCGCCGCCTCGTCGATCCGGCCGGCAGCGAGGTGGTGCTGACGACGGGCGAGTTCGACCTGCTGCAGGTGCTGGCCCGCCATCCGGGCCGGGTGCTGTCGCGCGACTTCCTGCTCGAGCAGACACGCGGCCGCGAGGCCGCCCCTTTCGACCGCACCATCGACGTGCTGATCGGCCGGCTGCGCAAGAAGCTGGGCGACAGCGCCGAAGAGCCGCAGGTGATCAAGGCCGTGCGCGGTGCCGGCTATCTCTTCGTGCCCGCGGTGAGCTGACCATGACCGAGCCCGACACCGAAGTCATCTACCGCTCGCTGTTCGCGGCCTATGCCGACGCGCTGCTGCTGGTCGACCCCAGCGGCAGCATCGTGATGGCCAATCCGGCGGCCGTGCGGCTGCTGGGCTATACGCAGCAGGAATTCGTCGGCCTGCCCGTCGACGCCCTGGTGCCCGACGCCATCCGCCCCCGCCATGCCGCCTACCGCGACGGCTATGCCAAGCACCCACGCTCCCGGCCCATGGGCACGCAGATGGAGCTGGTGGCGCGGCGCAAGGACGGCAGCGAGGTGATGGTCGAGATCGCGCTGAGCCCGCTGGAAAGCGAGGGCACGCCGCTGGTCGTCGCGGCCATCCGCGACATCGGCGCCTATCCGCGCGTCAAGCAGGCCCTCAAGCGCGCCCACTATGCCGAGCATGTGGCCCAGGTCGGCCGCATGGCCGTGGACACCCGTGATCCGCAACTGCTGCTGCAGCGCATCCCCGAAATCGCCATCGAGGCCCTGCAGGCCGACGCGGCGGTCGTCTTCCTGCTCGAGACCGACCGGCTGGAGTTCCGCGTCGCCAGCTGTGCCGGCAACGCGCCACCCGAGGCCGTGGGCAGCCGCCTGCCCAACCAGCCCGACACCCCACCCGGCTTCGTCGTGGCCCATGCCACCCATGTCCTGGTGCCGGACTACGCCACCGAGACCCGCTTTGCGGTGCCGCCGGGCTATCTGGAGGCGGGTCTCGTCAGCGCCCTCGGCGTGCCGCTGTACGACCGCGGCCAGGCCGTCGGCGCGCTGACCGTGCGTTCCCGCCACGCCGACCGCTTCGGCGACGACGAGGTGCGCTTCCTGCAGTCCCTGGCCAATCTGCTGGCAGCCAGCCTGCAACGCACCCACACCGAGGAAGCGCTGAACCACGCCCAGCGCCTGGAAAGCGTGGGCCAGCTGACGGGCGGCATCGCCCACGACTTCAACAACCTGCTGACCATCATCCAGGGCAATCTCCAGGTGCTGGAAGACCTGCCCGCGGTGGCCGGCGATGCGGTGGCGCCGCAACTTGTCGGCGCGGCCACGCGCGCGTCCAAGCGTGGCGCCGAGCTGACCAGCAAGTTGCTGGCCTTCTCGCGCCGGCAGGTGCTGCAGCCCACGCGGGTGGACGCCGGCGCCCTGCTCGAATCCCTGGCCGGCATGCTGCGCCGCACGCTGGACCAGCGCATCCGCATCAGCGTGCAGGTGCAGCCCGGCTGCCCGCCCGTCCTCGCCGACCCCGGGCAACTCGAGTCGGCCCTGCTCAATATCGCCATCAATGCCCGCGATGCCATGGCCGAGGGCGGCCACCTGGGCTTCTCGGCGCGGCGCTGCGAGGCCCTGCCGACGGCGCTTAGCGAAGAGCTGCAGCTCGGCCGGCCGCAGGACTATGTGCAGATCGCCATCGCCGACAGCGGCAGCGGCATGTCCGACGCGGTCAAGGAACGCGCCTTCGAACCCTTCTTCACGACCAAGGAGGCCGGTCGCGGCACGGGCCTGGGGCTGAGCACGGTCTACGGTTTCGCGCGCCAGTCGCGCGGTGCCGTCATGCTGGACAGCCAGCTGGGCCGCGGCACCACCGTGTCCCTGGTCCTGCCCTGCCCCGACGATGCGCGCGAAGAGGTGGCTGCGGCCGCGGGCGGCGGCGACTCGGTGCCTCCGGGGGTGAAGGTGCTGCTGGTGGAGGACGAACCCGAGGTGCGCGCGGTCGTGACGCGCTTCCTGCAAGCCCTGGGTTGCGAAGTGACCGGCTGCGCCACCGCCGAGCTGGCCCTGGCCGAACTGGGCCCGCACCCCTGCCACGAACTGCTGCTGACCGACATCGCACTGGGGGCCGGCATGCGCGGCACCGAGCTGGCCCAGCGCGCCCAGGCCTTGATGCCCGGCCTGGCGGTACTGCTGATGTCGGGCTATTCCTCCGAACTCCTCCACCCCGAGGAAGCCACGGCCTGGGAACTGCTGCGCAAGCCCTTTACCCGCGAAGCGCTGATGCGGGCGCTGGCCAGGGTGTTGGCCGCGCGCTGAAACCCGTCACTGCAGCGTCGTGCTGATCGGCGTGACGCTGCGCTGCACATAGCCGCTCAGCGCATCGACGTCGGGGATGCGGATGTCGCGGCGGCCGCGTTCGGTGAAGGCGATCAGGTCCTCGCGCGACAGCTTGGTCAACGCGCGGCTGACAGTCTCCACCGTCATGCCCAGGTAGTTGCCGATCTCGGCACGCGTCATGCGCAGCGTGATCTGGTCGGTGCGCAGGCCGCACTGCGCCATCGATTCGGCCCAGTAGCGCAGGAAATCAGCCACGCGGGCGTCGGCCGACAACGTGCACAGCGACAGCAGGGAGTCGCGGTCACGGCTGATCTCGCGGCTCATGGCGGCGTGCAGCAGGCCGAGCAGCGGCACGTGGCGGGCGCTGGCGGCCAGCAGGGCGTCGTAGCGCACGCTCCAGACCTCGCCGGTATCCAGGGCGACGGCGTCGCAGCCGTAGCGGCCGGTGGCGATGCCGTCGAAGCCCAGCCAGTCGCCCTTGAAGTGCAGGCCGACCACCTGCTCGCGGCCATCGGCGGCGAAGTTGATGGTCTTGAAGAAGCCCGAGTTGATGACGTGCAGGCAGGCGAAGTCGTCGCCGCTGCGATAGATGCTGTCGCCGGCACGGACGATGCGGCGCGTGATCTCCACATGGGTCTGCAGCCCCTGCAGCGTGTCGGCGATGCGCTGGGGCACGGCAGCAGCCGTCGCACGCAGAGCGGGGCGGGTGGCGGCGGAGGTCATCGTGGCGGTCAGCATTTCGGGGCTCCTGGGGGGCGTGATTCGATGGACAGAAGCTTAGAAATCGGCCAACAACGGCCGACCAATGGCCAACCTCACTGGGTAACGCTCGGTAAACCGACGGTAAACAGCAAGCTGCGCCTTGATCTGCGTCAGCCCCGCGCCGGGCCCGGCCGCATAGCCTCGGCTGGTACGCATCGGATGCCATGCTCAACCACCACACACTCCGGTCATTGGAAGGACTGACCCGCAGCGATCTGCAGACGCTGATCGGCAGCGCCCGTCAGTTCCAGCGCGCCACAGCCCAAGCTGGCGGCGCGGCCGCGCCCTTGCGAGGCAAGAATCTCGCCCTGCTCAGCAACGACCATGGCAGCGCCGACGCCAGCGCCTTCCTGCGCGCGGCCACCGAGTTGGGCGCCCAGGTGGCGCGGGTGCGTGCCAGCACCCCGGGCGAGCCCGGCCACCGCGACCCGCGTGACACAGCCGGCCTGCTGGGCCAGCTCTACGACGCCATCGAGTGCCAGGGCCTGAGTGCCGATGAACTGCGCCAGCTCGATCGCGACTGCGGCGTGCCCGTGTTCGACGGCATTGCCTCGCCCGCCCAGCCCTGGCAGGCCATTGCGCTGCTGATGTCCCTCCAGGAAACGCAGCAGGACCCGCTGCGCGCCCAGGGCCCGGCCCGGCGCGTGGCCGAGCGGCTCGGCCTGCCCCTGGCTGATGCGAGCCTCCCGCAGCCGCCGGCGCGGGAGGAGGCCGTGGCCCGCAACCGCCACCACCTGTTGCAGGCGGTGCTCAGCTGCACCCTGGCCTAGGCGGCCCGGCGGGAGCGGACCTGCAGGCGCTGCAGGCGCTACAGGCGGCCCATCAGCAGCAGCACCAGCACGATGAGCAGCACCAGGCCGAGGCCGCCGGTGGGGCCATAGCCCCAGCCGCGGCTGTGCGGCCAGGTCGGAATGGCACCGACCATCAGCAGGATCAGCACGATGAGCAGAATGGCACCGAGACTCATAGCCATCTCCTTGTTGGGTGGGCTTGGCGGCTCGAAGAGGAAGACTCGAGCCTGTGACGACTCTCGGCGCAGGGCCGCGCCCGAGGTGTAGGACTCGGACGAGCTGCTTGTAGGCCGCAACGCGGCGGCGTGGCCACTCCGGACGCTCGCCCCCCGGGCCGAACCAGCGCCGCGGGCGCGCATAGTGGAACCGATTCCACGTCGCAACCCGTGATTTCACGCAGGGAAACCACCTCTCCCTAAGAGCCACCCCAGGTTCTGTTGACAGTCGCGGAACACGTCCCGGATACTGATTGGAACCGGTTCCAACTCAAAACGGAGACAAGACGTGGCAAGACGATGGTTCGTGGGTGGCGCCGCCGCCCACCTGGGCAGTTCCGCGCGCGGCGCATTGCTGGGCGGCCTGATGGGCGCTGCCGTTCTGACGGGCTGCGGCGGTGGCGGCGGTTCGCCCGCTCCCAGCCCGGCGCCTGCCCCGGCACCCGCGCCAGCACCGGCGCCCGCCCCTGCACCCGGCGACAACCTCACCCAGCTCAAGACCGACGGCAGCAAATGGGTCAACGCCAGCGGCAGCCAGGTGCTGCTGAAGGGCACCAACCTGGGCAACTGGCTGGTCCAGGAGTTCTGGATGATGGGCCAGGGCGGCAACGGCGTGACCGACCAATGCACCCTCGAGGCCAAGCTGACCGAGCACTTCGGCTATGACGAGAAGGAGCGCCTGATCAAGCTCTACCGCGACAGCTGGATCACCGAGCGCGACTGGGACCAGTTGAAGGCCTTCGGCTTCAACGTCGTGCGCCTGCCCATCCTGTGGAGCGTCATCGAGGACGAGAAGAAGCCCAAGACCCTGCGCGCCGACGCCTGGAAATACCTGGACTGGAGCATCGCCCAGGCCAAGAAGCGCGGCATCTACGTCATCCTCGACCTGCACGGTGCCGCCGGCGGCCAGACCCCCAACGACCACACCGGTTGCGCCGGCCAGAACAAATACTGGACCGATGCCGACGCGCAGGAGCGCACCCGCTGGCTGTGGCAGCAGATCGCCGCCAAGTACAAGGACGAGCCGGTCGTGGCGGCCTACGACCCGCTCAACGAGCCCTGGGGTTCCACCCCCGAAGCCATGGTGACGCGCGTCGAGGACCTCTACAAGACCATCCGCGCCGTCGACGACAAGCACATCGTGCTGCTGCCCAGCCACTACGGCAGCATCGACGCCTACGGCAATCCGACGTCCAAGGGCTTCACCAACGTCGCCTTCGAGATCCACCCCTACCCGGGCCTGTTCGGTGACCGCCCCGGCGATACGCCCTACATGATCCATCGCGACTGGCTGCGCTGCGGCCCGACCGGCACGACGGGCGTGTGCGCCTACAACAAGCAGGTCGGCGACCTGAAGATCCCGCTGCTGGTGGGCGAATTCCAGCCCTGGCAGGGCGCCGGCCTGGACCTGGGCGGCCAGATCGGCCGCGCCAGCTACGACACCTACGCGGGCTACGGCTGGGCCTCCACCTCCTGGTCCTACAAGCTGGTCAGCCCGGCAGGCGGCTCGGGCAAGGGCACCTGGGGCATGGTCACCAACGCGGCGAACACCAACTTCGACAGCGGCGTCGGCCTGGTCGCCAAGGCCAGCACCTGGGACTGCGCCGGCTGGGATTCCAGCTTCGCCAATGCCTGTGCGGTCAAGGCCCCGACCATCAAGGTGGGCGGCACCGGCGCCAAGACCTATTACTTCGTCATCAAGACCGGCGCCAACAGCGGCAGCAACCCCGATGTGAGCTTCGACAAGATCAGCATCACCAACACCGCCACGAACGCGGAAGTCGTCACCAACGGCGGCTTCGGCTCGAACAGCGGCTGGACCGCGCTGACCATCAGCGGCAAGCTGAACCTGGACTTCAACGCCACGGCCGCGGGCAAGACCCCGACGGGCAGCGATGGCGGCGTTCTGCGCGTGACCCGCCCGGATGGCGTGACCGGGGAAGTCAACGGCGGCGTCTACCAGGCCATCACGCTGCAGGGCGGCCAGACCTATGCCCTGAACGGCGTGTTCAAGGACAACGGCAGCGCCAACACCTGGGCCGAGATGTATCTGCTGGACAAGGAGCCGGTGCAGGGCAAGGACGTCATCGACATGACGGGCAAGGTGGACTTCGCCACCGCGACCGTCACCGAGATCGAGACCCTGTTCAAGAGCTTCGCCACCCAGGCCCTTGAGCCTCACTCGGGTCTGACCCAATGGCTGACCAGTGCCACGGCGCCGGAAATCTTCCAGCTGCCGGCACGGCCCGCGGGCCTGAAGCTGGTGGAGGGCAACAACAGCAATGCCTTGAGCTGGACCGCCAGCGTCGACGCCAAGGTCACCGGCTACAACGTCTACCGCGCCAACGGCGCCAGCGGCGGCTACACGAAGATTGCCGACAAGGTCGCCACCGCCAGCTACACGGACGCCACGGCAGCGAGCGGCACGACTTATTTCTATGTCGTGACCTCACTGACCGCCGTCAACGAGAGCTACTACAGCGACGCCGCCAGCACCGCCATCCAGTCGGTTGCCGTGCCGGCCACCCTCCAGGCGGAGGCCTTCACCGCCATGAGCGGCGTCCAGTTGGAGAACTGCAGCGACACCGGCGGCGGCCAGGACGTCGGCTATTTCGACCCCGACGACTACATCGAGTTCAAGATCAGCGTCGCCACGGCCGGCAACTTCAGCCTCGACTACCGCCTGGCCACCGCCAATGGCAGCACCGGCTTCGAAGTCTGGGTGGACGGCGTGAAGGTGGTCAATGCGATGGAAGTGCCCAACACCGGCGGCTGGCAGACCTGGGTCACCAAGACCAGCGCCGCCTTCGCCATGACGGCCGGCAACCACACCTTGCGCCTGAAGTCCGTCGGCAAGGAGTGGAATATCAACTGGCTGCAGGTGAAAGCGCAGTAGGTCAGTACGGCCGGTCGCCCTCGACCGTCGTGCGGTGCAGGCGCCGCCGCAGATGGTCGGGGCAGCCGGCCGCGAGATGCAGCACCGAGCGGTTGTCCCAGAACACCATGTCGTGGGGCTGCCAGTGGTGGCGGTATTGCAGTTCGGGCCGGGCCGTCCAGGCGAACAGCTCGTCCAGCAGCGCACGGCTCTCGTCATCGGGCAGGTCCACGATGCGGGTCGTGAAATGCTCGCTCACGAAGAGGCCGAGCCGCCCCGTCTCCGGATGGGTGCGCACCACCGGCTGCACGGCAGGCAACACTCGCGCGATCTGCTCGTCGCTGAGCTTGGGCCGCCAGGGGCTGCGCTCACGCAATTCCTCGTACTTGGCGAGGTAGGAGTGTTCGGCCCGCAGGTGGCGCACGCGCGCCTGCAACTCGGGCGGCAGGCCCTCCCAGGCGGCGTGCTGGTCGGCGAACAGCGTGTCGCCGCCCTCGCTGGGCAACTCCTGGGCCAGCAGCAGGGACCCCAGGCTGGGCTTTTCCTTGTACGACAGGTCCGAGTGCCAGAAATGGCCAGCGTCACCGAGGCCGACCGGCTGGCCGTTCTCGACGATGTTGGAGACGATGAGGATCTCCGGGTGGCCCTGCAGGTGGAACTGGTGCAGCACATGGATTTCCAGCGCCCCGAAACGGCGGCTGAAGGCGATCTGCTGCTCGGGCGTGATGCGCTGGTCACGAAAGACCAGCACATGGTGGTCCAGATGCGCCCGGTGGATGCGGCGGAAGTCCTCGTCGCCCAGCGGCTGGCTCAGGTCCAGGCCCAGCACCTCGGCGGCGAAGCTGCCGGGCAGCGGGCGGATCTTCACGCGGGTGACGGTCTCGAGGCTCATGTTCACGATCTGGCCAGGCGGCGCAAGACCGACACGAAATGGTCGATCTCGTCGCAGCTGTTGTAGAACGCGAATGATGGCCGAACGGTGGCCTCCACGCCAAACCGGCGCAGGATGGGCTGGGCGCAGTGATGGCCGGAGCGCACCGCGATGCCCTCCTCCGCCAGCGCCTTGCCCACGGCCGCCGTCTCGTGGCCGGCCAGCACGAAGCTCAGCACGCTGGCCTTGTCGGCCGCGGTGCCGATGAGCCGCAGGCCCGGGATGGGGCGGATGGCTTCGGTGGCGTAGGCGAGCAGGTCGTGCTCGTAGCGGGCGATGTGGTGAAGGCCCACGCGCGACACGTAGTCCAGCGCGGCGCCCAGCGCGGCCGCGTCGGCGATGTTGCCGGTGCCGGCCTCGAACTTCGCCGGCGCCGGCTGGAAGACCGTGCGCTCGAAGGTGACGTCGGCAATCATGTTGCCACCGCCCTGCCAGGGCGGCATTCCGTCCAGCACCTCCTTGCGGCCGACGACGGCACCGATGCCGGTGGGACCGAAGATCTTGTGGCCGCTGAAGATGAAGAAGTCGCAACCGATGGCCTGCACGTCCACGGCGAGGTGGGAGACCGACTGCGCGCCGTCCACCAGCGTCGTCACGCCCTGGCGCTGGGCCAGCGCCACCAGCTCCTGCACCGGCACGACAGTGCCCAGGGCATTGCTGACCTGGGTCACGGCGAGCAGCCGGGTGCGCGGCCCGATCAGCTTCTGCGCCTCGGCCAGGATGACCTGGCCCGTGTCGTCCACCGGGATCACGCGCAGATGCGCGCCCTTGCGGGCCGCGAGCTGCTGCCAGGGCACGATGTTGGCGTGGTGCT
>CBHWBD010000069.1:0-23188 GCA_966111775.1 uncultured Comamonadaceae bacterium | reverse complement strand
ATCGACGTCAGCCGCATGGGCGACGGCGAGCGCTCGCGCATCCGCAACCAGAAGATCGGCTTCATCTTCCAGGCCTTCAACCTGATCCCCGATCTCAGCGTGCTCGACAACATCGAGGTGCCGCTGCGCTACCGCGGCATGAGCGGCGCCGAGCGCAAGAAGCGCGCCGCCGACGCCCTGGCCCGCGTCGGCCTGTCGGCGCGTGGCCGCCACTACCCGGCCGAACTGTCCGGTGGCCAGCAGCAGCGCGTCGCCATCGCGCGCGCCCTCGCGGGTGAGCCGCGCCTGCTGCTCGCCGACGAACCGACCGGCAACCTCGACAGTGCGATGGCGCGCAGCGTCATGGAGCTGCTGGAAGAGCTGCACCGCGACGGCGCCACCATCGTCATGGTGACCCACGACCCGCAGCTGGCCGCCCGCGCCCAGCGCAATGTGCACGTCATCGACGGCCAGGTCGTGGACCTGACCGCCGAGCTCAAGGCGCCATCGCTGGCCGTGGCTTGAATCCCATGCGTCGACTGATTCCCGTCCTCGTGCTGCTGACCGCCACCGCGGTCCGCGCCGACGACCTGCTGCAGGTCTGGGCCCAGGCCCGCGCGGCCGATCCGCTGCTGCGCCAGGCGGCTGCACTCAACGGCGTGCATGAGGCGGCCTCGCGTGAAGCACGCGCCGCCCTGCTGCCGCAATGGAGCCTGCAAAGCACCGAGCAGCGCGAGAACAGCGGCGGTGGTCGCTCGCGCACGACGACGAGCAGCCTCAGCCAGCCCCTGGTCGACCTCGCCGCCCTGCGCGCATGGGACGCCAGCCGCAGCGATGCCTCGGCCCAGTCGGCCCGCCTGGCGGCCGCCGAGCAGGCGGCCCGCGCCCGTGTCGCCGAGGCCTATTTCGGCCTGCTGTCGGCCCAGGCCCAACTGGCCACGGCGCGCGCCAACGAGGAGGCCTTCGACCGCCAGGTCAAGGAGGCCGACACGCGCTTCCAGGCCGGCCTGTCGGCCCAGGTCGAGGCCGACCAGTCGCGCGCCTACCGCGAGCTGGCGCGTGGCAACACCCTGGCCGCCGAAGCCAATCTGGCCGATGCCCGCGAGGCCCTGGCCCAGCTGACCGGCGGCGCACCTGCCGCCCTGCAGCCGCTGCGCCGCGATCTCACCGCCCAGCCCCTGCCCGACGACGCCGAAGCGTGGGCCCAGCGCGCCCTGCAGGCCAACCCCGAGCTGCGCGCCCTGCAGCTGGATGTGCAGGCCAGCGAGCAGCGCATCTCCGCCGCACGCGCCGGCCATCTGCCGACGCTGAGCGTGGGCGTGGACACGACGCAGCGCCGCGGCGATGGGGTCTCGGCCTTCGACGCCAGCCGCACGCCGACGACGGTCGGCCTGCGCCTGACCGTGCCGCTGTTCGCCGGCGGCGCCACTGCGGCCGCCGCTGACCGCGCCGGCTTCCAGCGCGACGCCGCGCGCGAGCAGCTCGAAGCCGGCCGCCGCGCCGTGCTGCGCGAGGTGCGCGCCGACCACCTGGCCGTCAGCCAGGGCGCGTCGCAGCTGGAATCCACCCAGGTCGCCGTGCAGGCCGCCGAGCGCGCGCTGGAAGCCACCCGCACCGGCCTGACCCTGGGCACGCGCAGCACCACCGACCTGCTGCTCGCCATCCAGACCCTGGCCGGCGCGCAGAACGCCCAGACCCAGGCCCGCCACCGCCATGTGCTGTCCCTGCTGGCCCTGCACCAGGCGGCCGGCTCTCTCGGCGACACCGAACTCGCCACCGTCAACGCCCTTCTGGAGGCCCGCTGATGTTTCTTCACTACCTCGAACTGGCCTGGCGCAACACGCTGGCCGCCAAGGGTCTCTCCGCGTTGATGGTGCTGGCCCTGGCCCTGGGCATCGGCGCCTGCATGACGACGCTGACCGTCTACCACGTGCTGTCGGGCGACCCCATTCCGCACAAGAGTGCGCGGTTGTTCAACGTGCAGCTCGACGCCGGCGACATGGTGGGCTGGAAGGCCGGCGAGGAGCCGAACTTCGACCTGACGCGCTTCGACGCGACCGCCCTGCTGCGTGAAAAGAAGGCCATGCGCCAGGTCATGTCCAGCGGCTTCAACACCGCGGTCGGCCTGCCCGAAGGTCACACCAAGCCGGTCTTCTCCAGCGTGCGCATGACCTCGGCCGACTTCTTCGCGATGTTCGACGCGCCCTGGCAGCATGGCGGCGGCTGGAGCGCGGCCGACGACGAGGGCGAGGCCCGCGTGGCCGTCATTTCGGCCTCGCTGAACGAGAAGCTCTTCGGTGGCGCCAACAGCGTCGGCAAGGAAGTCATCGTGCGCGGCCAGACCCTGCGCATCGTCGGCGTGCTCAAGCCCTGGAAGGTGCAGCCCCACTTCTGGGACCTGACCCTGGGCAGCTACACCGAGACCGAAGACTTCTACCTGCCCTTCTCCACCGCCATGGTGCTGAAGATGGGCCACTGGGGCAATATGGACTGCTGGGGCAAGGGCGCCAACGGCGGCAGCTCGCTGGACCTGAACGCCAGCTGCTCCTGGATGCAGTACTGGGTCGAGTTCGCCAAGCCCGAGGACGCCGCGGCCTACCGCGACTACCTCGTCGCCTACTCCGAGGCCCAGCGCAAGGCCGGCCGCTTCGAGCGCCCGACCAATGTGCGCCTGCGCAGCGTGATGGACTGGCTGGGCGCGCAGAAGGTGCTGCCCGCCGACGTGCGCCTGCAGACCTGGCTGGCCTTCGGCTTCCTGGCCGTCTGCGTCGTCAACATGGTGGGCCTGCTGCTGGCCAAGACCCTGCGCCGCAGCGGCGAGATCGGCGTGCGCCGCGCTCTCGGCGCCACCCGCGGCGACATCTTCCAGCAGTTCGTCGTCGAGGCCGGCCTGCTCGGCCTGGCCGGTGCGCTGCTCGGCCTGCTGTTCGCCCAGGGCGGCCTGTGGCTGGTGCGCCAGAGCCCGAACGACTACGCCCGCCTGGCCGAACTCGACACCAGCATGCTGGCCCTGACCCTCGGCCTGGCCCTGCTGGCCAGCCTGATCGCCGGCCTGCTGCCGGCCTGGCGCGCCGCCCTCGTCACCCCCGCCCTGCAACTGAAGGTGCAATGATGTTCCAAGACCTCATGCCCATCCTGTCGACCCTGCGTCGGCACAAGATCGCTGCCGGCCTCATCGTGCTGGAGGTGGCCCTGTCCTGCGGCATCGTCACCAATGCCCTGCACCTCATCCAGACCCGCATCGAGGCGCTGAATGCCGACAGCGGCATGGCCGAGTCCGAGATCGCGGTGCTGACCCTGCGCGGCAGCAAGCCCCAGCCGCCCGAGCGTACCGCCGCCATCGTGATGGAGGACCTGGCCCGCGTGCGCGCCGTGCCCGGCATCAAGGCCGCCACGGTGGCCAACCAGATCGTCTACGGCAACAACAGCAACAACAGCGGCGTGTCGACCGAGCCGGACAACAAGGGCCTGCGCATCGTCGCCTCGCAGTACGCGGCCGACGAGCAGATGATCCCGACCTTCGGCTACAAGGTCATCGAGGGCCGCAACTTCACGGCCGACGAGATCCTCGACGGTTTCCAGGCCTTCGCCGTCTCCGATCCCAAGGTCCCCCAGCTCATCATCAACAAGGTGATGGCCGACAAGCTCTTCGCCGGCCAGTCCGCCATCGGCAAGCAGATCTATCTCTTCGGCAACTCGCCGACGACCATCATCGGCGTCGTCGACACCATGACCCACACCCAGCTGCACCGCGCCCGTGGCGACGGCGGCGGCGCGGCCATGATCCTGCCGCTGCGCGGCGGCGGCTCCTACGTCATCCGTGCCGAGCCGGGCAAGCTCGACGCGCAGATCAAGGCGGTGACGGCCGTGCTGGAAGAGGTCGACAAGACCCGCGTCGTCACGCAGGCACGCACGCTGACCGAAATGCGCGCCGCCTTCTACGCCCAGGACCGCGCCATGGCCTGGCTGATGGGCGGCGTCTGCGTGGCCCTGCTGCTGGTGACGGCCATGGGCATCGTCGGCCTGGCCAGCTTCTGGGTGCAGCAGCGCACCCGCATGATCGGCACCCGCCGCGCCCTGGGCGCGACGGAAGGCCAGATCCTGCGCTACTTCCAGCTCGAGAACCTGCTGCTGACGACGACCGGCGTCCTCATTGGCCTGATAGGCGCCTGGGCCCTCAGCCAGCTGCTGATGCAGAGCTATGAGCTGCCGCGCCTGCCCTGGCTCTATCTGCCTGCCGGCGCACTGGCACTGTGGGTGCTGGGCCAGCTGGCGGTCTGGGTGCCGGCCCGCCGGGCCGCGCGTTTGTCCGCAGTAGCCGCGCTGCGCGCTTGAGGCCATAGTCCGCGCCGCGCGCGGTGAGGGCCGCGTCGAGGAGGGGACATGGGCAAGCTCTTCAAGTGGCTGGGCATCGCCGTCGGTCTGGCGGCGGTGGTCGTCATCGCCGTCGCCGCCACCGGCTGGCTGCAGGCGGAACGCAAGATGGGGCGCCGCGTCGACGTCAGCGTCGCGGCCCTGGTCCTGCCCACCGAGGCCGCCGCCCTCGAGCGCGGCCGTTACCTCTTCGACTCGCGCGGCTGTGCCGAATGCCATGGCGCCAACGGCGGCGGGCGCAAGGTCATCGACAGCGGCGGCCTGCTGGTCATCTCGCCCCACATCAGCCCCGGCCCCGGCTCGGCGACGGCGGCCTACCGTGTCGAGGACTGGGTGCGTGCCATCCGCCACGGCCTGAAGCCCGATGGCCGGCCGCTGATGGTCATGCCCAGCGAGGACTACAACCGCTTCACCGACGCCGACCTCGGCGCGCTGATCGCCTACGCCAGGCAGTTGCCGGCGATCAGCGGCGAGACGGCCGTCGTCCAGCTGCCGCCGCCGGTGCGCATCCTCTACGGCCTCGGGCTCATCAAGGACGCCGCCGCCAAGATCGACCACAGCCTGGCGCCGCCCGCGGCCGTGCCGGAAGGCCCGACGGTCGAGCACGGCCGCTATGTCGCCCAGATGTGCGTGGGCTGCCACGGCGAGGGCTATGGCGGCGGCAAGATTCCCGGCGGTCCGCCGGACTGGCCGGCCGCGGCCAACCTGACGCCCGGTGCCGGCAGCGCTATGGCGCCGCGCTATGCCAGCGTCGAGGCTTTCATGACCATGATGAAGAGCGGCAAGCGGCCCGACGGCACGGGCATCGCGGTGATGCCGTTCGCCTCGCTGTCGCAGATGAACGAGACCGACCTGCGCGGCCTGCATGCCTTCCTGCAGTCGCTGCCGGCCCGCGAGGCGGGCAGCCGCTGAGATTCAAGGCGTCTGCAGGCCGCGCAGCTCGGCCATCCAGTCGGCCCAGTGCTTGTGCACCTGCTGGCGCTGCGCGGCGTCCATGCCGTTGAGCAGCTTCAGCAGGCTGGCGATGATCTCCTCGCGGTAGGGCTGCTCGGCCGGCTGGACCTGCATGTCCTGCACCAGCAGCGCCGTGCCCGCGGCCAGGTCCTGGCGCGCCCAGGCGCGCAGCGCCTGCACCAGCCGTGTCTGGCGGGCGATGCGGCCCTGGGCCATGGCCGGCAGGTCGAAATGCCAGCCGCGGGCGTCGGCCGCGACCTGCCTGCGCAGCGGGCGGTCCAGGTCGCCCAGCCAGCGTTCGAGGTTGTTGGTGTAGCGCTTGGCGCGCTCGTCGGGGCCGCGCCGGCCCGTGTTCTTCTCGCGCCATTCCTCGGTCTTCTCGTCCATCTTCTTCTGCAGGTGCTGCCACTGCTCGGGCCTGAGGCCGGCCAGCAGCGGCGCGGCCAGCGGCGCGGCCTGCTGCAGGCAGCGCTCGACGCTGGCGCGCGCCTCGCGTTCCAGGGCCAGCAGCTCGTCACGCGTCACGCCGCCCTCCAGCGACGCTTCGGCCTGGCGCACCAGGGCGATCCAGCGCGGCAGCTCTTCGCGGCGATGCCAGGCCTGCCAGGTCTGCAGCTGGGCCTTGAGCAGGCTGCGCTGGTCGCTGTCGAGGTCGAGGTAGTTGTCGGCCCAGAGGCCGGCCAGCAGCGGCATCTGCCGGTAGGCCAGGGTCAGGCTGGAGCAGCCGATCAGGGCCAGCACGGCGGCCAGGGCGAGGAGGGTGGCGAGTCGCTTCAGCAGAGGCATGGAGGCGGGACGTGGCGGGTCAATTCAGGCGTCGGTAGGGAAGGGTAGCGCCGCGGCCCACCCGCACCAGGGCCAGGGCTTGCTGCACCTCCGGCAATCCACGTGCCAGGGCCTCCAATTCGGCCCCCTGCGCCTCACGCTCCACGCAGCCCTCGAAGTAGACGACCCGGCCCTGCACCGTGAACCACAGGCTGCTGGGCTTGAGGGCTGCGGCGCCCTGGAGCCGCTCGCGCAAGGCGGCCGCGATGCCGGCGTCGTAGCGGAAGGCGTTGGGCTCGCTGCATTCGCCCTTGAGCCAGCAGGTGGTGCCGCGCTCGGCGCGGTGGTGGGCCTGCACCCGCGCCTCGGCCGCGGTGATGCGCGGGCCGCGCGGCTCGGGGCAGTCGGCGATGTCGTGGGATACGGCCTCGAAGGGGTCGTTGAAGCGGTTCAGCACGTCGTCATCGGTGGCACCCGCCAGCAGCAAGGCCACCAGCAAGGCCTTCATGGGCAGGCCGTGCGCAGCATGGGGAAGTCGATGCCGCGCGCCTGGCCCTTCAAGGTGCCTTCGATGCGTGCCACCAGGCGGTCGGCCGCCTCGCGGCGGTAGATGACACGCTGCGGGAAGTCGTGCGTCGGGTTTTCGAACACGGCCTCGGCCGCTTCGCCGTCCTGCTGGCGCAGCAACCCAAACTCGGTGGGCGGCCGGCCCTGGGGTTGGGCGATGAAAGTGAGCCGACCGTCCGCGTCGGCGCGGATCTGCATGAACTCGAACTCGACGACGCGGCCGTTCTTCAGCGTGCGCGCCATGCCCAGCATGACGCCGCCGGCCGGCGCCATCCACTGCTCGACCGATCCGGCCTCGCGGCCGGTCTGCATCCAGCAACCCGCCAGCCAGTCGACGGCCGCGAAAGGATGGGCCTGGGCCGAAGCACAGACCGCGAGCAGGCAGGCGGGAAACAGCTTCATGAGCCGGATTCTGATGGGCGCGGTTATCGTTGGTGCCCAAGCAAACCCTCGTCCCCGTTTCCACCCCGTGTCGAATCAGGATCTGCCCCACACCTTCAAGCTGTTGACGGTCTGGCTGCTCATGGCCGTCCTCATCTTCCTGGGCTTTCAGTACTGGGAACGTGAGCGCGAGTCCAGCCGCTTCCGGCTGGCGGGTGAAGTCGTCGTGCTGACGCGCGCCGACGATGGCCATTTCCACTGGCCCGGCCGGGTCGGCGACATCGAGGTGGATTTCCTCGTCGACACCGGCGCGACCTCGACGGCACTGCCCCAGGCCTTGGCCGAGCGCGCCGGCCTCAAGCCCCTGGGCGCCGTGCAGACGCACACCGCCGGTGGCGCCGTGCGGGGCTTTCTGGCGCGAGCCGATGTCACGCTGCAGGGCGGCGTGCGCGCCGACAAGCTGGCCGTCATGGTGCTGCCCAACCTGGAGGCGCCGCTGCTCGGCATGGACGTGCTCGGCCGCCTGCATTTCTCGCAAAAGCCCGGCGAACTCCGCATCGAACCGAAATCATGATCCGCACCCTGGTCCTGCTGTTCTGCGCTCTCGTGGGCCCCGCCCACGCCGCCTGCCCGCCCGTGCCGGCCCTGCCCAGCGCCGAACAGGCCGCCGCCTGGGCCGCCAAGGCGCCCGACCGTGGCCTGCTGTGGCGCATCAGCCGCGACGGCCACAGCAGCTATCTCTTCGGCAGCCTGCACATCGGCAAGGCCGACTGGGCCTATCCCGGCCCGGCCCTGCGCGCGGCCTGGGCGGCCACCGAGGTGCTGGCGGTGGAACTGGACCCGGCCGACGTCGGCGCCGTGCTGGCCGAGTTGCCCAAGACGCAGGCGCTGTCGCCGGCCCTGACGCGCCGCCTGGACGACCAGGCCCGCGTCGCCTGCCTGCCGCCGGGAGCGCTGAGCGCCCTGCCGGCCGTGCTGCAGCTCAGCACCCTGAGCCTGCTCGAAGCGCGCCGCGACGGCTTCGACGCCGGCTTTGGCCAGGACGTGATGCTGCTGGCCTGGGCCAAGACCGACGCGCGGCCGGTGCAGTCGCTGGAAAGCGTGCAGGAGCAGCTGCAGGCGCTGGAGCCCTCGGCGGCCGAGCTGCCCGCCATCGTCGACGGCAGCTTGCGCCAGCTCAGCAAGGGCCAGATGCGCGAGCCGCTGCGCAAGCTCGCGGCCAGCTGGTCGCGCGGCGACCTCGCCACGCTGGCTCACTACGAGCGCTGGTGCGCCTGCGCCGACAGCCCGGCCGAGCGGGCCTGGATGAGGCGCGTCAACGACGACCGCAACGGCCCGCTGGCCGCGCGCATTGCCGCCCTGCATGGCGCCGGCCAGAGCCTGCTGGTGGCGGTGGGGGCCCTGCACATGAGCGGGCCCCAGGCCCTGCCCCGATTGCTGGCCGACCAGGGTTTTACCGTCGAAGCCCTGCTGCCCAGCAAGTAGGATCATTCCAAGCGGCACCACAGGAGACAAGCCATGACCGACAACAGCTTCACCAAGTTCGTGCCCGGTTTCGAGTTCCTGCAGGGCCTCGTCAAGAACGCCGGATCGGCCCTGCCCGGCATCGGCCAGTGGGTGGCACCGACGCTCAACCCCGAGGAGCTCTCCAAACGCATCGAGGAGCTGCGCACCGTGCAGTTCTGGCTGGAGCAGAACGCGCGCATGCTGGCCGCCACCATCCAGGCCCTGGAGGTGCAGCGCATGACGCTGTCGACGCTGCAGACCATGAACGTGCCGCTGAACCAGTTGCGCGACAGCCTCAAGCTGCCGGAGTCCGCGCCCTGGCCGGCCATTCCGCCGGAGATCATGGCCGCTGCGGCGCCGGTGGCGCAGGCCGCTGCCAAGACCGCGGCCAAGACGGCTGCCAAGGTGGCGACCAAGACCGTGAAGACCGCGGGCGATGCCGCCAAGGCGGTCGCGGCCAATCCGGCCGCCGCCGTCGACCCGACGCAGTGGTGGACGGCCCTGAGCCAGCAGTTCACCCAGCTGGCCACCTCGGCCATGAAGGACACGGCCACCGATGCGGCCAAGAACCTCGCCGGCAGCCTGGTCAAGCAGAGCTTCGACGCCGCCAGCGACACGCTGCGCCGCGCCGCCAGCGTGCCGAGTTCGGTGGTGGGCAGTGTCGCCAAGGGCTTCGCTGCGGGCGCCACGCCCAAGCCCGCGCCCAAGCCCGCGGCCAAGCCGGCCGCCCGTCCTGCGGCCAAGGGGCGGCGCAAGCCTTGAGACGTCGCCCGCTGCTGCTGGTCCTGGCTGGCGGCGCGGCAGTGGCGGCGGCGGCCGAGCGCGTTGTCTACCCGCTGCACGATCCCGACCGCGTCCCGGCCTGGCACTACCTGACCGACGTGCTGAAGCTCGCCATCGAGCGCAGCGGCATGCGCTATGAATTGATCGAGTCGCGCCGCCCCATGGTGCAGGGGCGCGTCATGCGCGAGCTCGCCGAGGGCCTGGGCGACCCCGACCTGGCCTGGTCGATGACCAGCGTCGAGCGCGAGGCCCAGCTGCTGCCCATCCGCGTGCCGGTGGACCGGGGGCTGATCGGCTTTCGCCTGGCCTTCGTGCGGGGCAGCGATACGCAGCGCTGGCGCGACGCGCGCAGCCTGGCCGACATCGCCCACGACGTGGCCGGCCAGGGCCACGACTGGCCGGACACCGAGATCCTGCGGGCCAACGGCCTGCAGGTGCAGACCTCCAGCCGCTACGAGACCCTGTTCGAGATGCTGCGCCTGGGCCGCATCGACTACTTCCCGCGCTCGGTCATCGAGATCGACGACGAAGCGGCCACGCCGATGGCGCGCGACCTCGCCATCGAGCCGCATCTGCTGCTGCGCTACCCGGCCGCCTCCTATCTCTTCGTGCGGCCCAACCGGCCCCGGCTGGCCGTCGATCTGGAGCGAGGCCTGGAGGCGGCTGTGGCGGATGGCAGCTTCCAGCGCCTGTTCCAGCAGCATCACGGGGGGTTGATTGCCCGCCATCGCCTCACGCAGCGCCGCGTCCTGCAGATGAGCAACCCGCTGCTGCCGCCGGCCACGCCGCTGCAGCGGCCGGCACTCTGGCTGGTGCTGGGCGGCTAGAGTCGCGGGCACCATGGCAGCGCCGCGCATCCCGCCCATCCAGTGCCTGCAGGCCTTCGAGGCCGTGGCGCGGCTGCGCAGCGTCAGCGGCGCCGCGGAGGCGCTGGCCGTCACGCCAAGCGCGGTCAGCCATCGCATCCGCCAGCTGGAGTCGCAGCTGGGCTTCAAGCTCTTCGGGCGCGATTTCGCGCTCAGCGACGAGGGGCGCACCTACCTGCCCTCGGTGCGCCAGGGGCTCGCCGCGTTGCAGAAGATTCCCGGCGCCGACGGCGTGCGGCCGCAGGAGGTGCGCCTGCGCCTGGCCGTCACGCCGACGTTTTCGCGCCAGATCTTGCTGCCGCGGCTGGCCTTGTTCCGCCATGCCAATCCGGAGGTCGAACTCGTCATGCAGGTGGCCATCCCGCTGGCAGACATGAAGTCCGAGGATGCCGACCTCGAGATCCGCTTCGGCAGCGGCGAATACCCGGGCCTGGAGAGCCGCCGTGTGCTGTCTGACGAGCTGAGCCCCGTCTGCAGCCCCGACTATCTGCATGAGCATGGCCCCTTCGACGGTTTCGCGACCGAGGCCGACGTGAGCCGCGTGCACCTGATCCGCAGCCCGCTGGCTCCCTGGAGCAGCTGGTTCGAAGCCCACGGCCTGCACCTGGACGAGCCCCGCGTCGGCGCCCAGTTCAACGACCTGGGCCTGGTGCTGGACGCCGCAGCGGCGGGCTTCGGCGTCGCGCTGATGCGCATGAAGCTGGGCGCCTCGTGGCTGGACTCCGGCCGCCTCGTGCGGCTGTCGCCGCGCACGGTGCCGTCCAACTTCCACCACTACATCTGCTGGAAGCCCGGGACGCTGGAGCGCTGGGAATGCGCCGCCTTCGTCGAATGGCTGCTGCGCGCGCTCGCGTGAATCGGCGCCGCGCCTGACCGGCGCCTGACGGCCCCCGCGGCTGCACGTCCGGGCCAACCCTGTGTCCGCACACGGCCTGAAATTTCTTCACGCCGCCGCTCAGGAGGATTCACGCGCTGCCGCAGCGGCGCCACCACCATCGCGCCCCATCAGCCCGAGCGCATCGACCCGGGCCACGCATTTCAAAAACTGGAGACGACGATGGTCTGGCAACAGGTCTACAACCCCTTCAACAACATGCTGCTCAGCACCCTCGTGGCCGCCGTGCCCGTGGTGGTCATGCTGCTCGGCCTGGGCGTGTTCCACCTCAAGGCCCACGTGGCCGCGGCAGCGGGCCTGCTGAGTGCCTTCCTGATCGCGGTGTTCGCCTTCGGCATGCCGGCCGGCATGGCCGGGCGGGCGGCGCTGCTGGGCGGGCTGACGGGCCTGCTGCCCATCGGCTGGATCGTGCTGAACATCATCTTCCTGCACCAGCTCACCGAGAAGAACGGCAGCTTCCAGGTGCTGCAGGACTCGATCGCCGGCATCACCCAGGACCGCCGGCTGCAGCTGCTGCTGATCGCCTTCGCCTTCGGCGCCTTCTTCGAGGGGGCGGCGGGCTTCGGCACGCCGGTGGCCGTCACGGCGGCCATCCTGATCGGCCTGGGCTTCTCGCCGCTGGCCGCTTCGGGGCTCTCGCTGATCGCCAACACGGCGCCGGTGGCCTACGGAGCGCTGGGCACGCCCGTCATCACGCTGGCCAAGGTGCATGGCTACGACCTGATGGCGGTGTCCGGCATGATCGGCCGCCAGTTGCCCTTCTTCTCGCTGCTGGTGCCGTTCTGGCTGATCTGGGCCTTCGCCGGCCGCAAGGCGATGTGGGAGATCTGGCCGGCCATCCTCGTCACTGGCCTGTCCTTCGCCATCCCGCAATACCTCGTCAGCAACTTCATCGGCCCCGAGCTGGTGGACGTGATCGCCGCGATGTGCTCGATGGTGGCGCTGGTGGGCTTCCTGCGCATCTGGCAGCCGCGTCGCATCTGGACCTCGGTGTCGCTGCGCGGCCACGAGCACGACGGCGGCGAGGCCAAGCCCGCGCTGGCGCCGACCGTGCATTCGCGCGCGGCCGTCGTGAAGGCCTGGACGCCCTGGGTCATCCTGACCGTCTTCGTCTTCATCTGGGGCCTGCCCGCCACCAAGGCGGCGCTGAACGGCATCTTCGCGCCCAAGTTCGCCATCGACGGCCTGCACAAGCTGGTGGAGAAGGTCGCGCCCGTCGTGCCCAAGCCCACCGCCGAAGCCGCCGAATATGTCTTCGGCCTGCTGTCGGCCACCGGCACCGGCATCCTGCTGGCAGCCGTCGTCGGCGGCCTGGTGATGGGCTACCGCTTCGGCGGCCTGGTGCGCTGCTTCGGCCAGACGGTCTGGCTGGTGCGCACCTCGCTGCTGACCATCGTGCTGATGCTGGCCCTGGGCACGCTGACGCGCTTCAGCGGCCTGGACACCACCCTCGGCCTGGCCTTCGCCAACACCGGTGTGCTCTACCCCTTCTTCGGCACGCTGATGGGCTGGCTGGGCGTGGCCATGACGGGCTCCGACACCGCCAGCAACGTGCTCTTCGGCGGCATGCAGAAGGTGGCGGCCGAGCAGCTGGGCCTGAACCCCAACCTGATGGGCGCGGCCAACAGCTCGGGCGGCGTGATGGGCAAGATGATCGACGCGCAGTCCATCGTCGTCGCCTCCACCGCGACGCGCTGGGAGAACGGTGAAGGCCCCATCCTGCGATATGTGTTCTTCCACTCCATCGCGCTGGCCTGCCTGGTGGGCGTCTTCATCACGCTGCAAGCCTATGTGCCGCCGTTCAGCTGGCTGGTGCGTTGAGCGGGCTACAGTAGCCCGGCATTGAACGAGACCTCGAACCGGCCGCGATGAACGCTCCCGTCCAAGACCCCGCCATCGACCGCCAGGCGCGCCTGAAGCAGTTGGTGGCGGCCCTGGCGCCGCTGCTGCCGGCGCATGCGCTGCTGTACCAGGCCGAGCAGACCACGCCCTATGAGTGCGACGGCCTGACTGCCTACCGCCAGCGGCCGCTGGCGGTGGCCCTGCCCGAGACCGAGGGCCAGGTGGGCGGCGTGCTGAAAGCCTGCCACGCGCTGGGCGTGCCCGTCGTCGCCCGTGGCGCCGGCACCGGCCTGAGCGGCGGCGCCATGCCGCATGCTGCCGGCCTCACCCTGGCCCTGGCCAAGTTCAACAAGATCCTGTCCATTGACCCGCTGTCGCGCACGGCCCGCGTGCAATGCGGCGTGCGCAACCTCGCCATCAGCGAGGCCGCGGCGGCCCACGGCCTGTACTACGCGCCCGATCCCAGCAGCCAGATCGCCTGCACCATCGGCGGCAACGTCGCCGAGAACAGCGGCGGCGTGCACTGCCTGAAGTACGGGCTGACGCTGCACAACGTGCTGCGGGTGCGCGGCTTCACGGTCGGAGGCGAAGCGGTCGAGTTCGGCAGCGAGGCCCTGGACGCGCCGGGCCTGGACCTGCTGGCCCTGGTCGTCGGCAGTGAAGGCATGCTGGCCGTCGTCACCGAGGTCACCGTCAAGCTGGTGCCCAAGCCGCAACTGGCGCGCTGCGTGATGGCCAGCTTCGACGACGTGCGCAAGGCGGGCGACGCCGTCGCGGCCATCATCGCGGCCGGCATCATCCCGGCGGGCCTGGAGATGATGGACAAGCCCATGACGGCTGCCGTCGAGGACTTCGTGCATGCCGGCTACGACCTCGAGGCCGAGGCCATCCTGCTGTGCGAGAGCGACGGCACCCCCGAGGAGGTGGCCGAGGAGGTGGCCCGCATGGAGGCGGTGCTGCAGGCCAGTGGCGCCACGCGCTGCCAGGTCAGCGCCGACGAGGCCCAGCGCCTGAAGTTCTGGAGCGGCCGCAAGAACGCCTTCCCGGCGTCGGGCCGCATCAGCCCCGACTACATGTGCATGGACTCCACCATCCCGCGCAAGCACCTGGCCACCATCCTGCTCGACATCCAGCAGATGGAGAAGAAGTACGGCCTGCGCTGCGCCAATGTCTTCCATGCCGGCGACGGCAATCTGCATCCGCTGATCCTTTTCGATGCCAACGACCCCGACCAGTTGCATCGCTGCGAGCTTTTCGGCGCCGAGATCCTGGAGCGCAGCGTGGCCCTGGGCGGCACGGTGACGGGCGAGCATGGCGTCGGCGTCGAGAAGCTGAACTCCATGTGCGTGCAGTTCAGCGCCGAGGAGCTCGAGCAGATGCTGACGCTGAAGGCGGCGTTTGACCCTGCCGGCACCTTGAACCCGGGCAAGCAGATCCCGACCCTGAACCGCTGCGCCGAGTACGGCCGCATGCATGTCAAGCGCGGCCTGCTGGCCTTTCCGGAACTGGAGCGGTTTTGAGCCAGAGTTCAAGTTTCAGCGACCTGCAAACCCGCTTGCGCGATGCGCGCCAGCCGCTGCGCATCCAGGGCCACGGCAGCAAGGACTTCTACGGCGAGGCGCCGCAGGGCGAGTTGCTGTCGACGCTGGAGATGACGGGCATCACCGCCTACGAGCCCAGCGAGCTCTTCATCAGCGCCCTGGCCGGCACGCCGATCGCGGAGGTCGAGGCCATGCTGGCCCGCCAGCAACAGCGCCTGGCCTTCGAGCCGCCGCGCTTCGGCGGCAGGGGCACGGTGGGCGGCATGGTGGCCACCGGCCTGTCCGGGCCGACGCGCGCGGCCCTGGGCTCGGTGCGCGACCATCTGCTGGGGGCCGTGATGATCAATGGCCAGGGCGAGCTGCTGAGCTTCGGCGGCACGGTCATGAAGAACGTCGCCGGCTTCGACGTCAGCCGCGCGCTGGCGGGTTCGATGGGCCAGCTCGGCCTCATCACCGAGGTCACGCTGAAGGTGCTGCCGCTGCCGGCGGCGACGGCAACGCTGCGCTTCGAGTTCGACCAGACCGCCGCACTGACGGCCCTGAACCGCTGGGGCGGCCAGCCCCTGCCCATCGAGGCCAGCGCCTGGTGGGATGGCGCCCTGCTGCTGCGCCTGGCCGGCGCGAATGCGGCGGTCGAGTCGGCGGCCGGCAAGCTCGGCGGCGACCTGCTGCCCGCCGACCTGGTCGCGCCGTTCTGGACCGGCCTGCGCGACCACAGCGACGAATTCTTCATCGGCGCCGAACGCGCCGTGGCGGGCGGCGCCCGTTTGTGGCGGCTCAGCCTGCCAAGCACCGCGCCCGAATTGAAGCTGCATGGCGAGCAGCTCATCGAATGGGGTGGTGCCCAGCGCTGGGTCGTCACGCCCATGGAGCCGGCCGCCGTGCGCGAGGCGGCCGCGGCCGTCGGCGGGCATGCGACGCTGTTCCGCGCGCTGGACAAGCGCTGCGGCGCCTTCGCACCGCTCTCCGCACCGCTGGCGGCCATCCACAAGCGCCTCAAGGCCTCCTTCGATCCCCATGGCGTGATCAACCCGGGCCGCCTGTATGCGGAGCTGCGATGAGCCAGCCCATCCATGACGCGGCCCGGCAGGGCTATACCAGCGCCTCCGACAGCTATCAGCGCGGCCGGCCGGAATACCCGCAGGCCCTGGCCGACTGGCTGGCTGCGACCCTCGGTGTGCGTGAAGGTGCTCACGTCGTCGATGTGGGGGCGGGCACCGGCAAGTTCACCAAGCTGCTGACCCGCAGCGGCGCAGCGGTGACGGCGGTCGAGCCCGTCGACGCCATGCGCCAGAAGCTGTCGGAAAGCCAGCTCGGCGTGCGCGCCCTGGCCGGCACCGCCGAAGCCATGCCGCTGGCCGACGGCGAAGCCGATGTCTTGATCTGCGCCCAGGCCTTCCACTGGTTCGCCAACGCCCAGGCCCTGCGCGAGATGCACCGCGTGCTGCGGCCCGGCGGCCGGCTCGGCCTGGTCTGGAATGTGCGTGACGAGTCCTGCGACTGGGTCGCGGCCATCACCGAGATCATCACGCGCTATGAAGGCGACGCGCCGCGCCACTACACCGGCCAGTGGAAACGTCCCTTTGAAAGTCAATCGCTGTTCGCGCCGCTGCAGCTCACGGAGTTCCCGCACGGCCATCAGGGCTCCTTCGAGCAGGTTGTCATCGACCGCATCGCCTCGGTGAGCTTCATCGCGGCCCTGCCTCAGCCGGAGCGCGAGGTCGTGCTGGCAAGGCTGCGGGCCCTGCCGCAGCGCTTCGCGGCCCTGCGCGAGTCCCTCATCACCTTTCCCTATGTGACGCAGGCCTGGCACGCCGAGCGCCTGGCCGGCACCTGACCTCATGCAGACGACGCTTGCTCCCGAATTCGCCGGCACCCACGACGGCAGCGAGGCCGAGGCCATCCTGCGGCGCTGCGTGCATTGCGGCTTCTGCACGGCCACCTGTCCGACCTACCAGCTGCTCGGCGACGAGCTCGACGGCCCGCGCGGCCGCATCTACCTGATCAAGCAGGTGCTGGAAGGCGCCGAGCCGACGCGTGAGACCCAGCTGCATCTGGACCGCTGCCTGACCTGCCGCAACTGCGAGACCACCTGCCCCTCGGGCGTCGAGTACGGCCGCCTGGTCGACATCGGCCGACGTGTCGTCGATGCCAAGGTCGAACGGCCGGCTGCCGAGCGACGCGTGCGCTGGCTGCTGAAGGAGGGCCTGACCTCGCCGCTGTTCAAGCCGGCGATGAAGCTGGGCCAGGTCTTCCGGCCGCTCGTCCCCGCGTCACTGAAGGACAAGGTGCCGGCCAAGCCGCCGGCCACGGCGCACGACTGGCCGACGCGCCAGCTCAATCGCAAGGTCGCCCTGCTGCTGGGCTGCGTGCAGCCCGCCATGCTGCCCAACATCAACAGCGCGACGGCCCGCGTGCTGGACGCCGCCGGCATCCAGACCGTGGTGGCCGACGGCGCCGGCTGCTGCGGCGCCATCCGCGAGCACCTGGGCGACCACGAGGCCGCGCTGAACGACATGCGCCGCAATATCGACGCCTGGTGGCCGCTGGTGTCGGGCCGCGGCGAGCGCGTCGAGGCCCTGGTGATGAACGCCTCGGGCTGCGGCGCGACGGTCAAGGAGTATGCGCACGCGCTGGCTCACGACCCCGCCTATGCCGACAAGGCCGCGCGCATCAGCGAGGTGACCAAGGACCTCAGCGAACTGCTGCCCGAGCTGGTGCCGGCGCTGAAGTCCCGCCTGAAGGCCAAGCCGGGTTCGCTGGCCTATCACGCGCCCTGCACGCTGCAGCATGGTCAGAAGCTCAAGGGCGGCGTGGAAAGCGCGCTGCGCGAGCTGGGTTTTCGCATCGACTGCGCGCCCCACGACAGCCATCTCTGCTGCGGCTCGGCGGGCACCTATTCCGTGCTGCAGCCCGAGCTGTCCAAGCAATTGCGCGACCGCAAGCTGGCGGCCCTGGCACCGCTGCAGGCCGAGCAGATCGTGTCGGCCAACATCGGCTGCATCCAGCATCTGCAAAGCGGCACCACCCACCCGGTCAGGCATTGGGTGGAGGTGCTGGATGACGCCTTGCGCGGCGTCAGCGCCTAGGGCCTTCGAGCGGCGACTCGAGCAAAGCATCGCGGCTCACGGCGAGGAACTCGTCGGCCAGGGGTGAATCGTCCGGGCAGGCCCGCGACATGATGAGAGCCCCCACCGCGTGCGCCAGCACGTCCATGATCCTGGCTCGAGCCTGCGCCGCGGCAGGCGCATCGGCGTCGCCCTGCTGCGGGCTCAGTGCCGTCACCAGCTGCTCGATGCCCTCCGCAAACGCGATCCGCACCGACTCCGGCTGTCGTGCGGCGTCCCCGCCGAGCGCAGCCATCGTGCAGCCGGTGGAACGGCTGTCCCGGTGCTCGCGAGACAGGTAGTGCCGGATGAAGGTCGGCGCATCCACCCCTTCGGACAGTGCCAGGGTCTGCGCCAGGCCGCAGGCCGTCGACTCCGCCATCAGGTCGGCCTTGGAGCCGAAGTGCTTGTAGAAGCCGCCATGGGTGAAGCCCGCTGCCGCCATCAAGTCGGCCACGCCTATCCCGTCGAAGCCGCGCTCCCGAAACAGCTGGGAGGCCGTCGCAACGATTTGAGCTCGATTGGCTTGCGCCTGCGCCTTGGTGACTTTCATCTCGACCCGCTGTGGATTTGCTCGATAGCTGGAGTCTTGACTATACATTGATGACGTTCATCATCAAAGTCTTGACTTTTAAGATGATGAACATCATCATTGAGGCATCCGACCTCGCCGCGTTCTGGCGAGAAGCCCATCCCGAACCGATGCGAGCCTCATGAAAGCACTCACCTTCAAACGCTATGGAAAATCGCCCGAGATCGGGTTCTCCGAGCTTCCGCGCCCCACGCTGAAGGCCGACGAGCTGCTGGTCCAGGTCCACGCGGCGAGCGTGAACCCGATCGACAACATGATTCCGACCGGGCTGTTCAAGGCGGTCGTCAAGTTCCAGCTGCCGGCCACCTTGGGCAGCGATCTGGCCGGCGTGGTGACCGAGGTCGGCAGCCGGGTGACCCGCTTCAAGCCGGGCGATGCGGTCTTCGCCAACATCTTTGACCAGGGCACCGGCTCGATCGCCGAGTTCGCGGTGGTGCCCGAGAGCGCCGCGGCGCTGAAGCCGGCCAACCTGGACTTCGTGCAGGCCGCGTCCATCCCGATGGTCGGGCTGACCTCCTGGCAGGCCCTGAAGGAGAGCGTCGATCTGCGGGCAGGGCAGAAGGTGTTCATTCCGGCCGGCTCGGGCGGCATCGGCACCTTCGCCATCCAGCTCGCCAAGTGGCTGGGTGCCAAGGTGGGCACGACCACCAGCACCGGCAATGTCGACCTGGTGCGCAGCCTGGGCGCCGACGAGGTGATCGACTACAAGAAGCACGAGTTCGAGACCGTGCTGCGCGGCTATGACGCGGTGCTGGGCACCGTCAGGGGTGACTCGCTCGAGAAGGCCGTCGGCATCCTGAAGGCGCGCGGCAAGATCGTCTCGCTGGTGGGGCCGCTGGACGTCGCATTCGCTCGCGCCCGCGGGCTCAATTTCGTCCTGAAGATCGTGTTCGCGCTGATGAGCCGCAAGATCAAGCGTCTGGCCAGCAGGCAGGGCGTCGACTACGCCTTCCTCTTTGCCCGCCCCGATGGCGATCAACTCGCCCGGATCGGCGAGCTGCTGGAAACGCAGCGCATCCGCCCCGTGATCGACAGGGTGTTTCCCTTCGATCAGGCCAAGCAGGCGCTGGACTACCTCGCCCTGGGGCGCGCCAAGGGCAAGGTCGTCGTGCAGATGCGCTAGCCGCAACCACCTTCCCTTCCACCGATTTGGAGAATGCAATGAAGATCGAGAACGCCGTGGTCCTCGTCACGGGCGCGAACCGGGGCATCGGCCTCGCCTTTGCCAACGAACTGCTCGCCCGCGGTGCCCGCAAGGTCTACGCGGCCGCACGCGACCCCGCCACCATCACCCAGCCGGGGGTGGAGGCGCTGCGCCTGGACGTCAACAAGCCGGAAGAGGTCGCCGCCGCCGCGGCGCTGGCATCGGATGTGACGCTGGTGATCAACAACGCCGGCATCGCGCAGCCCGGCGGCTTCCTGGCCGCCGACAGCGAAGAGGTCGCGCGACGCCTCTTCGAGACCAACTTCTTCGGCATGTTGCGGGTCAGCCAGGCGTTTGCGCCCACCCTCAAGAGCCACGGCGGCGGCGGCATCCTCAACGTCCTGTCGGTCGCCTCCTGGGTGAGCGGCGGCGGGTTGGCCGCCTACTCGGCGAGCAAATCCGCCGCCTGGTCGCTCACCAATGCGCTGCGCATCGAACTGGCAGAGCAGGCGACCCAGGTGCTGGCGCTGCACATGGGCTATGTCGACACCGATCTGACGCGTGGCTTCGACGTGCCGAAGTCCAGCCCCGAGGCCATCGTCAAGCGGGCACTCGACGGACTCGAGGCGGGCCTCGACGAGGTGCTGGCCGACGACATCACCGAGCAGGTCAAGCGCGGGTTGACCGCGGTGCGGCCCAGCTACATGCCCCCGCAGGCGTGAACCTGCCCAGCGGAGCCAGCATGCGCAATTTCATCCATCGAGCCGGCCTGGCCCTGGCCTTGGCCTCCACGCTCATTTCAGCGTCGGCGCAGACCCCTGACGCAGCGATGCGTTGGACCGAGGTGACGACCCAAACCCTGTCGGCGGGCGGCATCGCCTTCGCCTACCGGGAGCTCGGCAGGCAACACGGCGGCCCGCCCGTCATCTTCCTCAACCACCTGGCCGCCGTGCTGGACAACTGGGATCCTCGCGTCGTTGACGGCATCGCGGCAAGGCGCCATGTGATCGTGTTCGACAACCGGGGCGTCGGCGCGTCCACGGGAACGCCGTCGAACTCGATGGAGCAGATGGCGGACGATGCCATCGCCTTCATCAAGGCGGCGGGCTTCAGCCAGGTCGACCTTTTCGGCTTCTCGATGGGGGGCATGGTCGCGCAGGAGATCGTGCTGAAGGAACCGCTGCTGGTGCGCCGCATGATCCTGGCCGGCACGGGCCCGGCGGGCGGAGAAGGCATCAGCGCCGTGGCCGGTGTGGCGAACTACGACCTGCTGCGGGGCCTGTTCACGGGCCAGGATCCCAAACAGTACCTCTTCTTCACCCGCACACCCAACGGCATCCAGGCGGGCCAGGCTTTCCTGGCGCGATTGAAGGAGCGTTCGCAGGACCGCGACCGGGAGATCGCCGTGGGCGCCTACGTGGCCCAGCTGCAGGCGCTCAATGCCTGGGGCCAGAAGAAACCCGCCGACCTCTCCGTCGTCACGCAGCCGGTCCTGGTCGTCAACGGCGACAACGACAGGATGGTCCCGACGCCCAACTCCCACGATCTCGCGCGTCGGCTGCCCAACAGCACGCTGGTCATCTACCCCGATGCCGGCCACGGCGGCGTGTTCCAGCACCACGCCGATTTCGTGCCCAGAGCGCTCGAATTCCTCGCGCCCCAGGGTTCCTGAACCGACCCTAGACGCGGAAGGTCGACACCAGCTTCACGAGTTCGTCGGCCTGCTGCTTCAGGCTTTCCGCCGCCGCCGCGCTTTCCTCGACCAGGGCGGCGTTCTGCTGCGTGGTCTGGTCCATCTGCGTGATGGCCTGGCCTACCTGGGCGACGCCGGTGCTCTGCTCGCGGCTGGCCGAGCTGATCTCGCGCACGATCATGGCGACGCGTCCGATGGAGGTGACGACCTGGCCCATGGTCTCCCCGGCGCGGTTGACCAGCTGGGCGCCCTGTTCGACCCGCTCGACGCTGTCGCCGATCAGGGTTTTGATCTGCTTGGCGGCGTCGGCGCTGCGCTGGGCCAGCATGCGCACCTCGCTGGCGACGACGGCGAAGCCACGGCCCTGCTCGCCCGCGCGCGCGGCCTCGACGGCGGCATTCAGGGCCAGGATGTTGGTCTGGAAGGCGATGGCGTCGATGGTGCCGATGATGTCGCCGATCTTGCGTGAGCTCTCCTCGATGCCGCGCATGCGCTGCACCGCCTCGCCGACGACCTCGCCGCCCTGGCGCGCGACCTCGCTGGCGTTGTGGGCGAGCTGGTCGGCCTCGCCGGCGTTGTCGGCATTGAGCCTGACCGTGGCGGACAGCTCCTCCATCGATGCGGCCGTCTGCTGGATGGCGCTGGCTTGCTGCTCGGTGCGGGCCGACAGATCGTTGCTGCCCATCGAGATTTCGCTGCTGGCCGTGGCCACGCCGCTGGCGTTCTCGCGCACCGAGCCGACGACATGGCGCAGGGACTGCTGCATCTGGGCCAGGGCCTGGGTCAGCTGCGCCGTCTCGTCGCTGCCGACGCTGTGGATCTCGCGTGACAGGTCGCCGCGGCCGACCTCTTCGGCTTCGTGGATGGCAGTGCGCAAGGGCCCGACGACGGAGCGCGTGATCAGCCACGCGGCCGCCACACCCAGGCTGAGGCAGGCGATGGCGATGGCCAGCATCAGCATCTGCGTCCTGCGCGCTTCTTCCATGACCTGCTGGGTCTCGCTGCGCACGCGTTCGCCCTGGTAGTCGGCCATGCGGCTGAGGGCCGCGACATAGGACTCGGAGGCGGGGCGCATCTTGCCCTCCAGCGTCTGCAGTGCCGCCTCGGCTTCACCGGCCTTGAGCTGGGCGAAGACCTGGTTGCGGATGTCCACGTAGGCCTTGCGGGCGCTGCCGATCTCGGTGAGCAGGGTCTTGCCGCGCTCGGTGTCCTCGAGCTTGGTCAGGCCCTCCTGCAGCTCGGTGATCTTGGCGCTGGTGTTCTTGATGACCGGTGCGAAGAACTCGGCTACCGGGCCTGCGCCCCCCGCGCGGGCGACCGCATCGGTGCGCGTGACATTGAGCTGGGTCTGGGTGCGCCAGTCCTGGGCCATGTCCTGGCGGCGCTGCAACTCCACCAGCAGGTCGATGTGCGGGCCGACCGAGCCGATCTGGCGGTAGCTCAGGCCCAGGGCCACCGCGAGCAACAGCAGCACGAGGCCGAAGCCCAGGCCCAAACGGGTGCCGATTCGCAGGGACTGCATCTTCATCACCACCTCCAGGGTTGTCGGAGCGGCGGGCGCGGGCGAGCGCACCCTGCCGGTGCACTGACTCTACATGTCGGCGCAATGGCAGGCCTAAAGAAAAACACCGCCTGGATGGGCGGTGTTGCGGGGAGGCTGCCGCCTTGTGGTCTTCGCTCACGTCGCAAGCGACATGAGCTTCGCCCCAAGGCTCAGGTTTGCTGGCGCAAACGCCGGGCTTTACAGCCCGGCCGCTGCACGCAGCGCTTGAGCCTTGTCCGTCTTCTCCCAAGTGAACTCGGGCTCTTCACGGCCGAAGTGGCCGTAGGCGGCCGTCTTGGAATAGATCGGGCGCAGCAGGTCCAGCATCTGGATGATGCCCTTGGGGCGCAGGTCGAAGTGCTCGTTGACGAGCTTGGCGATCTGGTCGTCGGGGATGACGCCGGTGCCCTCGGTATAGACGGTCACGTTCATCGGACGGGCCACGCCGATCGCGTAGGCGACCTGGATCTGGCACTGGCGGGCCAGGCCGGCCGCGACGATGTTCTTGGCGACGTAGCGCGCGGCATAGGCGGCCGAGCGGTCGACCTTGGACGGGTCCTTGCCCGAGAAGGCGCCACCGCCGTGGGGGCAGGCGCCGCCATAGGTGTCGACGATGATCTTGCGGCCGGTCAGGCCGCAGTCGCCCTGCGGGCCGC
>CBHWBD010000068.1:0-23275 GCA_966111775.1 uncultured Comamonadaceae bacterium | reverse complement strand
CAGGGCGGGCCATCAGGGATTCGTTTGGCTTGACGGACGGGGAAGTCCTTGTAGTTGAAGTTGAGCCGCGAGCGGCGGCTTGCCGACGTAAGTCGGCTTGAGCGAATGGTTCGGGCGCACCGGGAGGCCGTCAACATCTGAGTTCTGCCGTTTAATCATCTATCGCTCCCATCGTCGCGCCTGCAGCGACATCCGTACCGTTCAGGAACTGCTGGGACATGCCGACGTGGCGACCGCGATGATCTACACCCACGTACTGCGCCTGGGAGGTGGTGCCGTGCGAAGTCCAATGGATGCGCTGCCGGTCAACGCAGCGCTCTGAAGCGGGCGCTTGGGATCGACCGCAGGTGGCCCACCCAAGCCCGGGCTTGGCTTTCCCGCCTACTTGTCCGCCACCTTGTGCCGAGCCGGTCGCCGGCTGATCAGCGCTTGACCTTGCCGTCGCCCGTCAGCATGGAGAGTTCGACAAAGCTCGAGCCCGCATGCTTGGTGGGCGAGAAGTGCAGGTGATAGCCGCGGGCCTCGTAGCCCGACAGGCCTTCCAGCGCGGCGATCAGCGCGTCGCGGTTGAGGCGGCCACCCAGGCGGCGCAGGCCGTCGACGATGACGCGGGCGGCGACATAGCCTTCCATGCTGGTGTAGTTGGGCTCGGCCTTGGCGTCGGCCTTGTGCAGGGCGAGCTGGTAGTCGTTGACCAGGCCGACGGCCGTGCCAAAGGGCGAGGGCATGACCTGGGACACGACGATGCCGGCGGCGTCCTTGCCGAGCTCGTCGGCCAGGGCCTGGGTGCCGACGAAGGACACGTTGTAGAACTGGCCGAAATAACCGGCCTTGCGGGCCTCGCGGATGAAGGCGGCGCAGCTCTTGTAGGCGCTGATCTGCACGATGGCCTCGGCTTGGGCCGGAACCAGGGTTTTCACGGCCGCCGCCACGTCGACGCTGTTGCGCTCCACGGTCGCCACGGCCACCGGCTGCAGGCCGCGCTTTTCCAGCGCGCGCACCACGCCCTTGAGGCCGGCCTGGCCGTAGGCGTCGTTCTGGTGGAAGACGGCGATCTTCTTCAGGTCCAGCTGGGTCAGCTGTTTGACGATCAGCTCGGTCTCGTCGTAGTAGGAGGCCCGGACGTGGAAGAGCAGCCGGTTGAAGGGATCGCGCAGGGCCTCGGCGCCGGTGAAGGGCGCGATGAAGGGGATCTTGGCGGCGTTGACCAGGGGCAGGGCGGCCAGCGAGGTCGGCGTGCCGACATAGCCGAACAGCGCGAAGACGTCCTCCTGGATGAATTTTTCGGTGTTGGCCTTGCAGCGCGCGGGGTCGTAGCCGTCGTCCAGCGTCTTCAGCACGATGGGCAGGCCGCCGACGCCGCCGGCCGCGTTGACGGCATCGAAATAGGCCTTGGCGCCGAGCTGCATCTGCAGTCCCAGCTGGGCGGCCGGGCCGGTCAGCGGCACGGACTGTCCGAGCACGATGGCACGGCGCTCCTGGGCGCGTGCGAAGCTGGCCGGCAGCATGAGGCTGGCCAGGGCGAGTTGGGCTTGGCGACGGGTGAACATGGACGAGCATGATGCCCCAAGCCGCGCAAGGCTGTTACAACCGATCGGCGCCTGGGGCGCATCCGGCGTGAATTCGCCCCGGCTGAAACAATTCCTAACTTGTGCGGGCGCGGGCGCGGGCGGCGCGCTTGTTGGCGAACATGGCCTCGTCGGCATGGCGCATCAGAGCATCAGGGGTGCCGCCATCGACAGGGAAATGCGCCAGTCCCAGGCTGCTGCCCACGGCCACCTGCACGCCGCTGCCCAGCGTGATGGGCTGCATCAGCCCGTCCAGCAGCCGGTTCAGCACGGGCTCGGCTTCGGCCGGCGCCTCGGTGGGCGTCAGCAGCACGACGAACTCGTCGCCGCCGAGGCGTGCCACGGTGTCGCTGGCGCGCAGCCCGGTCTGCAGCCGCGCGGCGACGGCCTTCAGCACCTCGTCGCCGGCGTCATGGCCATGGTTGTCGTTGATCTGCTTGAAGCCGTTCAGGTCCAGATAGGCCAGGGCGAAGACATGGCCGCTGCGCTCGGCACCGGCGATGGCCTGCTTGAGGCGGTCGCCCAGCAGCAGGCGGTTGGGCAGGCCGGTGAGGGCGTCGTGCAGGGCGGCGCGTTCCATGCGCGCCTCGTGGGCCTTGCTCTGCGTGATGTCCACCATCATCCACAGCGAGGCGCCGTCGCTGCCGGGCAACTCGACGCCGGCCAGGTCCACCCAGATCAGCGAGCCGTCCTTGCGGCGCATCTGCAGCTGGGTGCGGAAGCGCCCGCCGGCGCGCATCTGCGGGTAGGCCATGGCGCCCAGGGTCTCGTAGGCCGCGGCGTCCTGGTAGAGGTCGCGCACCGGCACGCCCAGCAGTTCGCCTTCGCCGAAGCCGAACATGCGCTCCAGCGCATGGTTGCGCCAGCTGATGCGGCGGTCGCGCAGCTTGGCGATGCCGATCAGGTCGCTCTCCAGCATGGCTTCCTGGTCCAGCGTCAGCTGGTGCAGCTGCTGGCGGATGCGGTGGGTCTCGCTGATGTCGAACATCACGGAGCGGCTGCGCAGATAGTTGCCGCCGGCGTCGTAGATGGCGGTGGCCGACAGGCTGACGCGGCGGGTCTGGCCCTGGCGGCCGGTGAGGTTGAATTCCAGCTCCGAGACGCGGCCTTCGCGCATAAAGCGCGGGAAGGCCTCGCTGAAGAGCTTGCGACCCTCGGCGTCGAAGAAGTCGAAGGGGCTGGCCAGGCCGATCAGCTCCTCGGCCGTGCAGCCCAGCCAGCTCAGGCCGAGGGCGTTGATCTGCAGGAAGCGGCCCTGGCTGTCGAGCGCGTAGTAGGCGCAGGGCGCGTTGTCGTAGAGGTCCTGCAGGCTGGTGCGTGCCTCGTCGGCCTGGGCCTGAAGCAGCTTGCGCGCGGTGATGTCGGACTCGATGACCATGAAGCCGCTCAGGTCGCCGACGTCGTCGCGCAGCGGCTGGATCTCGATGTCCACCCAGTAGTCGCGGCCATCCTTGGCGCGCTGCATCAGCTCGGCCTTGCAGCCCAGGCCGACGTTCATGGCCTCGCGCATGCCGTGCACGGTGTCCTCGTGGGTCAGCTCGGAATGCAGCAAATCGCTGGGCCGCTTGCCCTGGGCCTCGGCGCTGGTGTAGCCGCTCAGCCGCGTGAAGCCGTCGTTGACCCAGGTGATGTGGCGCTCCGTGTCGGTGATCATGACCGCATTGGTGGTGTGGCTGGCGACGTTGGCCAGCCGCGCCAGGTCGGCCGTCATGCCGCGCGCCATCTGCTCGGCGCGCGCCCGGCCAGCCGCCAGCAGATAGACCGTCACGGCCAGCAGCAGGCTCAGCAGCGCGCCGCCGAGCTCCAGCCCGACGCCCGACAGTCCGAGCAGGCGCACGGCGGCGTCGTGCGTCAGCGCGGCCTCGAGCCGGAACTCGCGTCCGGCGACGCTGAACAGCACGCTGTCCGCGGTGGTTTCGTCCATCGGCGCGAACTCCGCCGCCTCCTCCAGCGTCAGCGCCTGGCCGTTGCGCGTCGCGAGCAGCGGTGCGAAATCGCCTTCCAGCGTGCGCACCGACAACTTCAGGTCCAGCAGCGCCGCGGCCGGCTCGGCGACGCCGTGCAGCAGCTCGTTGGCGACCAGCGGCGCGTAGAACAAGCCCTGCAGGGAGCGGCGGCGCTCGGTCGCATTGCCGGGGTCGTGCCCCTGCCTGTAAACCGGCACCAGCAGCAGAAAGCCCGGGCCCTTCAGCGGGTCCTGCACCAGGCGCACGGCGCTGGAGAGCGTGGCCTCGCCCGTGTCGACGGCCTGCTCGATGGCCTGGCGGCGTACCGGGTTGGCGCCGGAGTCGATGCCCCAGGCGCCGATGTTGCGGGAGAAGGGGGAGATCTGCGTGACCACGTAAAGGGTCGGGTCGTTTCCGGAACCGTGGACGCGGAACTCCGTGGCGCCGGCGCGCTGATGGGCGGCGACGAAGGCGTCCAGGTCGCGCCTCTCCACCCTTTCGATGAAGCCGAAACCGCGGGCGCCGGGGAACTCGTGCGGCAGGTCGCGCGACTCGACATAGGCGTCGAAGGCCGCGCGGTCGAGCTTGCCCTCCAGCGCCGCCAGGGCGCCGCGCGCGCCCTTCAGGCCATAGACCGGCGTGGCGAGGCGCTTCACGATGTCGGCCTGCAGCCTCTCGATCTGCCGCTCCTGCTCGGTGTGGACCTCGGCGCGCGCCTGGCGCTGCTGCCAGATGACGGCAGCAGCGGTCAGCGCCAGGCCGATGGACAGCACCGCCGCGGCAGCCACCCATGCCGTCGTGCTGACCATCTCTGGCCCGGTGTAGCCGTCTCCGATGCGCAAGCTTGTCTCTTTACTTTGCGGTCCGGCCATTGAAGCATGTCCCGGCCTCGCCGTCAGCCCCAAGCGGCTGCGGTCCACGCACAATGCCCGCCATGAATCTCCTGCTGATCCAGGCCCGCGCCAACCGCCTGGCCAACCGCCGCCTGCTGGCCGCGGTGGGCGAACTGCCCCCGGCCGACTTCCACGCGCCGCGCACCAGCTTCTTCCCCAGCCTGGCGCTGACGCTGAACCATGTGCTCAACGTCGACCACTACTACATCGCCGCCCTGCAGGGCGACGTCGCCATGCGCCACATCTGGGCGAGTTATGTGCCGGCGAAGACGGCGCAGGAACTGGCGGCGCGACAGGATGAGAGCGACCAGCGCCTGATCGATCTGTGCGTGGACCTGAAGCCCGGCGACGAGGAGCGCATCGTCGCCTTCGACCGTGGCGCCGGCCTCGAGAACGGCCCGCGCGAGCCGCTGGGCCGGGTGATGGCCCATCTCTTCATGCACCAGACCCACCACCGCGGCCAGGCCCACGCCATGCTGGCCGGCACGGCCGTCAAGCCGCCGCAGCTGGACGACTTCATCCTGCTCGGGGATGACAAGCATCGCGTGCCGGACATGGCGGCGCTGGGTTGGCAGGAACCGGTCTGATCACCCGCCGCGGTGCGCCGCGGCCTGCGCACGAATCTGCAGCCTGTCCTCGTCGGTCATGTGCGCCAGCTGCTGCAGCGGCCCGGCCATGCGCGGATTGCCGGCCAGCCTGGCATGGTGGCGCATCAGGAAGTCCCAATACAGCGTCGTGAGGGGACAGGCCCGGTCGCCCCAGCGCACTTCGGGTCGGTAGCGGCAGCCCTGGCACAGCGGACTCTGGCGGGCGATGTACCGGCCGCTGGCGGCATAGGGTTTGCTGGCCATCAGCCCGCCGTCGGCGTATTGGCTCATGCCGAGGGTGTTGGGCAACTCCACCCATTCGACGGCATCCACGTAGACGCTCAGGTACCAGCTGTGCAGCTCGGCGGGCTCGACGCCCCGCAGCAGGGCGTACAAGCCGGTCACCATCAGGCGCTGGATGTGGTGGGCATAGCCGTGCTCCAGCGTCTGCCGGATGGCGTCGCGCAGGCAGGCCATGTCGGTCTCGCCTGTCCAGTACCAGGCCGGCAGCGGTTCGTGGGCGTTCAGCGCGTTCGCGGCAGCGTAGCCCGGCATGCGCGTCCAGTAGATGCCGCGCACATACTCGCGCCAGCCGAGGATCTGGCGGATGAAGCCCTCGCCGCTGGCCAGCGGCACGCGGCCGGCGCGCACCTCCGTCTCGGCGGCCGCCACCACTTCATGCGGCGTCAGCAGCTTGAGGTTCAGCGCTGCCGACAGCTGGGCGTGGTAAAGCCAGGGCTCGCCGGGCCAGATCGCGTCCTGGTAGGGCCCGAACAGCGGCAGGCGCTCGGTGATGAAGGCCTGCAGGGCCTGCAGGGCCTGGGCCCGTGTCAGCGGCCAGGCAAAGCTGTCGAGCCGGCCGGGGTGGCTGCCGAAGCGCTGGCGGACGAGTGCGATGACCTCCTGCGTGACCGCATCGGGTGGGAAGCGCGGCGGCTGCGGCAGGTCGAAGCGCGGCCCCTGGGGTCCGAAGGCCCGGCGGTTGTCGGTGTCGAAGTTCCAGCGGCCGCCCAGGGGCCCGTCGCCCGCCATCAGGATGCCCAGGCGCTGGCGCTGCTCGCGGTAGAAGAACTCCATGCGCAGGCCGCGCTCGCCGCGTGCCGCGGCATGGACGGCGAAGTCGGCCGGCGTGGTGAAGAAGTGGCGGTCCTCGCGCAGGTCCAGCGGCAGGCCGGCCTCCCGGGCCACGCCCTGCAGGGCCTGCAGCACGCGCCAGTCGCCCGGCTGCGTCAGCACCAGGCGGCGCGGCTGCAGCGCTTGGATGTCCTCGGCGAGCTGGGCGGCCAGGCTGGCGCGGGTGGCTGGGTCGTCCAGCCGGCGGTAGTGCAGCGGCCGGCCGGCTTTGCGCAGGGCCTCGGCGAAGTGGCGCATGCCGGCGAGGAAGAGGGCGATGCGCGGCTGGCTGCTCCAGACATGCGTGGATTCCTCGGCCACCTCGGCCATCCACACGGCGTCCTGCGTGGCGTCGAAGCCGTCGAAGGCGGCGGCGTCGAGGTCGAGCTGGTCGCCCAGCACCAGCACCAGGTCACGCATCGCGGGGCGCCCCCTGGCGGCGGCAGCGCTCGCTGCAGTACTTCACCTGTGCCCAGCTGCGCGCCCAGGCCTTGCGCCAGCTCATGGGCCGCCCGCAGGCCACGCAGGTCTTGCTGGGCAGATGGGCCTTGTGGCCCTTCAAAGGGGTCGAAGGCATGGCGCCCAGCATAGGCCGCCGGCGACGGCATCTCCCGGGCTTGGGGCCATCCTCGAAACAGGCCCACCATTGGCATCTGGCGCGCAGCAACCAGGAGGTGGACATGCCGGTCTACATCATCAACAACATGTCCATCCACGACCTGGACGCGTACAAGACCTATGCCCGGGCCTTCATGCCGACGCTCGAGCCTTTTGGTGGCAAGGTGCTGGCAGCACAGAACGCGCCGGTGCCGACCGAGGGCCAGTGGCCCTACGACCGGACGGTGCTGCTGGAGTTCCCGAGCCGCGAACTGGCCCGGCAATGGGCCGAGTCCCCCCAGTACCAGGCCATCGCCGTGCACCGCAAGGCCGGCACCAGCAGCAATGTCGTGGTGCTGGACGGCCTCGGCTGAGGTCTACAGCTCGGCCACGCCCTTCACGCGCACCGGCATCGCCACCGGCTGGGCCGCCACCTCGGCCGCGCGGCCATGGAATCGGTCCAGCAGGGCCTGCCACTGCTTCTTCACCGCGACGACGTTGGCATGCTTCACATGGCCGTAGCCGCGGATCTTCTCGGGCAGGCGGGCCAGCTCGACGGCGGTGTTCAGGTTGTCCGCGCTCAGTGAAGCCAGCATCTCGTCGACCAGTTTTTCGTAGTCATTGATCAACTGGCGCTCCATGCGGCGCTCGTCGGTCTTGCCGAAGACGTCCAGGGCGCCGCCGCGCAGGCCCTTGAACTTCGCCAGCCACTTGAAGGCGGTGAAGGTCCAACTGCCCATCTCGATCTTCTTGGCGCGGCCGTCGGCGCCGGGCTTGGCAATCAGCGGCGGGGCGAGGTGGAAGGAGAGGCGCTCCCAGTTCTCGAACTGCTCCTTCATCGCCTTCTCGAAGCGGCCGTCGGTGTACAGGCGCGCGACCTCGTATTCGTCCTTGATGGCCAGCAGCTTGGCGTAATAGCGGGCCACGGCCTGGGTCAGCCGCTGGCCCTTGCCGAGGGCGGACTCGGCGGCACGCACGCGCTCGACCCGGGCGCGGTAACGTGCGGCGTAGGCGGCGTCCTGGTAGTCGGTCAGGAATTGGGCGCGCCGCTCGATCAGGCCGTCAGGCCCGTCGAGCTGGTCGAAGTTGAAGAGCTTGACGACATTGACGTCACCGGCCAGGCGCTGGATGGCGTCCGGCGCGGCGATGGCCAGGCGGCCCAGGGCGAAGGCGGTCTTGTTGGCCTCGGCGGCGACGCCGTTCAGCTCGATGGCGCGCATCAGCGCGGCCTCGCTGACGGGGATGAGCCCACGCTGCCAGCAGGCGCCCAGCATGATGATGTTGCTGGGCAGGGTGTCGCCCATCAGGCGCTGGGAAATGTCCTGCGCATCGATGGTGCTGAGCTCGCCTTGCTCGCCGACGGCGAACTTCATCTTGGCCAGCAGGGAGTCGCCCTGCAGCGAGGCGTCCGGATTGCGCACGAAGCCGGCGGTGGGCAGCTCATGCGTGTTGGCCAGGATGACGGTGCGACCGGCCTTGACCGTGCCCAGGGCGTCGGGCGAGGCGCCGACCACCATGTCGCAGGCCAGCAGCACATCGGCCTGCTGGGTGTCGATGCGCACCTGGTTCAGCAGGTCCAGCGTCGGCGCGACGCGCACAAAGCTCAGCACGGCGCCACCCTTCTGCGCAAAGCCCATGAAGTCCAGCACCGAGGCCTGCTTGCCTTCCAGGTGGGCGGCCATGGACACCAGGGCGCCGACCGTGACGACGCCGGTGCCGCCGACTCCGGTGACCAGCAAATCAAATGGCCCGGTCCAAGCCCAGGGGGCCGGCGGCTGGATGGCGGCGATCTCGCGCGCCAGGTCCTGCGCCGTGTAGCTGGCGCCGGACTTCTTCTTGAGGACCGGGTCATGCACCGACACGAAGCTCGGGCAGAAGCCGTTCACGCAGGAGAAGTCCTTGTTGCAGCTGCTCTGCTCGATGGCGCGCTTGCGGCCCCAATCGGTCTCGACCGGCACCACGCTCAGGCAGTTCGAGGCCACGCCGCAATCGCCGCAGCCTTCGCAGACCGCCTCGTTGATGAAGATGCGCTTGGGCGGATCCGGGAACTCCTTCTTCTTGCGGCGGCGGCGCTTCTCGGCGGCGCAGGTCTGGTCGTAGATCAGCACCGTCACGCCCTCGATCTCGCGCAGCTCGCGCTGCACCGCATCCAGCTCGCTGCGGTCGTGGAAAGTGGTGCCCGCGGGGAACAGGCCATGGTGGCCGTCGTACTTGCCAATCTCGTCGGACACCACCACCAGGCGCTTCACGCCCTCGGCCTCCACCTGGCGCGCGATCTGCGGCACGCTGGTCTGGCCGTCCACCGGCTGGCCGCCGGTCATCGCGACGGCGTCGTTGTAGAGGATCTTGTAGGTGATGTTGGCCTTGGCCGCGATGGCCTGGCGGATGGCCAGATAGCCCGAGTGGTAGTAGGTGCCGTCGCCCAGGTTCTGGAAGACGTGCTTCTCCTTGGTGAAGCGGGAATGCGCCGCCCAGTCCACGCCCTCGGCGCCCATCTGGATGAGGCCGGAAGTGCCGCGCTCCATCCAGCTCGCCATGAAGTGGCAGCCGATGCCGGCGAGAGCCCGCGAGCCCTCGGGCAGCTTGGTGGACGTGTTGTGCGGGCAGCCCGAGCAGAAATAGGGCTGGCGGCGCACCGCATCGGCCGCGTTGGACAGCAGTTGCGGCGTCAGGAAATCGACGACGAGGTGGCGGCGGTCCAGGGCGGGGTTGAGGCGCGCCAGCCAGTCGGCCACCGTGCCCATGATGCGGCTGGGGCGCAGCTCGCCGAGTGCCGACAGCACCGCGCAGCCATGCTCGTCGGTCTTGCCGACGACGCGCGGGCGCTGGAAGTCGGGCAGGTGGTAGAGCAGCTCCTTGATCTGGCGCTCGACAACCGGGCCCTTCTCCTCGATGACCAGCACGTCGGTCAGGTTGGAGCAGAACTCGACGATGCGGGTGGGTTCCAGCGGGAACACCAGGCCGACCTTGTAGACGCGCACGCCGGCCGCGGCCAGGGCGTTGGGGTCGAGGTCGAGGCGGCGCAGCACCTCCATGAAGTCGTAGTGCGCCTTGCCGACGGTCACGATGCCCAGCGTCGCGGCCGGACTCGTGACGATGTGCTTGTCGATGCTGTTGACCTTGGCGAAGGCCTTCACGGCGTCGATCTTGTGCGCCAGGCGCGATTCGAGATCGAGGGAGGGCAGGTCGACCGAGCGGATGTGCAGATGGGTCGGCGCCGTGTAGTCGACGGCATGCTCGAAATCGAGGGGCACGGCGTCCAGGTCCACCGTCATGCCGCTCTCGACGACCTCGGAGATGGCCTTGAAGCCCACCCAGGCGCCCGAGAAGCGGCTCAGCGCCCAGCCGTAGAGACCGAACTCCAGGTACTCGGCGACGTTGGCTGGATGGACAAGGGGCATGCTCCAGGCCTGCAGGGCCTGGTCGCTCTGGTGGGGGGTGCTGCTGGAGACGCAGCCATGGTCGTCGCCGCAGACGACGAGGACGCCACCTTGCGTGCTGGTGCCGTAGACATTGCCGTGCTTGAGCGCATCGCCCGAGCGGTCCACACCCGGCCCCTTGCCGTACCACATGGCGAACACGCCATCGACGTTGCGCTGCGGGTCCAGGGCCACGCGCTGCACGCCCAGGCAGGCGGTGGCGGCCAGGTCCTCGTTGATGGCGGGCAGGAATTCGATGTGGGCCTGGTCCAGGAATTTCTTGGCCTTCCACAACTGCTGGTCCACCATGCCCAGCGGCGAACCGCGGTAGCCCGAGACGAAGCCGGCGGTGTTCAGGCCGGCGCGTTCGTCCTGCTTCTTCTGGGCCAGCAGCAGGCGCACCAGGGCCTGGGTGCCGGTCAGGAAGACGGCGCCGCTGTCGGCCGCGAGGTTGTCGCTGAGCTGGTAGGGGCGCAGGGCGGGGTTTTCGGCCATCTGTCTGTCTCCTTGGGGGCGGGAAATTCTTCCCTCCCGGCACCGGAAGAACTTGCCTCATTGCCGGCGTGGCGGCAGTCGAATGAGATGATTCTTCTCCAAAGAGGCAAATTATCGAAAGCCCCCACGCTCGCGCTGCTCACTGCCCCCCGAGGGGGCGCGTCAGTGGCTTCGGGCGGCCGGGCGCCACTGACATGGAAACAAACCAACTCGACCGCGCCAGCCTGCAGATCCTCGAGGCCCTGCAGGCCGATGCGCGGCTGTCGACCCAGGCCCTGGCCGAACAGGTCGGCCTGTCGGCGACGCCGGTGTGGCGCCGCGTCAAGGACATGGAGGACCGCGGCGTCATCCGCGGCCAGGTCGTGCTGGTGGACCGCGAGAAGATCGGCCTGTCCATCCTCGTGCTGGCCAACGTCAGCCTGGTGAGGCACAGCGAAGGCGCGGTGGAGCAGTTCGAGCAACTGGTGTCCACGCGGCGCGAGATCATCGAATGCCACGCCATCACCGGCGAGGCCGACTACGTCATCAAGGTCGTTGCCGCCGACATGAAGGCCTATGACCTCTTCCTTCAGCAGCACATCTTCAAGCTGCCCGGCGTCAGCAGCGTGCGCAGCAACGTGGTGTTGCGGGAAGTGAAGTACGAAACCGCGCTTCCGGTGGGCTGAGCCGCTCTACAGTAGGCCGGTCGCGACTCCGCCGTGCCCATGGACTCCTTCTTTGCCCAGCTTTCCGATTCCGTCTCCTCCGCCCGCACGCTAGAAGACCTGACCCGGCCGCTGCTGGAGATGCTGGAGGCCGTCACGGGCCTGGAGTCCACCTATCTGACGACCGTCGACCTCGCCGAAGGTCTGCAGCATGTCGTCTACGCGCGCAACTCGCACGAGCTGCAGATTCCCGAGGGCCTGGTCGTGCCCTGGGGTGACACGCTGTGCAAGCGGGCGCTCGACGAAGGGCGGCCCTACACGGACAACGTCGCCGAGGTCTGGCCCGATTCCGAAGCGGCGCGCCTGCTCGGCATCCAGACCTATGTCAGCACGCCGGTGCGCACCGATGACGGGGCCCTCTACGGCACCTTGTGCGCCGCAAGCTCACAGCGCCAGCCGCTGACGCCCGCGGCCGAGCAGGCGCTGCGCTTGTTTGCACGCCTCATCGAGCAGCATGTGGAGCGCGAGCGCCTGGTCGAGAAGCTGCAGCAGGCCAATGCCGAACTCAAGACCCAGGCCCTGACGGACGCATTGACCGGCCTGATGAACCGCCGTGCCTTGATGCTGGAGCTGGCCCGGCTGACCGCGCTCGCCCAGCGCACCGGCAGCTGGCTGCTGGCCGGCGCCATCGACCTGGACGGCTTCAAGCAGATCAACGACAGCCGTGGCCACGACGCCGGCGACGAGTTCCTCTGCGCGGTGGCCGCCAGCCTGCAGGCCGCGCTGCGCGGCGGCGACGTGCTGGCGCGCATGGGAGGCGACGAATTCGTCGTCGTCGGCCTGGGCCCGAAGCTGGCGCTCGACGGCGACTCGGCCGCGCGCCTGCTGCGGGACAGGCTGGCGCTGGCCACGGTTGGCCTGCATGCAGCAGGGGGCCAACCCATCGACTACGCGGGCGCCAGTGTCGGCGTCGCCTGCCTCGATCCTCATCAGGCCGGCGCCGAGCAGGTGCTGAGGGAATCGGACGCAGCGATGTATCGCGTCAAGCTGGCACGTCGCCAGCAGGGCTGAGGTCCGCCAGCAAGCCCAGGGCGGCGTCGAAATCCAGGCGGTCCAGCGCACTGTTCAACTGCACGAAGCCAGCCTCGCCGCAAGCGGCAAGCAGGGCAGGTGCAAGCGGCTGGAACTGATCCAGGGCCGCCAGCTCATGCATCCGCAGGGCCTGCTTGAAGCGGGCCAGCGCCTGCGCGTCCAGCGGCTCTGCCGGGGCGAGTGTCGCCATGGTGCGGCGGCCGTTCAGCCAGGGACGGGCCTGTGCCGCCAGCGCGGCCAGCCGCTGCGCCACCTCGGCCAGCGAGGCGTGGAAGTCATGTCCTGCGCGGGCCTGGGACTCGCCGCGCTGGGCCGCTTCGCGCAGGGGCCCCGCCGCCAGCAGGCCGGCGCTGCCGCCCAGCTTGTGCAGCCGGGATGCTGCCTGCCCGGCATCCAGCGGCGCCGCGGTCCTCAGGTCGTCAAACTCGTCCAGCAGGCGCTCCAGCAGCCGGCCGAAGAAATCCAGGTCGCCCTGCAGACGCTGGCTGGCTTCCTCGCTGTCTATGCCCTCCAGCGTCGGCCAGGCCTCGCGGGCGCGGGCCCCGCCGGCGCCTGCCGCCACGGGCAGGCGCTGGCCCTGCGCGGCTTCGACCTGCTCGCGCAGCAACTGCACGAGGCCGGCCGGGTCGAAGGGCTTGCCGATGAAGCCGTTCATGCCGGCGTCCAGCGCGCGCTGGCGCTCGCTGAGCAGGGCCCCCGCCGTCAGCGCGAGGATGGGCAGGCGCTGCAGGCCGAGGTCGGTGCGAATGCTGCGCGCCGCGGCCAGGCCGTCGAGCACCGGCATCTGCACGTCCATCAGCACGGCGTCGAAGTCCCGCGGCTCGGCGCGCAGCCTGGCGACGGCGACGGCGCCGTCCGGCGCCAGCGTGACGATGGCGCCTTCCTGTTCGAGGATGCGCCTGACCACTTCGAGGTTGATGGGACTGTCGTCGGCGACGAGCACCCGCACGCCGGGCAGGCGTTGCACCGCGTTGGCGCCGGGCACGCCGGCCAGCAGAGGCTGGGCCGTGCCCTTCGCGGCCAGGGCCGCCTGCACCGCGTCGAAGAGGGCCGACACATCGGCCGGCAGCTGCAGCTGGCCCACGCCGGCGCTGCGGCTCATCAGCACGCAGGGCAGGGCGGCCAGGCGGGCCTGCAGGGCCTGCTGGTCGCCTGCGGGCAGCGGTGGCAGCAGACGATGGTCCAGCAGCACGAGGTCGGGCGCGGCGCCGTCCAGGCGCGCGGCCAGAGCACGTGCGTCAGCCAGAGGCTCGGCCTGCCAGCCCAGATCCGTGCACAGCCGCAGCAGGGCATCGCGCTGGGCGTCGTCGTCGCTGGCCAGCAGCAGGTTCAAGCGGCGTGCCGGCGTCGCCAGCCCGAGGGCCGGCTCGAAGGGCAGGCGCACGACGAAGCGCGTGCCCGCGCCGGAGCTGCTGCTGACGCCGACCTGGCCGCCCATCAGTTCGCACAGCTGCTTGACGATGGACAGGCCCAGGCCCGTCCCCCCGTAGCGGCGTGACGTGGAGCTGTCCGCCTGGGTGAAGGGCGTGAAGATGCGCGACAGGGCGTCGGCGGGAATGCCGATGCCGCTGTCCTGCACCGCGATCTCGAGCTGCAGCGGCCGGGCCTGCGCATCGGCGCAATCCAGCTTCAGCATCACCTCGCCCTCGGCCGTGAACTTGATGGCGTTGGACACGAGATTGCTGACGATCTGGCGCAGCCGGGCCGCGTCGCCGAGCAGCAGCGGCGGCAGGTCGGCCTCCAGGTCCAGCGTCAGCGCGATGCGCTTGGCATCGGCCTGCGGCTGGAAGAGGCTGGCGACATCGTGCAGCAGCGCCTTGGCGTCGAAGGGCATGACCTCCAGCGCCATCTCGCCGGCCTCGATCTTGGAGAGGTCCAGCACCGCGTTGATGACGTCCAGCAGGGAACGGCTGGCGCTGCTCATCTTGGCCATCAGGTCACGCTGTCCGGCGTCCAGCTGCGTGCGCTCGAGCAGGTAGGACAGGCCCATGACGGCATTCATCGGCGTGCGGATCTCGTGGCTCATATTGGCCAGGAAGTCGCTCTTGGCCGCGCTGGCCGCGTCGGCCGCCTGCATGGCGCGGCGCAGCGCATCCGCGGCGGCGCGGCGTTCGGTGATGTCCTGCACGGCGCCCAGCAGCCTGACGACGCGGCCCTCCTCGCCTCCGGTCGCACCGACGGAATGCAGCCAGTGCCGCCGGCCATCGGGAGCCAGCAGCTCCAGCTCCAGGTCCCAGCCTTCGCCCGTGGCTGCCGCCCTGTCCATGGCCTCGCGCAGCTTCTGCGCGGACTCGGGCATGAAGCCGCGCAGCACCGCCTCGATGTCGAGTTCCTTGCCCTGGGGCAGGTGGTGGATGGCAGGGATCTGGGCCGTCCAGCTGAGCCGGCCGGTGGCGAGGTCCAGCTCCCAGCCACCGACGCCCGCCATCTGGCCGGTGCGCTCCAGGAAGGCCTCGTTGCGTGCGAGCTGGCGGTTGGATTCACGCAGCTCGCTGTCGCGCTGCTGCAGCGAAGCGGTCATGGCGTCCAGGGCCTGTGACAGCTGGCCGAGCTCGTCCTTGCCCGTCAGGCCGCTGCGGGCCGCCAGGTCGCCACCCTCGACGGCACGCGTCACGCTGCGCAGCCTGTCGATGGGCGCCAGCACGCGGCGCAGCAGCAGACCCGCCAGCAGCAGCGTCAGGGTCAGCAGCGTGGCCTGGGTGGCGACCGCCAGCCAGCGCTGGCGCGTGGCGTCGCGACGGCGTGACTCGACCAGGTTGCGCGACAGCTCGAAGGCACCGTCGCTGACGCGGCGCGTCTCGTTGACGAGCTGGTCGGTCAGCATCTCGCGGCGGGCCACGACCTCGGCGTCGACGTCGGGTGCCTGCGTGGCCTGGCGCAGGGTGGCGAAGATCTGCGGCAGGCCGCGGGCGGTGTCCTGCAGGTCATCGACCTCGTCGGCGCTGGCCGCGTCGGCGGCGGCGTAGTCGGCCAGGGCCCGGCTCAGGCGCTGGTGCACGAGATTCCACTGGCGCGCGGCGCGTTCGCTGCGGTACAGGCCGTAGTCCTGGGTCAGCACCAGCAGGCCGGCGGCGTCGCGGGCGATGACCTCGACCGTGGTGCGCTGCGCGTCGTTGCGCTCCGAGGCCTCGCGCTCGATGGCGATGGTCGTCAGCCGCGCGCCCACCACCAGCAGCGCAGCGATCACGCAGGTCATCAGGGCCGGGCGCAGGCGCATTGAGACCTATTTGATGATGGTCATGGCCCGTGGATCCAGCGCGCGCAGGGGCTCGACGCGCACCAGCTCGAGGTAGTCCGGTACGGCCTTGTTGTCCACCAGGCCTTCGCGCACGGCCCAGCGCGACTCGGCCTCCAGCGTCGAGAGCAGATTCTGGTCCAGGCTGAGACGGAAATCATAACCGTCGAGCTGGGCGGCGGCGTTGCGGGCATCGACCTTCCAGCGCGCACCGAGCAGCTCATGGGCGCGGCCGGGCTGGCCGTTGAGCAGGGCCACGCCGCGCTGGACCGCCTTCAGCAGGCGCAGCAGCACGTCCTGGCTCAGGCCGCGCTGGGCCACCAGGTTGACCATGACGGTGTAGGGCCGCAGCGTGGGCAGCTGCAGGCCGTTGGCGCCCAGCTGCTGCAGGGCCTGGGGCCCGGCGGGCCGGTAGAGGCCGGCGGCGTCGACCTCGCCGCGCAGCAGCGGATCGGCGCCGCGGTTGGGGTCGATGAAGACCAGGTTCACCGAGTCGCGTGGCACGCCGTTGATGAGCAGGAAGACATTGGTGAAGTAGTGGGCGCTGGTGCCGCGCACGACGCCGATGCGCTTGCCCGCGAGGTCGGCCGGCGTGCGGATGCCGCGGTCGGTGCGGGCCACCAGGGTCGCGTCCCGCGACGAGGTGCCGAAGGTGGCGAGGATGTCGAAGCGATGGCCGGCATGCAGGGCGAAGACCATGGGCGTATCGGCCGCCGTGGCAACCTGGGCCTCGCCGTCGGTCAGGTGCTTGAGGCAGCGCCGGCCGTTGATGCAGCTGATGACCTGCACGTCCAGGCCCTCGGCCGCGAAGAAGCCCTCCTGGGCGGCGAGCTGCAGTGGCGCGAACAAGGTCGACTCGCCGATGGCGATGACCAGGGGGGCGGCCTGCAGCGCGAAGCTGGCGGCGGCCAGCAGCAGGCCGGCGGTCCACCGGCGCACCGTGGTCGGCTTCATGTCGCGACGGGCGGCTCGTGGCCTGCGGTCGTGGCGGCGCTGGCATAGATACGGCCGGGACCGGCTGCACGGGCCGCGGCCAGGGCGGCAGCGGCTGCCGTGGTGGGGTCGCCGTCGCCGGCCAGCAGACCGATGCCGATGGCTAGGGTCAGCTCGCTTTCGCCGGCCAATGCCTGCTGCAGCTGCTGGGCCAGCACGGCGGCGCCGGTGGCCGTGGTGTCGGGCAACAGCAGGGCGAAGACGTCTTCGCCATGGCGGGCGACGAGATCGGCAGGTCGCTGCAGGGCCTGCTGGGCCAGGCCGGCGACGTGGCGCAGCGCGTTGTCGGCGGCGCCACGGCCATGGCGCTCGAGATAGCCAGGCAGGCCTTCAAGGCCGGCCAGCAGCAGGGCCAGGGGCTGGCCGCTGCGCCGCGCGCGGCGGCATTCCAGGTCCAGTTCCTCGTCGAACTGGGCACGCTCGGCCAGGCCGGTGAGGGCGTCGCGGCGCGCCAGGCGCACGAGGCGCTGGGCGGTGCGGTACAGGCGCAGCTGCATGGCGACGCGGGCGCGCAGGGCCGGCCCTGCGACGGGCTTGGCGACGAAGTCGGCTGCGCCGAGCTCGAAGACGGCCGACTCGACGCGGGCATCGGTGTGCTGGGTGACGAAGATGACGGGCACTTCGGCCAGCAGCGGATCGGCCTTGAGCTGGCGGCAGACCTCGAAGCCGTCGATGCCGGGCATCTCGGCGTCCAGCAGCACCAGCTCGGGCTGCCAGCTGCGGGCGATGGCCAGGGCCTGGCCGCCGTCCGTGGCGAAGCGCAGCTGGCTGTAGCCCGACAGCAGCCGGCCGAGCATCTGGATCATGCCGGGGTCGTCGTCGACCAGCAGCACGCGCGCATCCGCCAGGGCCGGCAGCAGGCTGTCGAGCCGGCTGGCCAGCGGACTGGGCGCGGCGGGGCGGATGGCGCTGGGGATGGTCAAGGGCATGGCGCGATCCATTGTGGGGCCGCGCGGTGCGGCTGGGCTAGTCTGTGGGCTGGCGGGCCGCCAGCAGGATCTCGAAGCGGCAGCCGCGGCCGGGCTGGCTGCGCACTTCCAGCCGGCCGCCCATGGCCTGCACGAGGTCGCGCGTCAGCGTCAGGCCCAGGCCGGTGCCGGGGATGACGCCGCCGGCGCGGCCGAGGCGGTTGTAGGGCTCGAAGAGGTGAGCGAGCTGGTCTTCGCTGAGGCCGCAGCCATGGTCCTGGACGGACAGGGCAACCTCTGCGCCACGGTCCTCGATCTCGACCTCGATGCGCAGGCCGTCGCGGGCGTACTTGATGGCGTTGGACAACAGGTTGTCCAGGCACTGCCGCAGCCGGCGGGCGTCGGCACGCACCAGCACCGGCGGCGTGCGCGGCGGGCTGTTCAGCTGCATGCCGACGGCTGCGGCCTGGGCGGCCGCGGGCTCGCAGGCCTGCTCGACCAGGGCCTTGAGCTCGACCTCCTTCAGCTCGACATGGAACTGGCCGGACTCCATGTGCGCCACGTCGGCCACGTCGGCGAGCAGGCCCGACAGGCGGCCCACGGCGTCGAGGATGTGGGCCAGCTTGTCGGCCTGGCCGGCGCTCATGCGCTCGGCCTGCATCAGCTGGGCGAAGCCCTTGATGACGTTGACGGGATTGCCGATCTCGTGGGCGATGTAGGACAGCATGGACGAGGTGGCGCGGCGCGCCGCGGCGGCCTCGGTCTGGCGGCGCGCCAGTGCCTGCGCGCGGTCGCGCTCGCGGGTGTCGCGCAGCACGTGCACGGTCAGGGCGTCAGCGCCTTCGCCCTCGGTCGAGGTGCTGACTTCCACCGGCACGCGCTGCCCCCCCGGGAGCTGCACGCAGTGGCGCTCGTCGGCGCCAAGGATGAGCAGCTCGTCGAGATGCCGCTGGCCGAGCAGCTCGGCCTCGACATTCAGCAGGCTGCAGGCGGCCGCGTTGGCCATGACGATGCGGCCGACGCTGTCGACGACGAGGATGGCGTCCTTGCAGGCCTGGACGACGGCGGCGACGCGGTCGTTGCCGATCTGGCGATGGCGGTGGTCGACCTGGTCGAGATAGCGCTCCAGCGAGCGCTTGCGGTCGACAAGGCGGCGCACACGGGCGCACAGCACCGGCGCGCTGAAGGGCTTGCGCACGAAGTCGTCGCCACCCAGGGCCAGCGCGCGCGCCTCGTGGCCGATGGTGTGGGAGTTGGTCAGGAACATGATGGGCACCTGGCCGACCTCGGGGTCGGCGCGCAGCTTCTTGCAGACGCGAAAGCCGTCGCTGTCGGGCAGGTCGATGTCCAGCAGGATGAGATCGGGTCTGAGCTCGCTGACCAGGGTCAGGGCCTGAGCGCCGTCGAGGGCGAAATGGCATTCGCCGATGTCGGCCAGCAGGCTGCGCACGAGCTGGATGCTGGTGGGGTCGTCGTCGATGATGAGAATGCGCGTGCGGCGCGCGGCGGCTTCGGGCTCGTCGGGGCGCTCCGCGGCGGCTCGCAGCTGGGTGCGCAGGCGGGCCAGCACCTGCACGTCGTCGAAAGGCTTGCGCAGGAAGTCGTTGGCACCCTGCCGGAGGGCCTGGGCCTCGGTGCCGGCGTCGGCATGCGAGGTCGCGAAGATGATGGGCAGGTCGGCCAGGCCGGGCGTGGCGCGCAGGCGCCGGCAGACCTCGAAGCCGCCCATGCCGGGCAGTTCGACGTCCAGCAGCACGAGATCGGGGCGATGCTGCTCGGCCAGGCGCAGCGCGTCCTCGCCATTGGTCGCGAAGCTGATCTGGGCGAAGCCCTTGAGCAGTTGGCCCAGGTATTCAATGACGGCGATGTCGTCGTCGACGACGAGCAGATGGATGAGGCAGCTGCGTTCGGCGCGCGTGCGGGCCGTGGCGGCTGCGGGCCGCCCGAGACTGCGCGGGTTTGGTGACGGTGGCGCGCGTCTGGCGCTCTGCGTTGCGGGGCTCATCATGTTTTCTCCCTGAGAAACAGAATCGGTGTCGGATCAGCGGCCGCCGTGCCGGGCGAGGGCGTCGGCCAGGCGGCCGGCGAGCTCGAGGATGTCCAGCGGCTTGGTCCAGTAGTCGTCGAAGCCGGCCTGCATGGCCCGCTCGATCTGGCCCGGCGTCGCATCGGCCGACAGCGCGATGCACAGCGTGCCGCCCAGGGCCGCGTCTGCGCGCAGCTCCTGGACGACGTCCAGGCCGGACAGGCCCGGCAGATTGATGTCGGTCAGCACGACGTCGGGCTTGCGGGTCCTGGCCAGGGCCAGGCCGTTGCGGCCGTCGGCGGCGTGCAGCACGCGCCAGTCGGTGCGGCTGCGCAAGGCCTCCTGCACCAGCAGGGTGTTGAGCGGTTCGTCTTCGATGTAGAGCAGGGTGAAGGCGTCGGCGGCGGCCTCGCCACCATCGAAGCTGCCAGGGTGGCGGGGCCTTTCGCGGTCGACGTCCAGCAGCCCGTCGACGAGCTGGTGCAGGCGCTTGGCGGAGTCCAGCACCCATTCGATGCGCTCCTGCTGGCGCGGTGTCAGCGGTTCGTCATGATTGAGCAGCAGCAGCTGGCTGAAGCCGATGACGGCGTTCAACGGGGTGCGCAGCTCATGGCTGGCGCGCGACAGGAAGGCGCTCTTGGCGGCGCTGGCTTCTTCGGCGGCCAGCTTGTCGCGGCGCAGGGTCTCGAGCTCGATGTGCTCGTCGACGTCGGCGATGAAGCCGTGCCAGAGCACGCTGCCGTCCTCCTGGGTCGAGGGGCTGGCGCGGCCGGAGCGCCAGGCCGGCTTGTCGGCACCGGGCAGGCAGACGCGGAACAGGCGCTGCCAGGGCTGGCCGCTGGCCTCGGCCTCGCGCATGCCGTTCAGCAGGCCGGGCAGGTCCTCGGGGTGCACGCGCTCGGCGAAGACGCGCAGGCCCTCGGGCTGCAGCGGAGAGATCGGGCCGAAGATGTGCTCGGCCTGACCGCCGATGAAGCCGAGCTCGCCGTCCTGGCCGGGGGCGCTGCGGTACTGGAAGAGCATGCCGGGCGTCTCGGTGCTGAGGCGGCCGAGCAGCTCGGCCTGCTGCTGCAGGTGGGTGCGGCTGGCCAGCAGGTCGACATGCTCGCGGCGGTGGCTGAACCAGGCCTCGACGGCATTCGCGATGTCGGCCAGCAGCGTCGCCTGCACGGCGTCCAGGCGGCGCGGCACGGTGTCGCCGACGCACAGAGCACCCAGGGTTAGATTGCCGAGGCGGATGGGCAGGCCGGCGTAGGCGCGCAGCCGGGTCTCGCCGATGACGCAGGGACTGGCCGCGAAGCGGGCGTCGGCCTGGGCGTCGGGCACCTCGAACAGGGTTTCGCCGAGGATGGTGTGGGCGCAGAAGGACTGGTTGCGTTCGCAGTCGATGACTTCGGTGCCGTAGCGGGCCTTGAACCACATGCGGCGCTCGCCGACGAGGCTGATCAGCGCGATGGGAAAACCCAGCAGATGGGCGGCACAGCGCACCAGGCCGTCCAGCACCGCGTCGTGCTCGGGCTCGCGCGGCGGCTCGCTCAGGCCGAGCTCGGCCAGGCACTGCAGGCGCAGGGCTTCATCCAGGGGAATTTCGGCAGCTTTCATGGGGAGCCAATCTAGGTGGCCCCCTGCCCTGGGGATGCGGGGAGTTCTTGATCCGGGTTGTCGGGGTGTTTGAGCAGGCCCCGGTTCAGGCGTCGTTGCTGACCAGGCCGTGACGTATTGCCAGCTTCACGAGCGCGGTCACGTCGGGCGTGCCCAGCTTGGCCATCAGCCGGCTGCGGTAGCTGTCCACGGTCTTGGGCGACAGATGCAGGGCGGTGGCGATCTCGGTGCTGGAATGGCCATCGACGACCATGGTGACGACCTGGCGCTCGCGCACCGACAGGCTGGCAAAGGGGTCGTCGCCCGCGCCTTCCGCCAGGGCGCGGGCGGCCAGCTCGGCGACGCCGGGGCCGAGGTGGCGCCGTCCGGCGCGCAGGGCTTCGATGGCCTGCAGCAGCTCCTGCGACGGCGAGCCCTTCAGCACATAGCCGCAGGCGCCGAGCTTCAGCGCCATGCCGACGTGACGGGGCTGGGCCGACATGGTCAGCACCAGCGGCCGGATGGGCAGATGGCGGCGCTGCAGTTCGGTCAGCAGCTCCATGCCCGAGCGTGGACCGATGGACAGGTCGACGAGGACGATGTCGGGCGTCAGTTGCTGCAATTCGGCCAGGGCTGCCGTGATGTCGCCGTTGTCGCCGACGACCTCGTGACCGGCCTCGGTCAGCAGCGCGCGCAGGCCCTGGCGCACCATGGCGTGGTCGTCGACGAGGTAGACGCGGGCGCTCTGGGTCATTCTGGAGCCTGCCATCTCAAGGTGAGCTGGGTGCCGCCGCCGTCACGTGGGCCGAGTTCCAGGCTCGCGCCGATGGCGCGGGCGCGTTCGCGCATGCCGATGAGGCCGAGGTGGCCGGGGCGGCGCTCGAAGTCGGCGTCCAGGCCGCCGCCGTCGTCGGCCACGCCGAGCTCGATCTCGTCCGGGAAGCCGTAGAAGGTCACCCTGACCTCGGTGGGCCGGGCGTGGCGCAGCGCGTTCTCCAGGCCTTCGCGGGCAATCATGAACAGAGCGTACTCGAGCTGGACCGGCCAGCGCTGCATCAGCAGCGCATCCTCGACATCCAGCAACAGGCGCACGTCGGGGTAGAGAGCGCGGCGCTGGGCCATCTCGTTGTCCAGGGCCGCGGCCAGGCCCTCGTCCTCCAGCAGCGGCGGGCGCAGGTCGACGAGGACCTGGCGCACCTCGCGCAGGGCCTGGTCGATGAGGTCGCGGGCCTGGTCGCGGGCATCCGGCGCGCCGAGGTCCAGCGTCAGGCGCAGGGCTGTCAGGGTCTGGCCGAGCTGGTCGTGCAGGGCCTGGGCCAGGCGCTGGGTGGTGCGCCTCTCCTGGTCCATCAGCTGTTCGGCGAGAGCGGACAGGGCCGCCTCGGCATCGATCTGCACCGAGATGTCGACGACGACGCACAGCAGCAGTGGCCGGCCGCCCAGTTCGATGGGTTCGGCGACCAGCTTGGCGTGCAGCTGGCAACCCGAATGCGGGCGCAGCTCGCGGTCGTCGATCTCGGTGCGGCCGTCCTTGCCCGGCAACGGCGCCATCCCCAGGGCTTGCGCCGTCTGGCCGACGACGGACAGCGTCGGCCAGCCGAGCTGGCGGCCGAGTTCGTCGTTGGCCTCGACGACGGTCTCGCTGGCGATGTCGAACAGCGCGATGCCGACCGGCACGGTGTGGAAGAGGGCGCGGAACTTGGCCTGACTGTCGGTCAGGGCCTGCTCGGTGAACTTGGCGAGGGTGATGTCGGACAGCGTGGCCAGAACGCGGGCCGGCTGGCCGCGGGCATCGCGCTCGGTCCAGCCGCGGCAGCGCAGCCAACGCGCGGGATGGCCGTGCGCGCCGGCCAGGCGCAGGTCGATGTCCAGCGGCGCGCCGTGCTGCAGATGGGACTGCAGGGCGGCCCGCCACTGGCCCTGGTCGTCGGGATGCAGCTGCGCGGCGAAGCGGTCGGGATGGCCCAGCAGGGCCCGGGCGCGCGGCGAGAAATACTCGCTGTCGGCGGCGACGTCCCATTCCCACAGGCCATCGGCGGCACCTTGCATGGCCCGGGCATAACGGGCCTGTTCGGCGTCAACGCTGCCCAGGTTTCGTGCGATGCAGAGCCAGCCTGCGCCTTCGGGCAGTCTCGCGATGCTGGATTCGAAGCGTGCCAGCCGGCCGCTGCGGGTGCG
>CBHWBD010000067.1:0-23567 GCA_966111775.1 uncultured Comamonadaceae bacterium | reverse complement strand
CATCTCCCAGTACCAGTCCACCGCCATGCCGAGCAGGCCACGGAAACGCGCCGTGCGCTCGTCGGCCTCGGCCAGCGAGCGCTTGACCATCTTCAGCAGGCCCAGGCCGGCGATCAGGCCCGAGCCCAGCAGGCTGAACTGGATGATGGCGCGCAGCAACAGGCTGGACGAAGCCATGGGATGGGTCGCCCAGCCCAGCGCCTCGCCGGCACCCAGGCCGGCCAGGGCGACGGCACCCAGCGCGGTCAGCGTGACACCGGCGACAAGGCCCAGCAGGCCGGTGGCGAAGGCGATGACCAGGCTCATCAAGGGCAGGCTCAGCGACCACAGGCCCAGGTCGCGCGACACGGCGGCCGACACCGGCAGGGCCAGCACCAGGGCCATCATGCCCAGCGCCATCAGCGGCTGCTCCTTGCGGCGCGGCGCCCGCGACAGCACGGCCAGGCGCAACAGGGCCAGGATCGAGATGACCAGCGACAGGACCGGCGGCAGCCAGCCATCCAGCCATTCGTGCGGCTGGCGCGTCCACCAGAACAGCCCGGCCACCGGGATGAAGACCGGCGCGCAGGCCATCAGGAAGACCCGCGACGCCTGCCAGCGCATGCTGGTTTGCAAACGTTCCCGCTGCTGCTCGGGCGGTTCGGCGTGCCCGACGAGGCTGCTGAGGTCTTCGCCGGCGCGCGCCATGGTCAGGTCAGGGCCTGTCTGGTGGCGATGGCGACGGCGCGGGCGCGCTCGGCGAAGTCGGCGCCGCTGCTGGCGTAGAGGATGGCGCGCGAGGAATTGACGGCCAGGGGCGCGCTGCGGCCGGCGGCCTGCACGACGGCGGCCGCGTCACCACCCTGGGCACCGACGCCTGGCACCAGCAGCGGCAGGGTGGGCGCGAGTTCACGCACGCGGGCGATCTCGCCGGGATAGGTGGCGCCGACGACGAGGCCGAGCTGGCCGTTGCGGTTCCATTGCGTCTCGGCCAGATGGGCCAGGTGCTCGAACAGGCGGGGCTGGCCGGGCACGTCGGCCAGGCGCTGCATCTGCCAGTCGTCGCCGCCCTTGTTGGAGGTGCGGCACAGCAGGATGGCGCCCTTGCCTTCATAGGCGAGGTAAGGCTCGACGGAATCGAAGCCCATGAACGGCGACAGGGTCACCGCATCGGCCTGGTAGCGGACGAAGGCCTCGCGGGCGTATTGCTCGGCCGTGGAGCCGATGTCGCCGCGCTTGGCATCGAGGATGACGGGGACGCCGGGCGCCACCTCGTGGATGTGCGAGATGAGGCGCTCGAGCTGGTCTTCGGCGCGATGGGCGGCGAAGTAGGCGATCTGCGGCTTGAAGGCGCAGACCAGGTCCTTGGTCGCGTCGACGATTGAACAGCAGAAGTCGTAGAACTTGCTCGCATCGCCGGCCCAGGCGCCCGGCAGCTTGCTCGGCTCGGGATCGAGGCCGACGCACAGGCGCGATTGGGGGGTCAGGGCTTGGAGCTGGGCAATGAAGGTCATCAGTAGGCGGAGATGGGAATGGTGCGGGCGAGCACGAATTCTGCAAAAGCTTCGGCCGGCAGCGGCCGGCTGAACAGATAGCCCTGCACGGCCTGGCAGCCCTGGCGGCGCAGAAAGGCCAGCTGGCCCTCGGTCTCGACGCCTTCGGCCAGGGTCTCCAGGCCCAGGGCGCCGGCCATGCGGATGACGGCGTCGACGATGGCGCGGTCCTCGGCATCGTCGGTCAGGTCGCGCACGAAGGACTGGTCGATCTTGAGCTTGCTGACCCTGAACTTCTTCAGATAGCTCAGCGAGGAATAGCCGGTGCCGAAGTCGTCGATGGACAGACGCACGCCGCGGGCATGCAGCTCGTTCATGACGGTGATGGCGACGGCCGGGTTGTCCATGGCGGCGCCTTCGGTCAGCTCCAGCTCCAGGCGGTCGGCAGCCATGCCGGTCTCGTCGAGCAGGCGGCCGACGAGTTCGGGCAGGTCGTCGTGGCGGAACTGCACGGCCGACAGGTTGACGGCCATGGTCAGCTCCGGCAGGCCGGCGCCGTCCCAGCGGCGCAGTTGCAAGAGCGCCTCGCGCAGCACCCATTCGCCGATGGGCAGGATGAGGCCGGAGGTCTCGGCGACGGGAATGAACTCTGCCGGCGACACCCAGCCCAGCTCGGGATGGTGCCAGCGCAGCAGGGCCTCGGCACCGACGATATGGCTCTCGCCGCCGGCATCCAGCGCGAACTGCGGCTGGTAGTGCAGGCTGAGCTGGTGGCGCTCCAGTGCGCGGCGCAGCGCGTTCTCCAGCTGCAGGGCGCGGGCCGACTGCGCCTGCATCTCGCTCGTGAAGAAGCGGTAGGCGTTGCGGCCGTCCTTCTTGGCCCGGTACATGGCCGCGTCGGCGCATTTGCACAGGGTGTCGAAGTCGTCGCCGTCGGTCGGGAACATCGCGATGCCCATCGACGGCGTGACGGTCAGCTCCTGCTGGTCGACCTGGAAGGGCGCGCTGGCCAGGGCCATCAGCTTGGTGGCCAGATGGGCCGCGCCGGCGATGTCGGTCAGCGGCAGCACCAGCACGAATTCGTCGCCGCCCATGCGGGCCACGGTGTCCTGCTCGCGCACGGCGCCGCGCAGGCGGCCGGCGAGCTGGTTCAGCAGCGAGTCGCCGACGCGGTGGCCGAGGGAATCGTTGACGTTCTTGAAGTGGTCCAGGTCCAGGAAGAGCACGGCCAGCGGCTCGTCGCCGCGGCGGGCGATGTCGATGGCCTGGCTGGCGCGATCGGCCAGCAGATGGCGGTTGGGCAGGCCGGTCAGGCCGTCGAACAGGGCCAGGCGCTCGGCGCGGGCCTCGGCGGCCTGCTGCTCGGCCACCTTGAGCTCCAGCGCCGCGACGGTCTGGCTGAGCTGCTGGGTGCGCTGCTCGACCAGGGCCTCGAGCTGGGCCTTGGCCTGCACCAGCTCCAGCTCGGCCTGCTTGCGGGCCGTGATGTCCTGGGTGATCCAGATCGAGCCGCGCGACAGGTCGCTGCGGTCGATGGCCTTGCTGCGCACCTCGCAGTAGATGGACGTGCCGTCCTTGCGGCCCAGCAGCATCTCGGCATGGAATGAGTCGCCGCGCGACAGCGGCTCGTAGCAGAGGTCGCCGGCCGCCTTCCAGTCCTCGTCGGTCAGGTACCAGGCACGCGACAGCTGGCCGTCGAGCTCGCCGGGCCCATAGCCGAACAGCTGTTCGAAGGCACGGTTGCAGCGCGTCACGCGGCGGCCGCGCAGGAAGACGATGCCGACCATGGCGTGGTCGAAGATCAGCTGCTGCTCGGCATGCAGGTCGGACAGCGCCGCATCGGCCTGCTTGCGCTCGCTGATGTCGTCGACGATCCAGATCGAGCCGTCGGCCGGATCCTCGGCATTGATGAGGCGACCGGTCAGGTGGGCCCAGAACAGCTCGCCGTTCTGGCGCCGCATCATCTGCTCGCCGCGGAAGGTCTCGCCGATGGACAGCACCGGATAGGCCCGGGCGCCCAGGCCGCGGGCCTCCTGCTCGGATTCGTAGAGATCGTGGCTGCTCTTGCCGATGGCCGCTTCCGGGCTGTCGAAGCCGTAGATCTCGGCGTAGCGCTGGTTGCAGCGCACCAGCGTGCGCGCCTTGACGAAGACCACGCCGACGCCCGCATTCGCCAGGATGACATCCAGCTCGCGCAAAGCCTGGCTGAGCGCGGGGTTGTCGCTGGTGTCGGGCGCGAGGCTCATGAAGCGTTTATGAGGCGGTGGTCTGGCAGCTTGACGGGGAGCGGAGCATGACCGGTTATTGTCTGGTCTCATGCATATCCTGGATACCGAACGCCTGTCGCTGCGTGAATTCACACCGCTTGACGCCCCCTTCCTGCTTCGCCTCGTCAACGAACCCGGCTGGATCCGCAACATCAACGACCCTGGCGTGCGCAGCGTCGAGGAAGCCCTGACCTGGGCCGAGGGCCGGCTCTTCAAGGCCTACCGAGAACTAGGTCACGGCTTCTGGGCCCTGGAGCGCCGCGCCGACGGCGTGCTGGTCGGCATGTGCGGCCTGTTCAAGCGCCCTGCCCTGCCCGAGCCCGACCTGGGCTACGCCCTCCTGGCCGAGCACGAGGGCCAGGGCTATGCGCTGGAGGCGGCGCGGGCCTGCGTGGCTCACGCCAGGGCCGCCCTGGGCTGGACGACGCTGATGGCCATCACGGCCGTCGACAACACGCCCAGCGTGGCCCTGCTGGGCAAGCTGGGCTTTGTCGAAGGGGAGCAGGAACAGCTCGAGGGCTACAGCGGGCCCTCTCGCGTCTTCAGACTCTCGCTCTAGACCTTCTTAGCCAGTTCCGTCGCCAAGCCGGTATAGGAACCCGGCGTCATCTTCAGCAGACGCGCCTTCTCGGCCTTCGGGAGATCCAGGCCCTCGATGAAGGCACGGAGGGACTCCTGGGTGATGGCCTTGCCGCGGGTCAGCTCCTTGAGCTGCTCGTAGGGGTTGGGCAGGCCGTAGCGGCGCATGACGGTCTGGATGGGCTCGGCCAGCACTTCCCAGGCGGCATCGAGGTCGTCGGCCAGCGCGGCCTCGTTCAGCTCGAGCTTGCCCAGGCCCTTGGCCAGGGAGTCGTAGCCCAGCAGCGCATAGCCCAGGCCCACGCCCATATTGCGCAGCACGGTGGAGTCGGTCAGGTCGCGCTGCCAGCGGCTGACGGGCAGCTTCTGGCTCAGATGCGTCAGCACGGCGCTGGCCAGGCCGAAGTTGCCTTCTGCGTTCTCGAAGTCGATGGGGTTGACCTTGTGCGGCATCGTCGAGCTGCCGATCTCGCCGGCCTTGGTCTTCTGCTTGAAGTAGCCCAGCGAGATATAGCCCCAGACGTCGCGCGACCAGTCGATCAGGATGGTGTTGGCACGCGTGAAGGCATCGAACAGCTCGGCCATGTAGTCATGCGGCTCGATCTGGATCGTGTAGGGGTTGAAGCTCAGCTTGAGCTGCTTCTCGATGACGCCCTTGGAGAACTTCTCCCAGTCATGCTTGGGCCAGGCCGACAGATGGGCGTTGAAGTTGCCGACGGCGCCGTTCATCTTGGCCAGGGGCTTGACGGCAGCGATGCGGGCGCGGGCCGTGACCAGTCGGGCCACGACGTTGGCGATCTCCTTGCCCACCGTCGTCGGGCTGGCCGTCTGGCCGTGGGTGCGGCTCAGCATGGGCGTGGCCGCGAACTGGTGGGCCATCTTGCGCAGCGTGGCGACGATGCCGTCCAGGGCCGGCAGCATGACCTCGTCGCGGGCCGCCTTCAGCATCAGCGCGTGGCTGGTATTGTTGATGTCCTCGCTGGTGCAGGCGAAGTGCACGAACTCGGACGCGGCCAGCAGTTCGGGCTGGCCTTCGAAGCTGCGCTTGATCCAGTACTCGACGGCCTTGACGTCGTGGTTGGTCGTGCGCTCGATGGCCTTGATCTCCTCGGCATCGGCTTCGGAGAACTTCTTGACGAGGCGGCGCAGGCGCGAGCGCGCGGCGCTGGACAGCGGCTTGAATTCCTTGAAACCGGCGTCACTCAGCGCGATGAACCACTCGACCTCGACCTGCACGCGGCGGTGCATCAGACCGTACTCGGACAGCAGGGGACGCAGCGCGGCCACCTTGGCGGCATAGCGGCCGTCCAGCGGCGAGAGGGCGCTGATCGGGTTGAAGTCGGTCGTGGTCATGGCGGGCCGGCGGATCGTGGAAAACCCGCAATTCTAGTTTTCAACGCTCGCTGAAGAAACGCACCCGCTCTTCGTCAGCCGGATGTGTGGCAATCGCGATGGCCACAGGGTGGTTGTCCACCGTCGCCTTGTGCTTCTCGGCCAGGCGCTCGAAGAAGACGGCCATGCGCGAGGTGTCGACGCCGCCGGCCCGCGCCAGGCTGCGGCCGTAGAGGTCGGCCTCGCGTTCGTTGTCGCGCGAATAGGCGTTGCCGGCCAGCACGGCGGGCGCCGAGGCCAGCAGGGTCGAGAAGTCGCCGACGATGACCGAGGCCACGATGCTGACGGCGCCGGCGTGCAGCATCAGCCGCAGGCCGTGGCGATGCTGCACATGGCCGATCTCGTGGGCCAGCACCGTCATCACCGCATCGGGTTCGTCGGCCAGCAGCTCCAGCAAGTCGTCGGTGATGACGATGTCGCCGCCCGGCAGGGCGAAGGCATTCGGGCCCAGGGCCTTGCCGCCGTCGCGGAAGTGGATCTCGAAGCGCTCGGGCAGGGGCACGGCATGGCCGGCGCGGGCGATGACCTCGTCCCAGCGCCGGCGCCAGGCCCGCTGCTGCTCGGGCTTGAGCCGGCTGGGCTTGAGCCACTGGTCGTCCAGGCCGTCCAGCACATGCTCGCCCAGCGTCCGCTCGGCCGACCGCGGCATGGCGTCCACCGCCTTGTCCACGGCCCAGGGCAGGCCCCAGCGGTAGGCGGCCGCCAGGCCGGCGACCAGCAGCAGCAGCGACAGCAGGGCCAGCCGCCAGCTCTGCTGCCACTGCACGACGACGCTGTCGCCGCGGCCCGAAGCCTGGCACCAGGCGTCGAAGGCCGGGCCGTCGGCAAAGCTCAGCAGGCCGCCACCGGGCAGCAGGATCTGGCGCTGGCCATGGCGCTGGCGCTCGGGCCAGGTCAGGGTGGACAGGGCTGCGCTGTGTTCGCCGTAATGCAGGCTGGCCCCGTCCAGCCAGACCTCCACGGGCCGGGCACGGGCGCTGCGGCCGTCGAACCAGTCGGCGCTGAGACGGGGGCTGCCGTCCACTACAGGCCCATGTCGATGCCGAAGAAGTCGCCGGCGATGTCGCCGGTCGCGTCCGCATGTCCGGCATGGGCCGCGGCGACCCAGTCGGCCGGGTCTTCGCTGCTCTGGACATAGACCGCCTCCAGCCGCAGGCGGGCCGTCGACACGGCGGCGAAGGGCCGGTACAGCCCGAGGGTCAACGCCGTCAGCAGCCAGTTCTTCAGCGTCAGGCCGAACAGGGCCGAGAAGCGCAGCGTGCTGCGGAACTTCAACGCCTCGCTGCTGGTGCCGTTCCAGGCCAGGTTCTGCATGCGCGTCGCGCCATAAGGCATGACGACGGCGAAGTACAGCAGATAGCCCAGCAGCAGGCCGATGGTCATGAAGGCGATGCTCGCGATCCGTCCGCCGCCGCCGACCGCGGCGCCCACGGCGCCGATGACGGCCACCAGCACGCCGGCACCGATCATCGGCAGCAGCGAAACGCCAAAGGTCTTCAGGGCCAGCAGATAGACCTTGGCCACCGACAGCTTCACGCGGCTGTGCTGGCTGGCGATGCGATAACCGTTGTGCTGGTAGCGCTTGAACAGGGTCAGCGACCAGGGCGCGAACAGCATCATGCTCAGGGCACCGACCGCGTACAGCGCCATGCCGGGCGTGAAGCCGCCGGCGGCCTTGAGGGTCTCGGGGTCCAGCGAGGTGGCACCGCCCACCAGGGCAATGGCCGGCAGATAGCTGGGAGCGCAGCTCAGATAGGCGCCCGCCAGCGTGCCGTCGAAGCGCATGCGCAGGCCGCGCCAGCTGGTGTTGCCGAGGCGGAACTGCAGCGAGGCCCGCCACAGTGCCGGCCAGACGGCGCACAGGATCAGGAAGGCGACGAAGGCGGCCGTGGTCGAGAAACGTCCCGCGCCGCTGTAGACCGCCATCAGCAGCACCAGCAACAGGAAGCCGCGGAACATCTTCCAGGCGTCGCCATGGAAGCTCAGTGCCTGGCCGTCGACCAGGGTGTTGGCGTAGAAGTAGCGGATGCGCCGGGCCTTGGCGAAGGGCAGGTACAGGCCCAGCGTGACGAGGATGAGCAGCAGGTTGACCGACCAGATGCGGAAATACTCGCTGCCTGAACCCGTGAAGCGGATTTCGAGGACACGCGGCACGGGCGGCTGCGCCGGAATAGCCGCGGCGAGGGCGGCGTCAGGTTCTTGCATGGAAAGGGATCTCCCTGGAGTCAGCCACCGTCTACCGCAGTGGGCCGGCCGACACTCTGGCGGCCGGCGGCCGGGCTGGCAACCCCCGCGTGAGGTGGCTGTGTACCGGAGCCGACAGGCCTTTTTCACGGCCGAATCGCCATGGGGCGCTGGCTAGAATCGTTTCGACTTGTGATCTCCGTGTTTGCCCTATGACCGCGATGAAGTTGATCGGATCTCTCGCCAGCCCCTATGTGCGCAAGGTGCGCATCGTGATGGCCGAGAAGAAGCTCGATTACCAGTTGGTGCTTGAAGATGTCTGGGGCAGCGACGCCATCCTGAAGATGAATCCGCTCGGCAAGGTGCCCTGCCTCGTCATGGAAGGCCAGGACTCCATCACCGGTGCCGTCTTCGACTCGCGCGTCATCGTCGAATACGTCGACACCCTGTCACCTGTCGGCAAGCTCATTCCCGAGCGTGGCCGTGAGCGCTGCGAAGTGCGCACCTGGGAGGCCCTGGCCGACGGCATCGTCGACGCCGCCATCCTGGTGCGCCTGGAGCGCACCTGGGCCCAGCGCCCGCCGGAACAGCGCACCCAGGCCTGGATCGACCGCCACCTGACCAAGGTCACCGCCGCCCTGGCCGCCATGAGCCAGGGCCTGGGCGAGAAGCCCTGGTGCTCGGGCAACCACTTCTCGCTGGCCGACATCGCCGTCGGCTGTGCCCTGGGCTGGCTGGAGTTCCGCTTCCCGGAGATCGACTGGCGCGAGGCGCACCCGAATCTGGCGCGCCACATGGACAAGCTGTCGCAGCGCCAGAGCTTCGTCGACAGCGCACCGACGGCCCAGCCGCCGGTGGCCGTGCCGGCCTGAGGGCCTGTTAGCGCTACGGCAACGGGCCCTAAGCGATCAGCAGCTCTCTCGATCGAACGTGCAGCAGGCGCACCAGGCGCCAGATGCGCCGTTCGATCTCGGCGACTTCCAGCTTCCACAGCGTTGCGATCTCGGCCAGCAGCAGGCCCTGGGCCAGCAGCGTCAGCAGATGGCGGCTGGCCTGGTCGATCTGGCGGCCGGCGGGCGTGGCGTCCAGCGGCGCGGCGGCCTGGCGGGCGATGGTCAGCGGGCTGCGCTCGATGCCGAAGGCCGCCAGGCCCTGACGCGCGAGTTGGGGACTGAGGGCCGCACGGCGCTCGTGCAATCGCGCCAGGGCTTCCACCAGGCCGGCGCCGCTGCCGTCGTCGACGTGATAGGCATTGGCACCCGCGCTGAGGGCCGCGAACAGCTGCAGATCGTCGGCCGTCGGCGTCAGCAGCAGCAGTTGGGGGCGCACCGGCAGGCGGCCGAGTTCATGGGCGACCCGCATCGCATGGCTGTCGACCAGGCGCAGGTCGCTGGCGACGATGTCGGGCGCCAGCGCAGCGATCTCGTCCAGCGCATCGGCCAGCACGGTGCTGCTGCCGGCCAGTTCGATGCCCTGGGCCTGCAGCAGCAGCGAGCGGGTGCGCTGCAGCGCGGTCTCGCTGAGACGGAGAAGGTAGACGGTGGGCATGGCGCAGGGATGTAACCGCCCGTGATTGTGCGCGTTTTGGCCGCCGACCCCCTAATTTGCAGTCGCCACCCCCCGCAAGCACGCGCCCCTCGTCCAAGGAGTACCTTGGCCGGTCCCCCGAGGGGACGGCGATGCTTGCCGGCTTGACCGGCAAGCACATCGCCAGAGCGGGCCGGCTAGGGAGCGGCCCGTCGCTCGGCCCGAAATTCACACGACAGAAGTACGTTCGATGCTGCCCTGGGGCGAAAAACTGTGGGCGCTGGCCAGCGGCCAATAGATGCGGAAGGTGTTGTGCGGCAGTTCGCCGCGCAGCACGGCGCCGGGCTCGACGAAGGGCAGCAGATTGGCCAGCAGCCTCACCTCGTGCTTGTCCAGCCGGTGCACGATGTGCTGGGCCGTGATCTCCTGCGGGTGGCACAGGCCCGCGGCCTCGACCAGTTCCTTCAGCGCCTTCAGCGTGTTCTGGTGGAAGTTGGCGACGCGCTGGGCCTTGTCGGGCACGACGATGGCGCGCTGGCGGTGCGGGTCCTGCGTCGTCACGCCCGTCGGGCAGTGGCCGGTGTGGCAGGCCTGGGCCTGGATGCAGCCCAGCGCGAACATGAAGCCGCGCGCCGAGTTGCACCAGTCGGCGCCCAGGGCCATCAGGCGCACGATGTCGAAGGCCGTCGTGACCTTGCCGGCGCAGCCGATCTTGATCTTGTCGCGCAGGTTCAGGCCGAGCAGGGTGTTGTGCACCAGCAGCAGGCCTTCCTGCAGCGGGGCGCCGACGTTGTTGGTGAACTCGAGCGGTGCCGCGCCGGTGCCGCCCTCGGCGCCGTCGACGACGATGAAGTCGGGCGTGATGCCCGTCTCCAGCATGGCCTTGGTCAGCGCGAACCATTCCCAGGGATGGCCGATGCAGAGCTTGAAGCCGGTGGGCTTGCCGCCGGACAGGGTGCGCAGCTTCTCGATGAACTGCATCATCTCGACCGGCGTCGAAAAGGCGCTGTGGCGGGCCGGCGAGATGCAGGCCTGGCCGATCGGCACGCCGCGCGCCGCGGCAATCTCGGCCGTCACCTTGGGCCCGGGCAGCACGCCGCCATGGCCGGGCTTGGCGCCCTGGCTCAACTTCAGCTCGATCATCTTGACCTGCGGGTCGCGCGCACTGGCCTCGAACTTCTCGGCGCTGAACGAGCCATCGTCATTGCGGCAGCCGAAGTAGCCCGAGCCGATCTCCCAGATCAGGTCGCCGCCATGGACGCGGTGGTGGGCGCTGATCGAGCCCTCGCCGGTGTCGTGGGCGAAGCCGCCGATCTTGGCGCCCTTGTTCAGCGACAGGATGGCGTTGGCGCTGAGCGCGCCGAAGCTCATCGCCGAGATGTTGAAGACGCTGGCCGAATAGGGTTGGGGCCGGGAGGCGCCGATGGTGATGCGGAAGTCGTGGCTGGTCAGATGCGTCGGGGCCAGCGAGTGGTTGATCCATTCATAGCCGCGCGCGCCGACGTCCAGCTGGGTGCCGAAGGGGCGCTGGTCGGGGTCGCCCTTGGCACGCTGGTAGACGATGGAGCGCTGGGCGCGCGAGAAGGGCGCGGCGTCGTTGTCGCCCTCCAGGAAGTACTGGCGGATCTCGGGCCGGATGAACTCCAGCAGGAAGCGCAGATGCCCGATGACCGGGTAGTTGCGCAGAATGGAATGACGCGTCTGGCGCGAGTCGCGCAGCCCCAGCAGCGTCAGCGCGAGGAAGACCAGCGTCAGCACGCCGTCGGTCAAGCCGCCCATCCAGCCGATGGCGAAGAACAGAGCCAGCAGGCCGCACAGCATCCACGTCAGATATCGCAGCGGGAAATGTTCGTTGATGCGTCTCGTCCAGCCGGGCCAAGCAAGCATGAGGTGTCCTCACAAACCGTGACTTGCAGAGCTTAAGGCCGCCGCCCCTCACAATCGCCCGCATCAACCCTCAAGGTAGCTGTCGATGAAGTCCTTTTTCTCCACGCTCGGCTGGCTGTTCTCCAAGGCCTGGTGGCTGCTGGACGGCACGCGCCGCGCGCTGATGAACCTGCTGGTGTTGCTGCTCATCATCATCTTCGTCATCGCCGCGATGACGCGCGGCCCCAAGCCGCTGAGTGACAAGACCACCCTGGTCCTCAAGCTCGACGGCAATCTCGTCGAGCAGTTCTCCGGCAGCCCGCGCGAGCAGCTGACCGCCCAGGCCCAGGGCCGCAGCGTGCCGCATCAGACGCGCCTGCGCGACGTGCTGGCCGTGCTCGACCAGGCCGCGCGGGACGACAAGATCAGCGCCGTGCTGCTCGACGTCGAGGAACTGCAGGGCGCCGGCCTGGCCGGCCTGCACGAGGTGAGCGCGGCCCTGCAAACCTTCAAGAAGAGCGGCAAGCCGGTCTACGCCTACGCCGACAGCTACAGCCAGCGCGGCTACTTCCTGGCCGCCCAGGCCAACGAGGCCTATCTGCACCCCATGGGCATGGTCGGCATCGAGGGCTTCGGCCGCTACCGCACCTATTACAAGGACGCCCTGGACCGCATCGGCGTGTCGCCCAACGTCCTCAAGGTCGGCACCTACAAGAGCTTTGCCGAGCCCTACACCGCCAACGGTCCCAGCGCGGCGACGCAGGAGGCCGAAGGATTGGTCTACGGCGAGCTGTGGAGCGGCTTCACCGGCAGCATCGAGACCGCCCGCAAGCTCGAGGCCGGCAGCGTCGCCAAGAGCATCAACGAGCTGCCTGCCCTGCTCGCCGCGGCCCAGAACGACCCGGCCAAGCTGGCCCTGCAGGCCAAGCTGGTCGATGGCCTGAAGACGCGTGACGAGATGCGCGCGCTGCTGATCGCCAAGGGCGCCAAGGACGACGAGAGCAAGAGCTTCCGCCAGGTGTCCGCAAATCAGTACATGGCCTATGTGAAGGAGGCCGGCACGCCCAACAAACTGCAGCCGGGCATCGGCATCGTCGTGGCCGAGGGCGAGATCGTCGACGGCGACGCCGGCCCGGGCCGCATCGGCGGCGACTCCACCGCCCGCCTGATCCGCAAGGCCCGCGAGGACGACGCCATCAAGGCCCTGGTGCTGCGCGTGAACTCCCCCGGCGGCAGCGCCTTCGCCTCCGAGATCGTGCGCCGCGAGCTGGAGCTGACGCGCCAGGCCGGCAAGCCCGTCGTCGTGTCCATGGGCGACGTGGCGGCCTCGGGCGGCTACTGGATCTCCATGGCCAGCGACGCCGTCATCGCCGACCCCGGCACCATCACCGGCAGCATTGGCGTGTTCGGCATGCTGCCGACGGCCGAGGGCCTGATGGACAAGCTGTCCCTGCACACCGGCGGCGTCACGACGACCTGGCTGGCCGGCGGCTACGACCCGCGCCGACCGCTGGATCCGCGCCTGAAGGCCGCGGTCCAGGCCAGCATCGACAACATCTACGGCCGCTTCACCACCCTTGCCGCCCAGGCGCGCAAGAGCACGCCGGAAAAGATCGATGCCGTGGCCCAGGGCCGCATCTGGACCGGCAACCAGGCACTGGCGCGCGGCCTGGTCGATCGACTGGGCAGCTTCGCCGACGCCGTGCAGACCGCCGTGCAGTTGGCCAAGCTCGAGGTCAAGGCCGGCGAGAAGCCGCGCCTGGCCTATGTGGAGCGCGACCTCAGCCGCAGCGAGCGCCTGCTGGCCTCGCTGACCGACACGCTGGCGCCGTCCATCGCCACTTCGCTCGGCCTGGACGCCCTGCCGGTGCCGGTGCGCGAGGAACTGGCCCTGCTGAAGGAACTGTCGCAGTTCTCCGCCCGCGGCCAGTGGGACAAGGCCGCCGCGGTGCACTGCCTGTGCGGGATTCCCTGACCTACTGCTGCATCTTCGCCAGCAGTTCGGCCATCTTCTGCTGCACGGCCTGGATGGCCTTCAGGGGCCGGATCATGACCTTGAAGTCGGTGATCTGGCCCGCGTCGTTCCAGCGGATCAGGTCGACGCCATTGACGGCCACGCCGTCCAGCGCCAGCTCGAACTCCAGCAGCGCATCGCGCTCGCCGCGGATCTCGCGCACATAGCGGAAGCTGTCATTGCCCAGGATCATCAGCGCCGCGCCGAGGTATTGCGACGCCAGCGGCTTGCCGCGCTGCGGCGTGTGCACGACGGGCGAGTGGAAGACGACGTCGTCGGCCAGCAGAGCCGAAAGCGCGCGCGGGTTGCGCGCCTTGGCCAGTTCGTGCCAGGCGTCGATGGGATGGGTCATGGGGTGCTCAAGGCCAGTGACGTTGAAAGACGGAGGCAACTTCCGGATGTTGCTCCACGCGCAGCAGCTGGGCATGAAAGCTCGGCCTGTCGGCCTGCAGCATAGGCCGCGAGCCCGACCATTTGGATACCACCGTCGCCAGCAGCTCCAGCGCACCCGGCGATCCGGCGTCGAAGCCGATCTCGAACTGGTCGGCGAATAGCCGCCAGTGCTCGTGCAGGCGGGCGCGCGTGCCGGCCCGGATCTGCGCCTTCATCGCGTCGTCGCAGGGCTCGCACCAGCGCTCGGGGTAGTCGATGACGCCGATGGCCGCATAGCAGTTGGCCGCCACATAGACCAGGCCGCGGATGGCGCGTGCCCGGTCGCTGGCGTCGGTGGGCAGCAGCAGGCCTGGCGGCGCCGTCAGGCCGAGATGGATGAGGATGGCCGCGCTTTCCGTCAACACCGTGCCGTCGGCCAGCACCAGGGTCGGAATTTGCCCCAGCGGATTCACCTTCAACAACTCGTCCCGCCCGGGGCCGGGGCTCCAGGACGCCGCGTCCACACCCGTGTAGGCCAGGCCCGCCCGCAGCAGCGCAGCCTCGACAGCCGCCGAACCCGAGCCCTTGGTGCCGTACAAGGTCAACATTGCCATGACTCCTTCATTGAGCGTGTCCTCGAGCGTGCAAAATGGTCTCACATCATGAGCACCGGCCCCGCTCTTCCCCCCTCCCGCCATCCGGTCGTCAAGCCCAGCTTCGGCCGCGTCAGCGTGGGAGTGCACGGCCGGGTCATGGTGTCGGTGGCCGAAGGCCCCTTCGATGCACCGCTGATGGCCGCCGTCAAGCGCGCCATCGCGCTGGCCGGCAAGCGCCTGCCGGCGGACCGCCGCTTCGGTGACCTGCTGGAGATCCGCGGCAGCCTGCAGATGGACTCCGACGCGCTGGCTGAACTGCGTGCCAGCATCGACGCCTTCGGTTCGCGCGGCATCGTCGCCGTGTCCACCGTCTTCCTCGTGCGCCCCGGCATCCCGGGCATCGAGCGCCTGCCGGCCTTGATGGACATCTGGCGCGCCAGCCGCCCCGTGCGCCGAGCCGACAACTTCGACTCCGCCTGGGCCCTGGTCAATGCCGACCTGACCGCGGCCGGCCTGCCCACGCAGCCACCTCCCGCGCGCTGATGACGGAAGCCCTCGGCCTGCAATGGCCCCTGGATGCCAAGGGCAAGCGCTCCACCGGAGCGCCGGGGCAGCGCATCGTGGCTGCCGCCCTGCGCGGGCTGGATGCCACGGCCGCCGACGCCGTCATCGCGGAGCGCGACTGGCGCCATGCCTACCCCGCACACTGGCTCGCGCTGGTGCAGGCCCAGGCGGCGCGGCCCGTCGGCGTGGTCGCATCCGCGCGTGCTGGCCTGGCCGCGGCCTGGCGCGAACTCCCCTTTGTGCGCAGCGGCAAGTCGCAGACTCTGCTGGAGGCGATGCGCGCGCCGCGGCGTCGCTTGCAGAGCCTGGAACTGCGCGGCAGCGGTGATGCGGCACCGGCGCCCTGGACCGTGCCCCACCAAGGCCGCGAGTTGTCTGGCGACGCCCTGGCTCGCCAGATCGACCGCTGGGAAAAGGCCGGCGTCTGCGAGGCGGCCCATGCGAGCGCCCTGCGCGACTGCCTCGCCCATCCCGAGTGGTTCGACCTGTCCGACCAGCACCTCGTGCTGCTCGGTGCGGGCAGCGAAGCCGGGCCGCTGGCCTGGCTCGCGAAATGGCGGGCCCACCTCGTCGGCATCGACCTGGCCCGTGCCGCCAGCTGGAAGCGCATCGCCGCCACGGTCGCCGCCGGCAATGCCACGCTGACAGCGCCGGTCGCCCAGGGTCAGCCGCTGGACGTCGCCCATGCCGGCGCCGACCTGCTGGCCGACACGCCCGAGATCGCGGCCTGGCTGGCGTCGCTGGGCACAACCAGCTCGAACGGGCTGTCCGTCGCCAACCTCGCCTACCTGGACGGCGAGCGCCATGTGCGGGTGTCGCTGGCCATGGACGCCATCAGTGCCACGCTGTGCGAAGCCGATGCCCGCACCCAGCTCGCCTACATGGCCACGCCGACCGACGTCTTCGCCGTGCCCGAGGACCTGGCCCGTGACGTGATGCGACGCTACGCCGAGCGCGGTGTCGTCAAGAAGCTGGCCCAGTTCGGCGCCCGCCTCTCCAGCGGCGGCCGCGGCTTTGCGCCGCATATGGAGGCGCTCGTCGACGCCGGCGACTTCGGCCGCTGGGGCCTGGTCGATGCCCTGGTCGTTGAGCAGGGCCCCAACTACGCGCTGGCCAAGCGGCTGCAGCAGTGGCGGGCCCTGGTGGCGCGCGCCGAGGGCCATAGCATCGCCGTCAATGTCGCGCCCAGCACCACGACCGCGTCGGTGGTCTCCAACCCGCTGCTGGCGGCGGGCTTTCGCGGCGCCAAGGCCTTTGGCGTCGAGGTCTTCGCGCCGGCGACGACGAATGCGCTGATGGCCGCGATGTGGGTGCACCAGCTGCGCACGCCGGCGCGCGACTTCGCCCATCCTCTCAAGCTGCTGGTGCACAGCGCCAACCACGGTGGCCTGTGGCGCCTGCCCTACCGGCCGCGCTCGGTGCTGCCGATGGCGGCGCTGCTGGGGTTTGTCAAGAGGCGCTGATCATGCGAGTTTGGCAGGCTTTCGCTGGCGTACTTTTCGCCGCAATCCCAGCACTCATCGGTGTCGCGGTCTATGCCCCGATTGTCGATTTGAAGATCGATGAGGCGCGCACTGACCTCGGGATCCTTCAATCGACGATTGAGGTCTACAGACGCGACACGGGCAGTTGGCCCAACGAGCTTTCCAGCTTGCGGGACAGCGGTCTCCTTGAAAAGCTTCCGGTTGATCCGTGGGGGACCGCCTACGTCTTCAGACGAGTGAACTCAGAACAGGGCTACGTCATCTACTCCGCTGGACGGGACACTCTGGATCAACACGGCGCGGGTGACGACATCACCACCGGAGAAAAGCAGTACCGCTGCGATGTCTACGGCGTTAATTGCCCGATGACGTTCTTCGAAGCCTCGGCGCTCGGCTTGCTGCTCGTCGCAGCGATCGCATTCGTTGGTCTTGCTTTGTCGGGGGCTGTGGAGATCGGTAACCGCATGCGCATGCGACGACGCACCTGATAGCTAGCCCCCGCGTTGTCATCAAAGGCCGCCAAGCCCAGCGCTCGCGGAACGCATGCGAGGCAGGCACGTCGAAGTCGTCAAGCGGCGGTAAGCTCGGCAAAAGGGGCCGGTTGCAGAATCTGCAGGGCACCCGACGCCCATGAACGCCCCGGACACCACCCCGCTTTACGAGCAGCCCGACGCTCACGGCTTCGGCCGCGTGACGGTGGGCTTCCTGGGCCGGGTCATGCACTACATCGCCCAGGGGCCGTTCGACGCGACGCTGATGGCCGCCGCCAAGCGCGGCACCAACATCGCCGGGGAACGCATCCCGGCGGACCGGCGCTACGTCAGCCTGATGGAATTCCGCCGGCCGCTGGGCCTGGACGACGAAGGCATGCGCGAATTCAAGGAGACGGTCGGCGGCTTCGTGGATCGCCGGACGGTGCCCCTGGCCACCATCCTGCTCGTCGCGCCGGGCGACGAAGACGCCCCCATGGTGCTCGACATGGCGGCCGTCTACCGGCTGAGCCGTCCCTGCCAGGTCTGCACGGACGTCGCCGCTGCCTGGGCCGAAGTCAACCGCGTGCTGCGCGAGGCCGGGCTGCCGGAGCAGCCGTTGCCTCCGAGCATCGGGCGGGCTTGACGGCCCGCCTCCTCAGCCCGCCGGGTTGAGGGCTGCGGCCTCGTAGATCTCCAGCCCCGGCAGCTCGGTCGCCATGCCGGCCAATGCCTTGCCGAAGGCACGCGAGGCCGGCACGCGAAAGTGGCCCTGCAGGGCCGCCATGTCGCTCCACTTCTCGACGAAGACGAGACGCAGCGGGTTCTCGCTGTCGCGGTGCACGGCATGCGCAATGCAGCCGGGCTCGGCGCGCGAGCGCTCGACATGCTCCTGGCTGAGCTTCAGCACTTCGTCGAAGTGCTCCGGGCGGGCGGTGACATGGCCGAGGACAAGGATCATGAAAGTGGGCTCCGTCAATAGGGCCAGGGACGCTGGGCGGGGCGCAGCTGTTCCCACACGGCACCCAGGGCCAGCACGCCGGCGTCGTCGAAGCGACGGCCGATGATCTGCAGACCGATGGGCAAGCCGCCCGCCGTGTAGCCCGCATTGATGGACAGGGCCGGCTGCTCGCTCATGTTGTAGGGCAGGGTGAAGGCGATGTGCTCGAAGGGCCGCGTGGGGTCGTGCAGCGGGCTGGCGAGATGGGCCGGGTAGGCCGGCATGGGCGCCACCGGCGACAACACGAAATCAAAAGGCTCGCAGGCCGTGTTCGCCGCCTCGCGCAGCGCCTGCATCTGGCTGTAGCCGCGGAAGACCGTGCCGCCGTCATAGCCCGCCGCGGGCGCGACCCAGTCGAGGATATAGGGCAGGACCTTGGCACGGCGCTCCGGCGCCAGGGCCGAGATGTCCAGCCACGACCGCATGCGCCAGAAGCGGTCGATGCCAGCGGCCATCTCGCGCGTCGTGAAGGGCGGCAGCGGTTCGACGATGGCACCGGCCTGTTCGAAGGCCCGCGCGGCGGCCGTGACGGCGGCGGCCACCTCGGGCTGCACGGCGTCGCCCCAGCCGGCGTCCATCAGCAAACCGATGCGCAGGCCGCGCGGTTGGAGCGGCCGCGGCGCCGCGCCGGAAGGCGGCAGCTGAGTCGGGTCACGGGCGTCGGGCTGGGCCAGCACGGCCAGCATCAACGCGGCGTCTGCCACCGTGCGCGTCAGCGGCCCGGCGACGCGGCCGGCATAGCCCGGCTTGATGGGCACGCGACCATGGCTGGGCTTGAGGCCGACCAGGCCGCACCAGCCGGCCGGCAGGCGGATGGAGCCGCCGATGTCGGTGCCCAGGTGCAGCGGCCCATAGCCAGCCGCGCCCGCGGCAGCGGCGCCCGCGCTGGAGCCGCCCGGCGTCATGGCCGTGTCCCAGGGGTTGCGCGCCGGCTCGGGGTAAAGGCTGGACAGGCCCGAACTCAGCATGCCGTAGTCGGGCATGGTGGTGCGCGCCCAGGCAATGGCGCCCGCCTCACGCAGCCGCGCGGCCGGCGGCGCCTCGAAGTCGGCCACCGCATCGTCGGCCGTGGCGGCAGTGCCCACGCGATAGCTCGCGCCGGGCACGGCGATGTTTTCCTTCAACGTGACGGGCACGCCGTCCAGCGCCAGCGCGGTGCCGGCACGCCAGCGGCCTTCGCTCTCACGGGCCGCCGCCAGCGCACCCTCGGCGTCGACGGCGCACAGCGCATGGAGATCGCCCTCGCGCCGGCCGGCCTGCTCGAGCACGGCCCGCATGACGTCGACGGGCGACAGCTCGCCCGAGCGATAGGCCGCCAGCAGCGCGGCCGCATCCAGGGCGTGGCGGCCGGTGGTCACTTCTTGAACTTTTCGGCCGCCTTCAACATCGCGTCGATGTGGCCGTCGGGGTTCATGCTGGCATGCACTGCGGCGATCTTGCCGTCCGGCGCGATCAGGAAGGAGACGCGGTCGGCCATGGTGCCGGGCACCATCTTCAGCGCGACGTCATAGTCCTTGATGACCTTGCCGCCGGCATCCGCGGCGACGGCGAACTTGTTGCGGCAGGCCTCGACACTGAACTTCTTCAGCGTGTCGATGTCGTCGTTGGACATGCCGATGACGGTGGTGTTCAGAGCCTTGAACTTGTCGGTCGCCTCGGCGAACTGGTGGGCCTCGACGGTGCAGCCGCTGGTGAAGGCCTTGGGATAGAAATACACCACCACCGGGCCCTGCTTGAGGGCCTCGGCCAGCTTGAACTTGAAGGCCTGGCCCCCGACGGCGGCGTCGGCGCTGAAGTCCGGGGCCGGTGCGCCGACCTTGAGGGCGGCATGGGCCGCGCAGGGGATGAGCAGGGCGGCGATCAGGGTGGTGAGCAGGCGACGTGACATGGCTGGCCTCGGTGGTGAGGCCCGCAGGATAGCCAAGCCTCAATGGCCCGGTAGCGCAGTGGGTCAGGACGATTGCAACAGCTCGTCGGCCAGCCAGCGTTGCAGGGCGCCGATGACGGCCGGCGCCGCGGCTTCGGCGTCGCCCAGCACGTCGGCGGCGCGCTCGCAAAGTCCTGCAAAGGGCAGGCCGGCGGCCACGCCGTCCAGCAGCGCCGCCTCCAGCATCTCCAGCGAGCGCCAGCGCGTCTCCAGGCCCTGTCGCCAGGCCAGCAGCACGTGTTCATGCGGCACCGGCTCGGGCAGCTCGGGTTGGTCGACGCCCCCGGATTCGGATTCCAGGGGCTCCCATTCGCGCAGCACCCGCCAGGCGGGCTCGATGGCATGGGCCAGCGTCACGCGCTGCACGCTGGGTTGCAAATGCAGCAGGAGGTCGGCCCAGTCGTCAGGCCCCAGCGCGGCCAGCGTCGCCGGGTCGAGCGGCGGCGCTTCGGCGGCATCGAAGGCGCCGCGCAGGGCCCAGTCCATGCGGGCGAAGTCGACCAGGCTGGCGTGGGGCACGAGGTCCTCGTCGGCCGTGGCCATGAAGTCGGCCAGCTCGTGGCCGAACCAGCGGATGGACGGGTGCTGGCTGGGCCTGGCGTCGAGGTAGGCGCGGCCCAGCGCGTCGAAGGCGTCGTCGCCCAGGGCGCGGGCCAGCACCGTGAAGTTGTCGGTCAGGGCCGCGACGAGGCGGGCGCGGTAGGCGTGGCGGTAGACCTCCAGGCCCGTGGCGAAGTCACCCGCCAGCAGGCCGGCGGCGTCGGCGCCGTCGCGGATGGCGGCGGCGAGTTGTTGCTGTTGCTGCGTGACGCTCATGCTTCGGCGGCCAGACGACGGGCGACGTTGAGCTCGGCCAGCAGGCTGTCCAGCGGTGGTATGTGGTCGTCGCGCTCGATCATGGTCGGCACGGCGCCGAAGCGCTTCACGGTGTGCTGGTAGAGCGCCCAGACCTCGTCGCGCACCGGATGGTCATGGGTGTCGATGACGATGTCGCCGCGGTCTTCATGCCCGGCGAGATGGATCTGGCGCACCGGCTCGACGGGGATGCCGTCGAGATAGGCGACGGGGTCGAAGCCGTGGTTGCGGCCCGAGACATAGACGTTGTTGACGTCCAGCAGCAGCTGGGCGCCGGTGGCCTTGAGCAGCTGGGCGATGAAGTCCCACTCCGTCATCTCGTCGGCCGCGAAGCGCACATAGCTGGACACGTTCTCCAGCACCAGCGGCCGGCCGAGGATGTCCTGCACCTGGGCAATGCGGCCGCCGACATGGTCCAGGGCCGCGCGTGTCAGCGGCACCGGCAGCAGGTCATGCAGCTGGCTGTGGGCGTCCGCACTCCAGCAGAGGTGATCGGACACCCAGCCCGGCTCGAGCCGGTCGGCCAGGGTTTTCAATTCAAGCAGATAGCCGAGATCCAGCGGCGCCGGCCCGGCGACGGACAGGGACACGCCGTGCATGACCAGGGGGTAGTCCGCCCGGATGCGCTCCAGATGCACCAGCGGCGAGCCGCCCGGCACCAGGTAGTTCTCGGAAATGATCTCCAGCCAGTCGGGCTTCACGGCGGCATCGACGCCGGCCTCGAAGGCCGCGTAATGCTCGACGCGCAAGCCGAGGCCAAAGCCTTGAATCTTGGTCATGTCGTCACAAACGAAAACGACGTGCGGCCGCAGGCTCGCACGCCATCAAGCGGCAGCCGTGGAACTGGCTTTGCCAGGCCACTGGCTGCGCCCCCTTGAGGGGGAGGCGCGTCAAGCGCCTCGGGGGTGGTCTTACTTCTCGACCTTGCCGCCAGCCTTGGTGCACTCGTCAGCGCTCTTCTTGCTGACCCAGCCCTGGCCCTTGCAGCCGTTGTGGCCCTTGCAGTCGCTCTTGGCGGTCTTGCACTCGGAAGTGCCCTTGCAGCCGTTCACGCCGGAGCACTTGACCATGCCGTCGGCCGCAGCAGCGGTCATGGGCACGGCGGTGGCGAACAGGGCGGCAGCGGCGGCAGCGATGCCCAGGCCGGTCTTCAGGGATGCGTTCATGTGGAGTCTCCAGAAAAGAAAGTGGATAGATCGGGTAATCACCACAGGTCGGCCCTGAACAGCGGAACCGACTTGCCAGCTTGCGTCGAAATGACCTTGCCAGTCCTTACAGCCAGCCAGCAGATTCTGATTACCTGACGTTATGACCGCAATGGCGCGTGGCATTCGTCATGCTTCGATGCCAACCGCTAGAGTCCGGCAGCTTGCTGCCAACCTCTCTCATGTTGAACACCGAAACACCGAGCACCCGGCATCCCGACCTGGATACCTACGCCACGCCGGCCCTGCTGGATGCATTCATAGACGACCAGACCGCCGCCGTCGCCGCCGTGAAGGCCGCCGCGCCCCAGCTGGCCGCGGCCGTGGACGCTGCCCTGCCCCGCATCCGCGCCGGCGGCCGCCTGCTCTATGCCGGTGCCGGCACCTCGGGCCGCCTCGGCGTGCTCGACAGCGTGGAGCTCTACCCCACCTTTTCCTGGCCGCGTGAGCGGGCCGTGGCCGTCATTGCCGGCGGTGCCGGCGCCATGTTCGTCGCCGTCGAGGGTGCGGAGGACGACCGCGCCCAGGGCGCCGCCGATCTCGCCGCGCTGAACCCCGGCCCCAACGACGTCGCCCTGCTGCTGGCGGCCTCGGGCGGCACCCCCTATGTCTTGGGGGCCATCGAAGCCGCCCGCGCGGCGGGTGCGCTGACCATAGGCTTCGCCAACAACCCGGGCGCCCCCGTCACCCGGCAGGCGGAGATCGGCATCACGCTGGACACCGGCGCCGAGGTCATCTCCGGCAGCACCCGGCTCAAGGCCGGCACCTCGCAGAAGATCGCGCTGAACACCTTCTCGTCGGCCCTGATGGTCAGGCTCAACAAGGTCTACGGCAATCTCATGGTGGACCTGAAGGCGACCAATGCCAAGCTCGTCAAGCGGGCCGTGGCGCTGACGGTGCGAGCCTCGGGCGCCGGCGAGGCCGAAGCGCAGGCGGCGCTGGCCCAGTGCGACCACCATGTGAAGACGGCCCTCGTGATGCTCAAGCGCGGCGTGGGCGTTGACGCGGCGCGAGCGCTGCTGGATGCCGCCGACGGCAACGTGGGCCGGGCCCTGGCCGCGTGAGCACGGCCCAGCGTTCGCCGTGGGCGTGGATCCCCACGCTCTACTTCGCCCAGGGCATTCCCTATGTCGTCGTCATGACGCTGTCGGTGGTGTTCTACAAGAACCTCGGCATCTCCAACACCGACATCGCCCTCTACACGAGCTGGCTCTACCTGCCCTGGGTCATCAAGCCCTTGTGGTCGCCGCTGGCCGAGCTGTTCGGCACCAAGCGCGCCTGGGTGGCGGTGCTGCAGTTCTTCGTCGGCGCGGCGCTGGCAGGCGTGGCACTGACCATCCCCGCCGACAAGGTCTTCCAGCTGTCACTGGCCGTCTTCTGGCTGATGGCCTTCGCCTCGGCCTCACACGACATCGCCGCCGACGGCTATTACATGCTGGCCCTGCCCCAGCACCAGCAGGCGGCGTTCGTCGGCGTGCGTTCCACCTTCTACCGCCTGGCCAATATCGGCGGCCAGGGCGGCCTGGTCTATCTGGCCGGTGAGCTGACCGAGCGCACCGGCAGCGTGGTGAAGGCCTGGACAGTCGTGTTCTGGTTGCTCGCCTGCCTGTTCGTGCTCCTGGCCCTGTGGCACGCCGCCGTGCTGCCGCGCCCCGCCGCCGACGTGCGCGGCCCGGGCCGCAGCGCGGCGCGCGGCCTGCTGGCCGAGTTCTTCGCCGTCTTCGCCAGTTTTTTCAGGAAGCCCGGCATCGCCGTCACGCTGGGCTTCCTGCTGCTCTACCGCTTCCCCGAGG
>CBHWBD010000066.1:0-23820 GCA_966111775.1 uncultured Comamonadaceae bacterium | reverse complement strand
GAGCGCAACCTTGCCAAGGTTGAGGTCACGAGTTCGAGCCTCGTTACCCGCTCCAAATTGACGGGAGATTCGATGATGTCGAATCTCCCGTTTTCTTTTGCGCGGCCCCCGGATAATCCAGCCCGCCGCGCGGGTGGCGAAATCGGTAAACGCAGCGGACTTAAAATCCGCCGTCTCGAAAGGGACGTACGGGTTCAAGTCCCGTCCCGCGCACCACTCAACGGTCAGCAGCTGCTGGCCGTTTTGCTTTGCGGCTGCCAGGCCTGTACGGCGGTGTCCTGCCAGCCCAGCACGCGGCCGATCCAGCGCTGCAGGGCCACGGGATCGCCACTGGTCTCGATGTCCAGTGCAGGGATGTCGCCTTCCCTGGGCGTCCACAGGCTGAGCGCCCGACGCGCGACGGCGGTCTCGATGCGCAGCAACTCGACCTCAGGACCCAGCGCAGCCCGCCATAGCGGCTCGATGAAGGGATAGTGGGTGCAGCCCAGCAGGGCTGTGTCTATGCCTGCAGCGCGCATGGGCGCGCAATAGCGGTCGACGAGGGCCTGCAACTCGGCGCTGTCCAGGTCGCCCGCCTCGATGCGATCGACGACGCCGGCGCAGCTCTGCACGACGACCTGCCGGTCGCCGATATGCCTGTCGATCAGCGCCCGCAGTCTGGTGCTCGCGGCGGTGGAGGGCGTGGCCAGCAGGCCGATGCGGCCATTGCGTGTCGCCGCCACGGCGGGCTTGATGCCAGGCTCGGTGCCGACGAAGGGCAGGGCGGGCCAGCGCGCACGCAAGGCTTCGATGGCGTGGGCCGTGGCTGTATTGCAGGCGACGACGATGAGCTCGGCGCCTTTTTCGACCAAGTGCTCGGTGATGGCGACGCTGCGCGCCCGGATCTCGTCGGGGCTGCGATTGCCATAGGGGGCGTAGGCCGTGTCGGCGAGGTAGCGCAGACGCGCGGAGGGCAGTAGCGTGCGCAGTTCGCGCAGCACGGTGAAGCCGCCGACACCGGAGTCGAAGACGCCGATCTCGCGGCGCGGGTGGGGATCATCAATCTGCATGAGCAAAAGCAGTCTAGCTTCACGTTTTCGAGAGGCCTCTCCAGAAAAGCTTCGTCCACGGCCAACAAGGGTCTGGCTAGAATCGAACGATCGTGCTTTTTTAAGCCCGGCTCCCCCGAGGAGCGCCCCTTAGAATCTGATTAACGTTTACGTCAATTCGAGCTGGAGTTTTCGATGAAGGTCTTGGTCCCTGTCAAACGTGTCGTCGACTACAACGTCAAGGTGCGCGTGAAGAGCGACGGCACGGGCGTTGATATCGCCAACGTCAAGATGTCGATGAACCCCTTCGACGAGATCGCCGTCGAAGAGGCGGTGCGCCTGAAGGAGAAGGGCGCTGTTACCGAGGTGATCGCCGTGTCCTGCGGCGTCACCCAGTGCCAGGAAACCCTGCGCACGGCCATGGCCATCGGCGCCGACCGCGCCATCCTGGTGGAGACCCCCGCCGACCTCGAGCTGCAGCCCCTGGCCGTCGCCAAGCTGCTCAAGGCCCTGGTCGACAAGGAAGGCCCCTCGCTCGTCATCCTCGGCAAGCAGGCCATCGACGACGATTGCAACCAGACCGGCCAGATGCTGGCCGCGCTGACCGGCATGCCGCAGGGCACCTTCGCCTCCAAGGTGGAAGTGGCCGGCGACAAGGTCAACGTGACCCGTGAAGTGGATGGCGGCCTCGAGACCGTGTCCCTGGGCCTGCCGGCCGTCGTGACGACCGACCTGCGCCTGAACGAGCCGCGCTACGTCACCCTGCCCAACATCATGAAGGCCAAGAAGAAGCAGCTCGACATCGTCAAGCCGGCCGATCTGGGTGTGGATGTCTCGCCGCGCATCAAGACGCTGAAGGTCAGCGAGCCGCCCAAGCGTGGCGCTGGCGTGAAGGTGCCTGATGTGGCGACCCTCGTTACCAAGCTCAAGACCGAAGCCAAGGTCATCTAAGCCATCTGAGAACTTTGCGGGACAGACCGCAGCGGCGCGGCCGCCAGCTCTGTCCTCAACTGACTAGGAAAAATTGAGATGACCGCACTCGTCATTGCTGAACACGATCACGGCACCCTGAAGGCCGCCACCCTGAACACCGTCACCGCCGCTGCCGCCCTGGGCGGCGACGTGCACGTGCTGGTGGCCGGCCACAACGCTGGTGCCGCCGCTGCGGCCGCCGCGCAGATCGCCGGTGTCGCCAAGGTCCTGCACGCCGACTCCGCCGTCCTGGCCGAAGGCCTGGCCGAGAACGTCGCCGCGCAAGTGATCGCGCTGGCCTCGGGCTACAGCCACATCCTCTTCCCCGCCACCGCCGCCGGCAAGAACGTCGCTCCGCGCGTCGCCGCCCTGCTGGACGTGGGCCAGATCAGCGACATCACCAAGGTCGTCAGCGCCGACACCTTCGAGCGCCCGATCTACGCCGGCAACGCCATCGCCACCGTGCAAAGCGCCGATGCCACCAAGGTCATCACCGTGCGCACGACCGGTTTCGACCCGGCTGCCGCCACCGGTGGCTCGGCCGCCGTCGAATCCGCTGCCGCTGCTGCTGATTCCGGCAAGAGCAGCTTTGTCGGCCGTGAGGTCACCAAGAGCGACCGCCCCGAGCTGACCGCTGCCAAGATCATCGTGTCCGGCGGCCGTGCCCTGGGCTCGAACGAGAAGTTCATGGAAGTGCTGACGCCGCTGGCCGACAAGCTGGGCGCCGCCCTGGGTGCCTCGCGCGCCGCCGTGGACGCTGGTTATGCGCCCAACGACTGGCAGGTCGGCCAGACCGGCAAGATCGTCGCGCCCCAGCTGTATGTGGCCTGCGGCATCTCCGGTGCCATCCAGCATCTGGCTGGCATGAAGGACTCCAAGGTCATCGTCGCCATCAACAAGGACGCCGAGGCGCCGATTTTCTCGGTGGCCGACTACGGCCTGGAAGCCGACCTGTTTACAGCCGTGCCGGAACTCGTCGCCGCGCTGTAAACAGCCCACGCTGACCACACCGGGCGCCCCGACTTTCGTCGTCGCGGCGCCCTTTTTGTTTCCGCAAGGAGGAACAAATGAGTTACCAAGCTCCCGTCAAGGACATGCTCTTCAACATCCAGCACCTCGCCGGTCTGGAAACCCTAACGCAACAAGTCCCTGCCTTTGCCGACTTCGGCCTGGACACCGCCGGCGCCGTGCTGGAAGAGTGCGCGAAGCTGACGCAGGACGTCATTGCGCCGCTGAACTTCGAGGGCGACAAGAACCCGTCGAGCTGGAAGGACGGCGTCGTCACGACCACGCCCGGTTTCAAGGAGGCTTTCCGCGCCTACGGTGAGGGCGGCTGGCAGGGCCTGGTGCATCCGACCGAGTTCGGCGGCCAGGGCGCGCCCAAGACGATTGCGGCGGCCTGCAACGAGATGCTGCAGTCGGCCAACATGAGCTTCGCGCTGTGCCCGCTGCTGACCGACGGCGCCGTCGAGGCTCTGTTGACGGCGGGCAGCGACGAGCAGCGCAGTGTCTACATCCCCAAGCTGCTCGACGGCTCGTGGACGGGCACGATGAATTTGACCGAGCCGCAGGCCGGCTCCGACCTGGCCCTGGTGCGCACGCGCGCCGAGCCCGTGGGTGACGGCACGTACAAGATCTTCGGCACCAAGATCTTCATCACCTACGGCGAGCACGACATGGCCGAGAACATCGTCCACCTCGTGCTGGCCCGCGTGGCCGGCGCGCCGGAGGGCGTGAAGGGCATCAGCCTGTTCCTGGTGCCGAAGTTCATGGTGAATGCCGACGGCTCGCTGGGCGCCCGCAACGACGCCCACTGCGTGTCCATCGAGCACAAGATGGGCATCAAGGCCAGCCCGACGGCGGTGCTGCAGTTTGGCGACCACGGCGGCGCCATCGGCACCTTGATCGGCCAGGAGAACCGCGGCCTGGAATACATGTTCATCATGATGAACGCGGCCCGCTACGGCGTCGGCCTGCAGGGCATCGCCATCGCCGACCGCGCCTACCAGAAGGCCGTGGCCTATGCCAAGGACCGCGTGCAGTCGCGCCCGGTGGACGGTTCGGTGGCCGGCAGCGCCGCCATCATTCACCACCCCGATGTGCGCCGCATGCTGATGACGATGCGATCGCTGACGGAGGGCTGCCGCGCGATGGCGAGCACGGCCGCTGCGGCTTTCGACGCGGCTCACCATCACCCCGACGCCGAGGCCCGCAAGCAGAACCAGGCCTTCTACGACTTCATGGTGCCGCTGGTGAAGGGCTACAGCACCGAGATGAGCCTGGAGGTCACTTCGCTCGGCGTGCAGGTGCACGGCGGCATGGGCTTCATCGAGGAGACCGGCGCGGCCCAGTACTACCGCGACGCCAAGATTCTGACCATCTACGAAGGCACGACGGCCATCCAGGCCAACGACCTCGTCGGCCGCAAGACCTCGCGCGATGGCGGCCAGCTGGCGCGCGGCATCGCGGGCCAGATCGAAGTCACCGAAGCAGCCCTGGCCCAGCGCGACAGCGTGGCCGCCCGGGCGGTGCTCAAGGCCCTGCGCGCCTCGCGTGAGGACTTCCTCGCCGTGGTGGACTTCATCGCGGCTGAAGCCAAGGGCAACCCCAATGCCGCCTATGCCGGCTCGGTGCCGTACCTGATGCTGGCGGGCAATCTCGTCGCTGGCTGGCAACTCGCGCGCGCCCTGATGGCCGCGGAAGACGCCTTGGCGACTGACAAGGAATTCATGGCCGCCAAGATCACGACGGCGCGCTTCTACGCAGAACACATCCTGCCGCGCACTTCGTCGCTGCGCGCCGCCATCGTCGACGGCGCTGACAGCGTGACCGCCATGGCCCTTGAGAGCTTCTGAGGAGACTGACTTGGCTTTGCCCGCTATCCTGAAGAACCTGCCGCTGCCGGTCATCGGCTCGCCGCTGTTCATCATCAGCAACCCCAAGCTCGTCATCGAGCAGTGCAAGGCCGGCGTCGTCGGCTCCATGCCGGCGCTGAACGCCCGCCCGGCCGAGCTGCTCGATGAATGGCTGGCCGAGATCACCGAGACGCTGGCCGCCTACAACCGCGCCAACCCGGACAAGCCCGCTGCGCCCTTCGCCATCAACCAGATCGTGCACAAGAGCAACGAGCGGCTCGAGCACGACATGCAGGTCTGCGCCAAGTACAAGGTGCCCATCGTCATCACGAGCCTGGGTGCGCGTGAGGACGTGAACGCCGCCGTGCACGGCTGGGGCGGCATCGTGCTGCACGACATCATCAACAACAAGTTCGCCAGGAAGGCCATCGAGAAGGGCGCCGACGGCCTCATCGCGGTGGCGGCGGGTGCGGGTGGCCACGCGGGCGTGAAGAGCCCGTTCGCGCTGATCCACGAGATCCGTGAATGGTTCGACGGCCCGCTGGCCCTCTCGGGCTCCATGGGCACGGGCGATGCCATCCTGGCGGCGCAAGCCATGGGCGCCGACCTGGCCTATATCGGCTCGGCCTTCATCGCCACCGTGGAGGCGCGGGCCAGCGAGGACTACAAGCAGATGATCGTCGCCAGCAACAGCGACGACATCGTCTACAGCAACCTCTTCACCGGCGTGCATGGCAACTACCTGCGCGGCTCGGTCGTCGCGGCGGGCCTGGACCCCGAGAACCTGCCGGAGAGCGACCCCAGCAAGATGAACTTCGGCGGCAGTGCGGCCAAGGCCTGGAAGGACATCTGGGGCAGCGGCCAGGGCATTGGTGCGGTCAAGGAAGTGGTGCCTGCTGGTGAACTCGTGGCGCGCCTGAAGCGCGAGTACATGGCGGCCCGCGCGCGCCTGTCCTTGAACTGAAGTCCTGTCTCTGCATCGACGGCCGCTCTCGGGCGGCCGTTTCCTTTGGTGAGTTTCCTGTCCCTGAAGCGAGCGACTCATGAAAACGTCTCGCACGGGTTTTCCATGAAAGCGCTTTCTCGCTTCTCCCGGGAGGATGTCGTGCAAATCTGAAAGCGCTTTCAAGCAGCTTTCCGATGGCGACCTGACCCCGGCAGCGGCTGCATGCCGAGGAGCGCAGTAGGTCCTTGCAGTCGAGACACCGGCCAGGGAAGGGCTTGCGCCCTCCCAGCGTTGGGACCCCGAACGACCCGCCGATCCTCACGACGAGCGGGCAAGGAGACAAAGGTGAATCTTGTTTTGCGTTGCTTGCGCCTGATGGGCGCTTGGCTGGCGCTGGTGCTCGGCCTGCTCGGCGCGACCCCAGCCCTGGCCCAGGACTACACCCAGGGCGTGGACGTCAGCGGCACCACGGCCACCATCTGGTTCAAGTCCAATGTGTCGACCACCTGGGTCGACGCCCACTACACCGTCAACAACGGCGCCCAGCAGAACATCCGCATGACGGCTGCCAACGGCCGCTATGAGCAGAAGGTCACCGTCGCCAGCGGCAACGTGATCGGCTACTGGTTCACCTACAACAACGGCACGCCGGCCTACGACACGCCGAAGTTCAGCTACACCGTCAACGGCAACACCCAGGCCTCGGGCCCGATCTGCTTCTACGCCGACATCAACTACGCCGGCGAGAGCGTGTGCGTCAGCGCCGATTCGACCTGGATCGGTTCGGCCTGGAACGACCGCATCTCGTCCGTCAAGGTGCAGTCCGGCTACCAGGTCACGCTGTACAACGACATCAACTACGGCGGCGCTTCGCTGGTGCTGACGGCCAACGAGCCCAACCTCGTCAACCGCGCCTTCAACGACCTGGCCTCGTCGTACAAGGTCGGCCAGGCCTCGGGCACGTGGAACGGCCGCACGACCTTCAACATCGTCAACCAGACGGGCGGCCGCTGGACCGACGACCAAGTCTATTTCGCCATCATCGGCAAGGACTGGAGCACCGGCAAGTTCGTGCGCGTGGACGCCGCGGGCAACTTCATCCCCATGTCCACCAGCGACAACGGTGCGCTGACCAAGAACGGTGTCACCTACACCAACTACTTCCACAAGCTCAGCAACACGCGCTCCATCACCATCCCGGCGCTGAACTCGGCCCGCGTGCTGATGTCGGTGGGCTCGCCGATGTACATCCGCGTCGTCGTCGACGGCAACGGCAACATCGGCTATGCCGGTGCCAACATCGAGAACCCGACCGATCCCAACATCGACGTCAACTTCGACTTCGGCGAGATGGCCATCATCCCGCAGGGTCAGGCCGACCCCGGCATCTTCATCAACACGACGCGCGTCGACCACTTCGGCTTTCCGCTGAAGCTGCGCGTGCAAGGCCTGGGCGGCTACGACCAGACCGTCGGTGAGGCGCTGACCGAGACGCGTGACCAGCTGTTCAGCAAGTACCAGGCCGAAGTGCCGGCGCCGTTCCAGCCGCTGGCGCAGGCGCCGTACGCGCCGTATCGCATCATTGCCCCGGCCCATGGCACCTTCAAGCCGGGTGCGGCCAACGCCAACTACCTGCAGCCCTATATCGACGCCGTCTGGGCCCGCTATCGCAACGAGGACCTGGTCTTCACGCTCCAGAACCTGGGCACCTTCCGCGGCCGCATCAGCGGTGACCGCTGGACCTTCACGGGCGGTTCGCCAGCCGGCACCTTCTACATCAACGGCAAGCCCGACACCGCCAGCGTGCTGCTGGGCGCCGGCCTGCTGGCCGATGCCAGCGGCAACCCGACCAACATCGGCACGCAGTTGCAGATCCAGGCCCAGATCTGCGCCGCGCTGAACCGCCATGTGCTGGAAACGCCGGCCAACTGGTACGTCCAGTCGGCCCACTATCCCGCCGGCACGCTGGGCAACTGGTTCGCCAAGTTCTGGCATGACCACAGCATCAACAAGAAGGCCTACGGTTTCGCCTACGACGACGTGGGCGACTTCAGCCCCTCGCTGCACACCCAGGCGCCGACGACGGTGACCTACACCATCGGCTGGTAAGCCCCAACCCCGCCACACGACAAGGCCCCGCGTTGCGGTGCCTTTTGGTTTCGGTTTCGGGCCGAGCGCGGGCCGCTCCCTAGCCGGCCCGCGCTGGCGATGTGCTTGCGGCTCAACGCCGCAAGCATCGCCGTCCCCTTCGGGGGACCGGTTGGGCTCGCCCGCGTTCAGCGCGGCGAGACCAGACGAGGGGCCCAATTCCTCACTTCAACACCAGCTCCTGCACTTCCATGCTGCCGGCCAGCTTGCGCATCACCTTGCGCTCGCCGGAGGCCGTGTCCATCTTGCGCGTGTCGGCCGCCATATAGGCCTCGAACTTCTTCTGCAGGTCCAGCTGCTGAGCGTTGCTCAGGTAGTCCTTGGACTCGATGGCCAGGATCAGGTCGGGTTCGCCTTCGCGCGGGTTGTTGACGGCGAAGACGTGATAGGAGACGACGTTGCCCTCCTTCTTGCCCCATTCGTTGCCCTTCTTCCAGGTCTTGGACAGGAAGTCCATGTAGTTCTCGAATTGACCCGGCTCGATCTTGATGTGAGAGAAGTTCCAGACGGTGCCAGGCTTGTAGCTGGAGTCCTGGGCGAAAGCGGCTGAACTCGCCAGCATCGCAACCGTCGCAAACATCGTCGTCGTGACTTTTCTGATGTCCATGTCGATGGCCCCTTCACCTCTTGACGCGGGTGATCGCGGTCGCGCGGTGTTGCGCCGGGTGACTATCCGGCGTCGGGCCGTGCAATGCCTGTCATGGGACCGGCGACGTCATCAAGCTTGATGAATCGCCTCAGCGCTTGTGGATGCGCCAGTGCGGCAGCGTCCATCCCGTCCACAGCGCCAGCCCGCGCAGCAGCACGGCCGTCGCGGCCGCGGCGCTGATGGTGGCCCATTGCGGCCAGTCCAGGGCCACGGCAGCCACCAGCACCCAGCCGCCCACGAAGCTGCACAGCGCATAGGGGCGATGGTCGTGGAAGGCCGCGGGAATCTCGTTGCAGACGATGTCGCGCAGCACGCCGCCGAAAACGGCGGTGATGACGCCCATCAGCACGGCGACGATGGCCGGCATGCCGGCATCCAGCGCCACCAGCGTGCCGTTGGCGGTGAACAGGCCCAGGCCCAGCGCGTCGGGCCACTGGATAGCGCGCTCGGTCAGCGCGAGGTGGCGGCGGCGCATCAGCAGCATGGCCGCCAGGCACAGCCCCATCAGCACCCACAGCCAGTCGGCGTGCTCGACCCAGAAGAAGGGCCGGCGGTCCAGCAGCACGTCGCGCAGCGTGCCGCCACCGAAGGCCGACAGCCCGGCGACGACGCACAGGCCGACGACGTCGAGCTGCTTGCGTGCGCCGGCCAGCAGGCCTGACAGCGCGAAGGCGAGGGTGGCGGCGATCTCGACGGCCGCCTGCAGCGTGGAGAAATTGATGACGGGTGGTTTCACCCGCGCATCATCGCCTCGGCGGCGGACTCATTTCACCGTGGCCAGCCGCATCTGCGGCGCATCGTTGGCGGCATGGGGAATGCTGACATTGGCCTTCATGGCCCAGGGCCTGACCTGGTGGTGCAGGGGGATGAAGAGCACCTCGTCACGCGTGCGCTTGAGCGCCTCCTGCATCTGGGCCAGGCGCTTGGCCGGATCGGTCTCGCCGCGCATCTGCTGGACCAGGGCGTCCACGCCGGCATCGCTGAGGCGGAAGTAGTTGCCCTTGCCATCCGGCCCGCCGGTGCGGGTGTGCACGATGTCCTGCAGCGTGTACTGCGCGTCGAAGGTGTTGACGCCCCAGCCATAGAGCCCGAAGGACAGGTCGAAGGCCTGCAGGGCCGGCGTGAACTGCGACATCGGCTGGGCGGTCAGCTTGGCGCGCACGCCGATCTTGGCCCACATGGCCACCGCTGCCTGACAGATTTCCTCGTCGTTCACGTAACGGTCGTTGGGGCAGCGCAGAGGCACTTCGAAGCCGTCGGGGTAGCCGGCTTCGGCGAGCAGGGCCTTGGCGCGGGCGACGTCCGGCCGCGTGGGGGTGTCGAGCTCCGCCGTCCAGCCCGCCGTGCCGGGCGCCACCATCAGGCCGGCCGGCACGGAATAGCCGCGCATCAAGTTGCGCTTGATGGCCTCTCGGTCCAGTGCCAGGCTCAGCGCCTGCCGCACCCGTTTGTCCTTGAAGGGGTTGCGGCCCTTGACCGAACTGTCCCGGATCTCGTCGCTGCCCTGGTCCATGAAAAAGAAGATGGTCCGGTTCTCCGGCCCGTCGATGACCTTCAGGCGCGGGTCGGCCTTGAGCTTGGCCACGTCCTGAGGGGGCAGGTCGGTCAGCAGGTCGATGTCACCGGACAGCAGCGCAGCGACGCGCGTGGCATCCTGCTTGATGGGCAGATAGGTCAGCACGCTGACATTGCCCCGGGGCTGGTCCCACCATCCGGGGAAGGCGGCGAACTGCAGCTGCTGATCGGGGCGCCATGACACCAGCCTGAAGCGGCCCGTGCCATTGGCATTGCGGGAGCAGTAGGTCTCTTCCTTGTCCTTGAGTTCCTGCGGCTTCTCGCACTTGTTCTTGATCAGCCAGTCCTTGCTGAGCATGCGCACGAACACCAGGTTGCGCAGCAGCACCGGTTGGGGCGAGTCCAGCAGCAGGTCGACCGTGAAGTCATCGACCTTGCGCACCTCCTTGATGCCGGTGGCAAAGATGGTCATCTTGCTGGCCGGATGACGCAGGCGGGCGAAGGAGTAGACGACGTCGTCGGCATTGAAGGACTGGCCCTCGTGGAACTTGACGCCGCGGCGCAGTTCAAAGCGGATCTGGGTGGGGCTGATCGCCGTCCATCTCGTCGCCAGCGCCGGCTCCACCTCGAACTTCTCGGTGTACCGCACCAGGCCTTCGTAGGCATAGCCCGTCAGCGTCGTGGTGGTGCCGTGGTTGGCGGCGTGCGGGTCCAGCGACAGGACGTCGTTCTGCGCCGCCCAGCGCAGCGGGTTGGCCGAGGCGGTCAGCGCGGTGGCCAGCCAGGCGGCAGCCCAAAGGGTGGTCGGTTTCATAGGCCTCAGCGGATGGAGGTGAAGCGGGCCTCGAACATGTCGTTCGAGCGATGCAGGGTCTGCACGCCGGGCTTCATGGCCCAGGGGCGGATCTGGTGGTGCACGGGGATGAAGTGGTACTCGTCGCGCACGCGCAGCAGGGCCTCGCGGATGAGGGCGTTGCGCTGGGCGATGTCGGGCTCGAACTGGATGCGCTCCACCAGGCTGTCCAGCGTCGGGTCGGACAGGTGGCTGAAGTTCTGGCCGCCGTTGCCGCGTGCGTCCACGCTGTGGCCCCAGCCCTGCAGGCCCTGGTGAGCGTCGTAGGTGGGCATGGAGATGCCGATCAGATAGAAGGGAGACTCGAAGCGCTCCAGGGCCTGGACATGCAGGCTCATGGGCTGGGCGACGAGACGGGCCCGCACGCCGATGCGTGCCCACATGGCCACCGCCGCCTGGCAGATCTGCTCGTCGTTGACGTAGCGGTTGTTGGGGCAGCGCAGCGGCAACTCGAAGCCCTGCGGGTAGCCGGCCTCGGCGAGCAGCTTCCTGGCCTTGTCGAGGTCGGGCTTGAGCGGCGCATCGAGGCCGGCGTCATAACCGTTGACGCCCGGCGCCACCATCAACGCGGCCGGCACCGAGAGGCCGCGCATGATGCTGCGCTTGATGGCCTCGCGGTCCAGGGCCAGGTTCAGCGCCTCGCGCACCCGCCTGTCCTTGAAGGGGTTGCGCCCCTTGATGCTGGCGTCGCGCAACTCGGTGCTGCTCGTGTCCATCGCAAAGAAGACGGTGCGCACCTCGGTGCCTTCCAGCATCTTGAGGCGGGTGTCGGACTTGAGACGCTGGTAGTCCGCCGGCGGCACATCGGTGACGAGGTCGACGTCGCCGGACAGCAGGGCCGCCACGCGCGTGGGCGACGACTTGATGGGCAGGTAGGTCAGCTCGGTGATATTGCCCTTGTTGCCGTCCCACCAGTCCTTGTTGATGGCCATCTGCACGGCCTGGTCGGGCGTCCAGCTGACCAGCTTGTAGGGCCCGGTGCCGTTGGCATTGCGCGAGGCGTAGTTCTCGTCCCTGGCCTTGAAGTCCTCCACATGGCCGGCACGGTTCTTCTCCGCCCAGGCCTTGCTCATGATGGCGAAGCTGACGAGGTTCTGCAGCAGCAGCGGCGTGGGCGCCTCCAGCATCAGGTCCACGCTGTGGTCGCCCAGCTTGCGGATCTCGCGTATGCCCGACACATAGGCCTGCATGGCCCCTTGAGGCTCGCGGATGCGTGCGAAGCTGAAGACGACGTCATCCGCCGTGAAGGGGCTGCCGTCGTGGAACTTCACGCCCTTGCGCAACTCGAAGCGCACCTGCGTGGGCGAGACATAGGTCCAGCGCGTGGCCAGCGAGGGCTCGGGCTGGTAGTTCTCGCCGCGCCGCGTCAGGCCCTCGTAGACCTGGGCGGCGATGGTCAGCGAGGTGGTGTGGTTCTGCGAATGCGGGTCCAGCGTCAGGATGTCGTTCTGTGCGGCCCAGCGCAGCGGCGCAGCGTCTGCCAGGCTGCAGACGAGCAGCAACCCCGCTGCGAAGGAGCGCAGCTTCATTTGACAGTGGTGAAGCGGGCTTCGAACTGGTCGTTGGAGCGATGCAGCGTGTCCACGCCTGGCTTCATGGCCCAGGGCCGGATCTGGTGGTGGATGGGAATGAAGAGGTACTCGTCGCGGATGCGCAGCAGGGCCTCACGGATCTGGGCATTGCGCTTGGCCGTGTCGGATTCGAACTTGATCTGCTGGATCAGGGCGTCCAGCTTGGCGTCGCTGACCTTGCCGAAGTTGAAATTGCCGTCGGGCCCGCCGGTGCGTGTGTGGCCCCAGGCCTGCATGGCGTACTGCGCGTCGTAGGTGGAGACGCCCCAGCCCAGCATGTAGAGGGGCGACTCGCCGCGCTGGAAGGTCTGGCTGTGCGTGACGAAGGGCGTCGACACCAGGCGCACCTTGACGCCGATCTTGGCCCACATCGACACGGCGGCCTGGCAGATCTGCTCGTCGTTCACGTAACGATTGTTGGGACAGTGCAGCGGTACCTCGAAACCCTGGCCGTAGCCGGCGTCGGCAAGCAGCTTGCGGGCCTTGTCCGGATCGGGCTTGAGCGGCGCGTCCAGGCCGGCGTCCCAACCATTGACGCCGGGTGGCACCATCAGTGCCGCCGGCACCGACAGGCCACGCATGATGCTGCGCTTGATCGCCTCGCGGTCCAGTGCGAGGTTCAGCGCCTCGCGCACGCGCTTGTCCTTGAACGGGTTCTTGCCCTTGACGGAGGAGTCGCGCAGTTCGTCGCTGCCCTCGTCCATGACGAAGAAGATGGTGCGCACCTCCGGCCCCTCGATGAGCTTGAGCTTGCCTTCCTCCTTGATCTTGAAGAAGTCGGCCGGCGGCAGGTCGGTGACGAGGTCCACATCGCCCGACAGCAGCGCCGCGACCCGCGTCGGCGGTGACTTGATGGGCAGATAGGTCAGTTCGGTGACATTGCCCTTGTTGCTGCCCCACCAGTCCTTGTTCTGCACCAGCTTGAGCGCCTGGTCGGGCTGCCAGGACACGAAGCGGTAGGGGCCGGTGCCCACCGCGTTGCGGCTGGCGTAGTTCTCGTCCTTGGACTTGTAGTCCGCGATGTTGCCGGCGTTGTTCTTCAGGCACCAGGACTTGCTCATGATGTTGAAGTTGACGATGTTCTGCAGCAGCATCGGCGTGGGCGCCTCCAGCAGCAGGTCGACGGTGAAGTCGTCGACCTTCTTGATCTCCTTGATGCCCGACACATAGGTCTGCTTGGTGCCGCTTGGCTGGCGGATGCGGTCGAAGCTGAAGACGACGTCGTCGGCCGTGAAGGCCGAGCCGTCATGGAACTTGACGCCGCGTCGCAGCTCGAAGCGAACCTGCGTGGGCGACAGATAGGTCCATTTGATGGCCAGCGAGGGCTCGGGCTGATAGGTCTCGCTGCGGCGGGTCAGGCCCTCGTAGATATGGGCGGAGAAGGTGTTGGAGGTGTTGTGGTCCTGGGAGTGCGGGTCCAGCGTCAGGATGTCGTTCTGGGCGGCCCAGCGCAGTGGGGCGGCAGCGGCGGCGCCGATGGCCAGGGCGGCCAGCAGAGGCAACAGTCGCGGCAGATGGCGAAGAACGGATTTCATGCGGCTTCCTCGGAGCGTCAGAAGCCAAAAAATGTAGCCGCGACCCCGGGGGCGTCCGCTAGGGCTTGCCCGCGGGTTCGAGCGAGCAATCGCAACCCGCACCCGCGGCGATCCAGCGCCGCACCAGCCAGCCACGGATGCCGCGGGGTTGGGCCACCAGCGCGCCGCACACATAGCGTGCACCGTCCCAGCGCAGGGCCACGCATGCACCCTTGAGGCGCCGGCTCAGGATCACGCCCAGCGGGCAGGGCTCGGCCAGGCAGCAGACGCCGCAGCCATTGCACGGCTCGCCGAGGGCCGGCTTGGGCGGCGCCTCGGAATGGATCTGGATGATTCGCTCAGGCGTCGCCACGCGAAGTCCTCATGTCGTTTTACGTCGTGCTAGGGTGCGGCAGCTTGCCATACCCATGGTCGCCAGGAGGGTCCCCGATGTCCAAGGTCAGAGTTGCCGCCTTCAGCCTTTCCCTCGACGGCTTCGGAGCAGGGCCCAACCAGAGCCTGGAAACCCCGCTCGGGCTGGGCGGACACGCCTTGCACCAATGGTTCTTCCCGACCCGCACCTTCCAGAAGATGGTCGGCGGCGAGGGGGGTACGACGGATGCCGACGATCGCTTCGCGGTGCGCAGCTTCGAGAACGTCGGCGCCTGGATCCTGGGCCGCAACATGTTCGGCCCGGTGCGCGGCCCCTGGCCCGACGACAGCTGGAAGGGCTGGTGGGGCAGCAACCCGCCTTATCACGTGCCGGCCTTCGTGCTGACCCACCACGAGAGGCCGCCGCTGGAGATGGAAGGCGGTACGGTCTTCCATTTCGTCACCGACGGCTTCGAAGCCGCGCTGCGGCGCGCGAAGGAGGCGGCCGCCGGCAAGGACGTGCGCATCGGCGGTGGTGTCTCGACCATCCGCCAGTACCTGCAGGCCGGCCTGATCGACGAGATACACCTGGCGATGTCGCCTGTGCTGCTGGGCAGCGGCGAGTCTCTGCTGGCTGGTCTCGATCTGCCGGCCATGGGTTGGCAGGTCAGCGAGCGCGAGACCACGGCCAACGCCATGCATGTGGTGCTGACGAGATCGGGGTGAGCGGGAATAGGGCGGCGACCGGGCTGGTATCTCCAGGGGCGGGCGGGGCTTTCCTGCACCGCCATCACCACCGCCTCTCTGGAGTACCGCCATGCCTGCCAAGAACTTCGCCATCGCCACCCTGATCGCCCTGCTGGGCTCCGCCGCCCTGGCCCAGGACGCGCCGTCCGGCGACATGCCCACGAGCGCCGAGCTGCGTGCCTACACCCCCGTGCCGCGCAGCCGCGCCGAGGTGATCGCCGACCTGGAGATCTACCGCCGCTCCGGCCTGGCCGCGCTGGACGGCAGCGAGTCGCCCGACGCCTTCAGCAACGCCTATATCGCGGCCCAGGCCCGTTACCAGGCCCTGCGCGCCGCGCCGGCGTTCAAGCAGCTCGTGGCCCGCATCGCCCGTGAGCGCGGCGAGGTGGCTGAAGCGACGGCTCAATCGGGCACCACCGCGGTGACGCAATAGGTCCGTGCATACTGGCTCGATGGAGAGACCCACGAGCGAACAGATCGCGGCATTGCCGCTCTATCCCGCGCTGCCGCCCGACCGCATCCACGTGCTGCGCGACGCGGCCCAGTGCGAGTTCGCTGAAGCCGAACTGCGCCAGGCGGGAGCCGTGGGCTTCGACACCGAGAGCAAGCCCATGTTCGTCGCCGGCGGCGTGCCCACGGGGCCTCACATCGTGCAGTTCGCGACCGCGGGTCATGCCTTCATCCTGCATACGGAGCTGCCCGCGACCGAGGCCTTCCTGCGCGCCATGCTGGAGTCGGAGGCCATCGCCAAGGTGGGTTTCGGCATTGCATCCGACAAGGCGCCCCTGCACCGCAAGCTGGGCGTGAAGCTGGGTGGCGGCGTGGACGTGTCATTCATGGTGCGGCGCCTGGGCTTCAAGCAGGCCGTGGGCCTGCGGGCTGCTGTCGCCATCGTGCTCGAGAAGCGCATGCCCAAGTCCAAGAAGGTCACCACCTCCAACTGGGCCGCGCCCAAGCTCAGCCCGCAGCAGCTGCAGTACGCGGCGAATGACGCGCATGCATCGCTGCTGGTCTACCTGGCGCTGAGCGCATCCGGCATCGAGCCCTGAAGACCGCTGGCATGGACTCTATGGCCGCGCCCGTCAGCAGAGCTTCTTCAGCTCCTTGACCTCTTCCTCGACCTTGTCCCAGGTGCCCATCAGCGTCTTGCACTGGGTCATCACTTCGAGCAGGCCGCCGTAGACGTTGTTGGTGCTGGAGGTCCACTTCTTGACCAGCTTGTCGAGGTCCTTCTGCATCGCTTCGTCCGGTTCGTCGGTCTTCTTCTGCTTCAGGAACCGGATGATGTGTTCGGCGTGCTCGATGATGTCCTCGTTGGTGGCGCGGAAGGCCTTCCAGGGCCGGGCGAGCTTGTTGGGGACCGTCTCCTCGAGGAAGCTGTCGACTGAGTTCTGCAGGTTGGCCAACTGCTTCTTGGCGTCCTCGAGCACCCGTTGGGTATCGGCCATGATCGTCTCCCGGCGGTTGGACGCCACTTCGATGCCTGCTTGGTGGCCGCCGGGTCGGGTGAGTTCCGAGCGCAAGAAAAAAGGGCGCACATGGCGCCCTCTCGTCCCGCAGGTGAAACCGCCTCAGGTCTTCACACCCAGCTCGCGCAGCCTCTCGTTCAGGTAGCTGTCGGCCGTGTAGCGGTCGCTCAGCACCACGTTGTCGCGCGGATGCAGGAACAGGGGCAGGGAGACGCGGCTCTTCTTCGCGCCCTCGCCGGTCGGGTTGACGACGCGGTGCTGGGTCGACGGGTAGTAGCCCTCCGAGGCTTCCTGCAGCATGTCGCCGATGTTGATGGTCAGCGTGCCGAAATCGCAGGGCACGTCGTGCCAGGCGTCGTCCTTGCCCAGCACCTGCAGGCCCGGCTCGTTGGCGGCCGGCAGGATGGTCAGCAGGTTGATGTCGCCGTGCGCGGCGGCGCGGATGGAGCCGACCGGCTCGTTGCCCGTCAGCGGCGGGTAGCGCAGCACGCGCAGCAGGGTCTTGGTGCTGCCCTTGATCATGTTGGACAGGGGCTCGCGGTAGCGGGCGGCGATGTCGGGCGGCGTGTACTTCTCGACCCAGCCCAGCAGTTCCTCGGCGAGGGCGTTGGCCTCGCGGTAGTAGGTGAGGGCGTCTTCCTTCAGCTGGGGCGGGATGCGGCCCCAAGGGTAGATGTGGAAGTACTCCTTGATGTCCTTCTGCTTGGAACCCTTCGCAGTTTCGGAAATCTCGGTGGAAAACCAGCCATCCTGGGTCTCCTTGGAGAAGGCGTAGGCGTCCTTGCCGTCGCCGTTGAAGAAGGCCAGCCAGTCGGCATAGATCTTCTCGACCAGGGCCTGGCGGATGGGGTGGTTGGTCAGCACGCCGAAGCCGGTTTCGTGCAGGGAACGGGTGAATTTCTCGGCCGCGTCGGGCGCGCGGTAGTCGACGACCTGGACTTGCATGGGGATTCCTTTTTTGTCCCTCGGCGCAGCCATTCAATCTCGGGGCTGTCGCGGCCGCAAGTTTACGAGTCAGTCAACTTTCTGTGGTCCTGGGCAGTGAACTTTGTCTCACCCCAGCCCCTCTCGGGCAAACCCGAAGTGCTAGAGTTCGGCCCCTGAGACTTTTCGGTCCTTCCCGTCCCTTTTGCTGTTGCCCCTGGCGGCGGCGAAGGTGGGTCGCAATCCGCCAATCGGTCGAGCCGTGTCGCGGAAGGTTCTTCAACCAGCCAACTCCCTGGAAACCGGGGTATGAGGTGAGCGAAAGATGATGCAGCAATACAGGTCCAACTCCTACCTGTTCGGCGGCAATGCGCCGTATGTGGAGGAGATGTACGAGGCCTACCTCGACAACCCCGGTTCCGTCCCCGACAACTGGCGCGCGTACTTCGATGCGCTTCAGCATGTGCCCGCGGTTGACGGCAGCGAAGCCCGCGACGTGGCCCACGCGCCGGTCGTCGAGTCCTTTGCCCAACGCGCCAAGGCCAATGCCTTCGCCAACAAGGCCAGCAGCGCCGACCTCGCCGTCGCCCGCAAGCAGGTCCATGTCCAGTCGCTGATCGCGGCCTATCGCTTCCTCGGCAACCGCTGGGCCGAGCTGGACCCCCTCAAGCGCGCCGAGCGCCCCAAGATTCCCGAACTCGACCCCGCGTTCTACGACCTGACCGAGTCCGACATGGACATCTCGTTCAGCGCCGTGAACAGCTACTTCGGTGGCGAGACCATGACGCTGCGCCAGATCGTGCAGGCCCTGCGCGAAACCTACTGCGGCAGCATCGGTTCCGAATTCATGCACGGCTCCGACCCCGGCGAGAAGCGCTGGTGGCAGGAGCGCCTGGAGAAGGCGCGCGGCAAGCCCAGCTTCACGGCCGAAGAGAAGAAGCACATCCTGGACCGCCTGACCGCGGCCGAAGGCCTGGAGCGCTACCTCCACACCAAGTACGTCGGCCAGAAGCGTTTCTCGCTGGAAGGCGGCGAGAGCTTCATCGCCGCCATGGACGAGCTGATCCAGCGCGGCGGCGAGCGCGGCGTGCAGGAAATCGTCATCGGCATGGCCCACCGCGGCCGCCTCAACGTGCTGGTCAACACCCTGGGCAAGATGCCCAGCGACCTGTTCGCCGAGTTCGAGCACAAGGCGGCGGAAGACCTGCCCGCCGGTGACGTGAAGTACCACCAGGGCTTCAGCTCCGACGTGTCGACCAAGGGTGGCCCGGTCCACCTGTCGCTGGCCTTCAACCCTTCCCATCTGGAAATCGTCAACCCGGTCGTCGAAGGCAGCGTGCGCGCTCGCCAGGACCGCCGCGGCGACAGCGTCGGCGCCCAGGTGCTGCCGGTGCTGGTGCACGGTGACGCGGCCTTCGGTGGCCAGGGCGTCGTGCAGGAAACCCTGGCCATGGCCCAGACCCGTGGCTATCGCACGGGCGGCACGGTCCACATCGTCATCAACAACCAGATCGGCTTCACCACCAGCGACCCGCGCGACCTGCGCTCGACCTGGTACTGCTCCGACGTCGTCAAGATGATCGAGGCCCCGGTGCTGCACGTGAACGGCGACGACCCCGAAGCCGTCGTGTGGGCCACGCAGCTGTGCATGGACTACCGCGCCGAGTTCAAGAAGGACGTCGTCCTGGACATCGTCTGCTTCCGCAAGCTGGGCCACAACGAGCAGGACACGCCGGCCCTGACCCAGCCGCTGATGTACAAGAAGATCGCCCAGCATCCCGGCACCCGCAAGGTCTACGGCGACAAGCTGGTCGCCCAGAACGTGCTGCCCGCCGACGGCCCGGACGAGATGGTCAAGACCTATCGTGCCGCCATGGACGAAGGCCGCCACACCGTCGATCCGGTGCTGACCAACTTCAAGAGCAAGTTCGCCACCGACTGGTCGCCCTTCCTGGGCAAGAAGTGGACGGACAACTGCGACACCGCCATTCCCGTCACGGAGTGGAAGCGCCTGGCCGAGAAGCTGACGACCATCCCCAAGGACTTCGCGCCCCACAACCTGGTCGCCAAGCTCTACGCCGACCGCGCGGCGCAAGGTCGTGGTGAGGTCAACGTCGACTGGGGCATGGGCGAGTCCATGGCCTTCGCGTCGCTGGTGGCCTCGGGCTACCCGGTGCGCCTGTCCGGCGAGGACAGCGGCCGCGGCACGTTCACGCACCGCCACGCGGTCATGCACGACCAGAACCGCGCCAACTGGGACGCCGGCACCTACATCCCGCTGCAGAACGTCGCGGACGGCCAGGCCCCCTTCGTCGTCATCGACTCCATCCTGTCGGAAGAGGCGGTGCTGGGCTTCGAATACGGCTATGCCGCCGCCGAACCCAACACGCTGACCATCTGGGAGGCCCAGTTCGGCGACTTCGTCAACGGCGCCCAGGTCGTCATCGACCAGTTCATCGCCTCCGGCGAAGTGAAGTGGGGCCGCTCCAACGGCCTGACCATGATGCTGCCGCACGGCTATGAAGGCCAGGGCCCCGAGCACAGCTCGGCGCGCCTGGAGCGCTTCATGCAGCTGGCCGCGGACAACAACATGCAGATCGTGCAGCCGACCAACGCCGCGCAGATCTTCCACGTGCTGCGTCGCCAGATGCTGCGCATGTTCCGCAAGCCGCTGGTCATCATGACCCCCAAGAGCCTGCTGCGTGCCAAGGACGCGACCTCGCCGCTGACCGACTTCACCAAGGGCGAGTTCAAGACCGTCATCGGTGAGCAGGACGCGACGCTGAACGCCGACAAGGTCAAGCGCGTGGTGGTCTGCTCGGGCAAGGTCTATTACGACCTGGTGCGCACCCGTGCCGAGAAGAAGGCGCACGACGTGGCCGTCGTGCGCGTCGAGCAGCTCTATCCCTTCCCGCACAAGGCCTTCGCGGCCGAGCTCAAGAAGTACCCCAACGCCACCGACATCGTGTGGTGCCAGGATGAGCCGCAGAACCAGGGCGCCTGGTTCTTCGTGCAGCACTATGTGCACGAGAACATGACGGAAGGCCAGAAGCTCGGCTACGCCGGCCGCCCGGCCAGCGCCAGCCCGGCCTGTGGCTATGCCCACCTGCACCAGGAGCAGCAGAAGGCGCTGCTGGATCAGGCCTTCGCCAAGCTCAAGGGCTTCATCCTCACCAAGTAAGACCGCAAGCGCAGCGCCCCTGATTTGGCGCTGCGCTCTTTTGCGCTCGCACCACACACCGAATAAAGAACACGGAGCCTCACATCATGGCCATCGTTGACGTCCAAGTTCCCCAGTTTTCCGAATCCGTTTCCGAGGGCACGCTGCTGACCTGGAAGAAGAAGCCCGGCGAAGCCGTCACCGTCGACGAGACCCTCGTCGAGATCGAGACCGACAAGGTCGTGCTCGAAGTGCCCGCGCCCGCCACCGGCGTGCTGGCAGAAATCGGCGTCGCCGACGGCAGCACCGTCACCAGCCAGCAGCTGCTCGCCAAGATCGACACCGAAGGCAAGGCCGGCGTCGCCGCGCCCGCCACCACCGCCTCGGTTGCCGCGCCGGCTGCTGCCGCTGCGGCACCCGCCGCCGCCACGGGTGGCAACAAGGGTGACGTGGCCATGCCCGCCGCCGCCAAGATCCTGGCCGAGAAGGGCCTGGCCGCCACCGATGTGGCCGGCTCCGGCAAGGATGGCCGCGTGACCAAGGGCGACGCCCTGGCCGCCGGTGCCAAGCCTGCAGCACCGGCCGTGACGCCGATGGCCGTGGCCGCGCCCGCCGCCAAGTTGCTGCCCGCCGTCGCAGCACCCGTGCAGCCCAACCTGGGCGACCGCCCCGAGCAGCGCGTGCCCATGACCCGCCTGCGCGCCCGCATCGCCGAGCGCCTGGTGCAGTCGCAGTCGACCAACGCCATCCTGACCACCTTCAACGAAGTCAACATGGCGCCGGTCATGGAGATGCGCAAGAAGTTCCAGGAGAAGTTCGAGAAGGAACACGGCGTCAAGCTCGGCTTCATGAGCTTCTTCGTCAAGGCGGCCGTCGCGGCGCTGAAGAAGTACCCCATCATCAACGCCTCGGTCGACGGCAATGACATCGTCTACCACGGCTACTTCGACATCGGTATCGCCGTCGGTTCGCCGCGCGGCCTCGTCGTGCCGGTGCTGCGCAATGTCGACCAGATGAGCTTCGCCGACATCGAGAAGAAGATCGCCGAGTTCGGCGCCAAGGCCAAGGAAGGCAAGCTGTCCATCGACGAGCTGACCGGCGGCACCTTCTCCATCTCCAACGGCGGCACCTTCGGCTCCATGCTGTCCACGCCCATCATCAACCCGCCGCAGTCGGCCATCCTGGGCGTGCACGCCACCAAGGACCGCGCCGTCGTCGAAAACGGCCAGGTCGTGGTGCGCCCCATCAACTACCTTGCCATGTCCTATGACCACCGCATCATCGACGGCCGCGAAGCCGTGCTGGGCCTGGTGACCATGAAGGAAGCGCTCGAGGATCCCGCTCGCCTGCTGTTCGACATCTAAGCCAAAGGACAGACGAGCATGACTACCAAGCAATTCGACGTCGTCGTCATTGGCGGCGGCCCCGGCGGCTATATCGCCGCCATCCGCGCGGCCCAGCTGGGCATGAACGTGGCCTGCATCGACGAGTGGAAGAACGACAAGGGCGGCCCCGCCCTGGGCGGCACCTGCACCAACGTCGGCTGCATCCCGTCCAAGGCACTGCTGCAGTCCAGCGAGCATTACGAGCACCTGAACCACCACTTCGCCGACCACGGCATCACGGCCGACAACGTCAAGATCGACGTCGCCAAGATGCTGGCCCGCAAGGACCAGGTCGTGAAGCAGAACAACGACGGCATCGTCTACCTGTTCAAGAAGAACAAGGTCACGTTCTTCCACGGCCGGGGTTCCTTCGTTGTCGCCAAGGATGGCGGTTATGAACTCAAGGCCGGCGAGGAGACCATCGCTGCCAAGCAGGTCGTCATCGCCACTGGCTCCAACGCCCGCGCACTGCCAGGCCTGCCCTTCGACGAAGAGAACATCCTGTCCAACGACGGCGCGCTGCGCGTCGGCGCCACGCCCAAGAAGCTGGGCCTGATCGGCGCCGGCGTCATCGGCCTGGAGATGGGTTCGGTCTGGCGCCGCCTGGGCGCTGAAGTGACGGTGCTGGAAGGCCTGCCGGCCTTCCTCGGCGCGGTGGACGAGAGCGTCGCCAAGGAGGCCGCCAAGGTCTTCAAGAAGCAGGGCCTGGACATCCAGCTCGGCGTCAAGGTCGGCGAAGTGAAGTCGTCCAAGAAGGGCGTCAGCGTTGCCTACACCGACGCCAAGGGCGAAGCCAGGACGCTGGAGGTCGACAAGCTCATCGTCTCCATCGGCCGCGTGCCGAACACCATCGGCCTGGGTGCCGATGCCGTTGGCCTGAAGCTCGACGAGCGTGGTGCCATCGTCGTCGACGATGACTGCAAGACCAACCTGCCCGGTGTCTGGGCCATCGGCGACGTCGTGCGCGGCCCCATGCTCGCGCACAAGGCCGAGGAGGAGGGCGTGGCCGTGGCCGAGCGCATGGCCGGCCAGCACGGGCATGTCAACTTCAACACCATCCCCTGGGTCATCTACACCAGCCCGGAGATCGCCTGGGTCGGCAAGACCGAGCAGCAGTTGAAGGCCGAAGGCGTGGCCTACAAGGCCGGCCAGTTCCCCTTCCTGGCCAACGGCCGCGCCCGCGCGCTGGGTGACACCACCGGTTTCGTCAAGTTCCTGGCCGATGCCACCACCGACGAGATCCTGGGTGTGCACATCATCGGCCCGTTCGCGTCCGAGCTGATTTCGGAAGCGGTTGTTGCGATGGAATTCAAGGCCTCGGCCGAGGACATCGCGCGCATCTGCCATGCCCACCCGTCGCTGTCCGAGGCGACCAAGGAAGCGGCCCTGGCTGTCGACAAGCGCACGCTGAACTTCTGATCGCGCCAAGCGAAATCAAAAGGGGCGGCCGATCAGTCGCCCCTTTTTCACGATGACCACTGTCACCGAGCTCTACCAGCAGACCCTCGCCGAACGGGGCTTCAAGGCCGACGAGGCGCAGTTGCGCGCCATCCAGGCCCTGCAACGCTGCCAGGACGAGTGGGAGGCCTACAAGGCCCGCCGCAGCAATGCGGTGACCAAGCTGCTGGTGCGCCCGCCCATCCCGCGCGGCGTCTATATGTACGGCGGCGTGGGCCGGGGCAAGAGCTTCCTGATGGACTGCTTCTTCCAGG
>CBHWBD010000065.1:0-24146 GCA_966111775.1 uncultured Comamonadaceae bacterium | reverse complement strand
TAGATCAGCGGGCCCATGAAGTCGTTCATCGTCCAGATGAACTGGAAGACGATGACGCTGATGATGGCGGGCTTGAGCAGCGGCACGATGATGTGCCAGAGCAACTGCAGCGCATTGCAGCCGTCGATGAGTGCGGCCTCTTCCATGTCGCGCGGGATGCCGCGCAGGAACTGCACCAGCATGAAGACGAAGAAGGTGTCGGTGGCGAAGGCCGAGGGCACGATCAGCGGCAGATAGCTGTCCAGCCAGCCCAGCTCGCGGAACACCAGGTACTGCGGCAGGCGCAGCACGATCAGCGGCAGCATCATCGTGCCGACCATGATGCTGAACAGGATCTTCTTGCCCCAGAACTCGAAGCGGGCGAAGGCATAGGCCACCAGCACGCAGGAGATCACCGTCACGATGATGCGCGGGATGGTGATGAGGAAGCTGTTCAGGAAGTAGGTCGCAAAGGTGTACTCGGTGCTGGTCTTCCAGCCCTTGGCGTAGGCGTCCAGCGAGAACTTGCTCGGCCAGAAGCCGGCCGACGTGAAGATCTCGCTGTTGCTCTTGAAGGAGGCGCCCACCAGCCACAGCAGCGGGTAGAGCATGACGATGGCCGTGGCCGCCAGCAGCAGATAGCGCAGCCAGGGCGTCTTGCCGTCGTCGCCGACGGCGCGTTCATTGATCTCTGCGGCGGCGCTCATTTCTTGATGTCCTTTTCGCCGGCGTAGAACACCCAGTATTTGCTGCTCCAGAACGAGATCGCAGCCAGGCCGGCGACGAGGGCGAACAGCACCCAGCTCAGGGCCGCGCCATAGCCCAGGTTGAAGAAGCGGAAGCTCTGGTCGTAGATGTACAGCGCCAGCACATAGGTGGAATGCAGGGGGCCGCCCTCGGTGATCAGATAGGGCCCGTTGAACTCCTGGAAGGCATGCACCATCTGCATGATCAGGTTGAAGAAGATGACCGGCGTGATCAGGGGCACGGTGATCTTCCAGAACTGCTGGTTGATGCTGGCGCCGTCGATCTCGGCGGCCTCGTACAGCGACTTGGGCACGTTCTGCAGCGCGGCCAGGAAGATGACGCAGGCCGAGCCGAACTGCCAGGTGAACAGCAGCACGATGGTCCACATCGAATAGTGCTCATCGGCCAGCCAGGGGATGGGCTCCAGTCCCAGCTTGCTGAGGATGATGTTGACCAGGCCGTATTTGGCGAACACGAAGCGCCACAGCACCGCCACCGCGATGGAGCCACCCAGGATGGACGGGATGTAGAAGGCCGCGCGGAAGGCGTTGATGCCCTTGAGCCGGAAGTTCAGCACCTGGGCCACGACGAGGGCGAAGCCCACGCGCAGCGGCACCGCCAGCAGCGCGAAGGTCAGCGTGACGCCCAGCGACTTCCTGAACAGCGGGTCGCCGGTCAGCATCTCCTCGTAGTTGCGCATGCCGACCCACTCGGGCGGGTCGATCAGGTCGTACTGCGTGAAGCTGAGCGCAAAGCTCATCACGAAGGGAAAGAGCTTGAACAGCAGCACGCCCAGCACGAAGGGCAGGACGAACAGGAAGCCTAGTTTTTTGTTCTCGTACATCTCACCGTGTCTCCGTCGGTGATTGCCAGGAATCCGCCGCGTCAGCCGGCGGATCATCCGGCGAAGCCGCGGAACCGGCTTTGCCGGGCCGCTGGCTTGCCCCCTCGAGGGGGCGCGCACAGCGCGTAGGGGGTGGGCTCACCTCGCCAGCCAGCCGCCGTCGACGGCGATGGTGTAACCGTTGACGTAGTCGGAAGCCGTGGAAGCCAGGAACACCACCGGGCCGGCCAGATCTTCGGGCTTGCCCCAGCGGCCGGCCGGGATGCGATCGAGGATGGCGCTGTTGCGCTGCTCGTCGGCGCGCAACTGGGCGGTGTTGTTGGTGGCCATATAGCCCGGCGCGATGGCGTTGACATTGATGCCGTGCGAGGCCCACTCGTTGGCCATCAGGCGGGTGATGCCCATGACGCCGCTCTTGCTGGCGGTGTAGGAGGGCACGCGGATGCCGCCCTGGAAGCTCAGCATGGACGCGATGTTGATGATCTTGCCGCCCGTGCCCTGGGCCATGAAGACCTTGGCCACCGCCTGGGACAGGAAGAACACCGACTTCAGGTTCAGGTCCATCACGTCGTCCCAGTCGGCCTCCGAGAACTTGATGGCGTCCTCGCGGCGAATGATGCCGGCGTTGTTGACCAGGATGTGCACGCCACCGTTCAGCGCCTTGGCCTGGGCCACCAGGTCGGCGATGCAGCTGACGTCGCCGAGGTTGGCGCGCAGGTCCAGGAAGCGCCGGCCCAGGGCCTCGACGCCGGCCTTGGTTTCGTCCGGCTCGGAGACGTTGACGCCGACGATGTCGGCTCCCGCCTGCGCCAGTGCCAGCGCCATGCCCTGGCCCAGGCCGGTGTTGCAGCCGGTCACGATGGCCGTCTTGCCGGCCAGATTGAAGTTCTGAAGAACCATGTCTTTTTCCAAGGTGCCGGGAGGCACCGGTTGCGCGGAGCTCGGGGCTGCCGCGGTGGCAGGGAATCGGTTGAACTGGAGGTTGAAACGCAGTTCCACTTTTTCCGATGCCACGACTTTAGACAGGCGGCAAGTGTTGCGGAATCATGGTTTCTAATTAGTGAACCGACGTTCCGATTTTTGCATCTTCCGCCTATCATCGTTCACAAGCCAGACAAAAACGCACAACCATGAGCAGCTTCTTCCTCAATGACGACACCCCCTGGCACGAGCTGGGCGATGGCATCCGCCGCAAGATCGTGGGCCACACGCCCGAGTTGATGTCGGTGCTGGTGCAGTTCGACAAGGGCGCCATCGGCACCCCCCACGCCCACGACGCCCACGACCAGATCGCCTACGTGATCGCCGGCCGTTTCGAGTGCGACGTCGGCGGCAAGAAGTGCGTTCTGAAGCCCGGCGACGCCTTCGTGGCCCCCCGCCTGACGATGCACGGGGTCGTCGCCCTCGATGACGGCGCCACCCTGCTCGACCAGTTTTCCCCTCGCCGCGACGACTACCTGTAGTCGCGGTGATCGAACCGGCGCTCGCACTGCAGCGTCGCCGGCCTGAAAGATCGACGGGTGCCCTGCGTGCGCCCGGGTTCACAAGCCTTGAATAACCCGAGAGCCGCCGGCGCGTTGCGCCCAGGTGGCCTTGCACCAGGAGACATCACATGCCCGCAATTCGTCCGTCCCACCGCCCGGCTCTCAGCCCGGTGGCCCTGGCCGTCGCCCTCGTCACGCTTTCTGCCGCGCCCGCCTGGGCCCAGACCGCGCCGGCTGCATCCCAGCAGCTTGAAACGGTGACCGTCACCGGCATCCGCGCCTCGCTGGAGAGCGCGCTGAACGCCAAGCGCCAGGACAAGGGCATCGTCGATGTCATCAAGGCCGAGGACATGGGCAAGTTCCCGGACACCAACCTGGCCGAGTCGCTGCAGCGCATCCCGGGCGTGGTCATCGACCGCGACGCCGGCGAAGGCCGCAACATCACCGTGCGCGGCCTGGGCGGCGACTTCGCCCGCACCCGCATCAACGGCATCGAGGCGCTGGCCACCACCGGCGGCACCGACAGCTCCGGCGGCGCCAACCGCACCCGCGCCTTCGACTTCAACGTCTTCGCCGCCGACCTCTTCAATTCCCTGACCGTGCGCAAGAGCAGCTCGGCCGACGTGGACGAAGGGTCACTGGGCGCCACCATCGACCTGCAGACGGCCCGTCCCTTCGACCTGCGCGGCTTCCAGGCCGCCGTCTCGCTGAAGAGCACCTACAACGACCTGTCGGGCAAGGCCACGCCCAAGGCCTCCTTCCTGATCTCCAACACCTTCGCCGACAAGAAGATTGGCCTGCTGCTGTCCGGCGCCTACTCCAAGCGCAAGGTCTACGAGGAAGGCTTCAGCACCGTGCGCTGGGACAACGGCCCGTCCAGCGGCAACACCTTCAGCGGCTGGTGCCCGCCGCAGGGCGTGACCACCAATCTGCCCACCGGCTCCACCGCCACCACCTGCGGCCCGGCCGCCCAGGGCGTGCTGCGCCTGCCCAACACGCCGGAGAACCTGGCCGCCTACAACGAGGCCAGCAAGGCCACCAACTTCCATCCGCGCCTGCCGCGCTACGGCCGCCTCACGCATGACCAGGAGCGCACGGGCCTGACCGGCGCCATCCAGGTGCGCCCGGCCGACAGCATGTTGATCACCTTCGACATGCTGTATTCCAAGCTGGAGGCCACTCGTCAGGAAGACTTCCTGGAAGCCATCTCCTTCAGCCGCGCCCTGTCGGCCGGCGGCAAGCAGCAGACCAGCGTGCTGGCGGCGCAGTTCGACCCCAACGGCCAGATGCTGTATGGCAAGTTCAATGGCGTCGACATCCGCGCCGAGTCGCGCTTCGACCGGCTCAGCACCGAGTTCAGCCAGCCCTCGCTGACGGTGGAGCAGGACATCACTGACACGCTGAAGCTGACCCTGCGCGGCGGCCGCGCGACCTCGCGCTACCGCAACCCCATCCAGACCACGACGACGCTGGACGCGCCCAACGTCGACGGCTATGTGTTCGACGCCCGTGGCGACGACCGCGCCCCGCTGCTGGGCTACGGCAACCTGAACCCGGCCGATCCCAATGGCGGCCTGAAGATCTACGGCGTGCCCGTCGGTGCCACCAGCATCGCCAACTTCACGCCCAGCGAGGTCCGCATCCGTCCCAACGGCGTGACCAACCGCCAGGACGTGCTGACCGCCGACGTCGCCTGGGAAGTCATCCCCGACGTGCTGACCCTGAAGGGCGGCGCCAGCTACAAGCAGTTCAAGTTCACCAGCTACGACATCCGCCGCACCGTCGAGACCATGAACACGCTGCCGGCCGGCGTGAGCGCCGCCAGCCTGACGACGACGCTGACGGGCTTCGGCAAGGGCGAGAACCTGCCCGCGGGCTCCATCACGTCCTGGGTCATTCCCAACCTGGATGCCATCGCCCAGGCCTACGACATCTACTGCAACTGCCTGAAGACCGGGCCGGCCGGCGGCCCGGGCGACTACACGCTGAGCTCCATCACCAACGGCAGCGCCCGCGGCGGCAACCGTGCCATCAGCGAAACCGACACCGGCACCTGGCTGATGGCCGATTTCGAGACCCGCCTGGGCGGCATGGCCGTGCGCGGCAACCTCGGCACGCGCTATGTGAAGACGGCCATCGTCGCCAGTGGCTATCTGGCGACCGGCGGCGGCAGCCCCGTCTCCGCCTCGCGCGAGTACGGGGACTGGCTGCCCTCGGCCAACGTCTCGCTGAACCTGACCAAGGACATCATCCTGCGCGCCGCCGCGGCCAAGGTCATGTCGCGCCCACCGCTGCAGAACCTGAACCCGGGCGGCACGCTGTCCACCACCGGCACGCTCAGCTATACCGGCGGCAATCCGGCCCTGGACCCCTTCCGCGCCACCACCTTCGACCTCAGCGGCGAGTGGTACCACTCCAAGAACGGCTTCATCGGCCTGGGCGTGTTCCAGAAGGACATCAAGAGCTATGTGCTGACGGTGGGCCGCAACGTGCCCTACAACCAGACCGGCCTGCCGATGTCGCTGCTGCCGAGCAACTTCACGGGCGACGAAGTCTTCCTGGTCAGCGCCCCGGTCAACAGCCCGGGCGGCAAGCTGACCGGCTTCGAGATCAACGTGCAGCAGCCCTTCAGCTTCCTGCCGGGCTGGGGCAAGAACTTCGGCATCCTGGCCAACTACACCCAGGTCAAGTCCAAGATGGACTATGTGATCTCCGCGGCCGTCGGCGCCGCCACCGTCACGGAAGACCTCGTCAACCTGTCGCCGCGCTCCTGGAACCTGTCGGTCTACTATGACGACGGCATCTTCAGCGGCCGCGTCTCCAGCTCGGCCCGCTCGGCCTTCCTGACCACCATCCCGGCCGGCAACAACCAGGACGTGGCAGGCAAGAACAAGACCTTCAACGTCGACATGTCGCTGGGCTACCAGGTCAACAAGCAGCTGCAGCTGACCTTCGAGGCCACCAACCTGACCAACCAGCCCAACGACCAGTTCATCTCCCGCGCGATGAACAACGTCGTCGTCAACAACTACACCGGCCGTGAATTCATCATCGGTGGCCGCTACAAGTTCTAAGCCGCTCCCGGCCTAGCCCCCCCCGAGGGCACCGACCTGTCGTCTGTGCCCTTCTTGTTCGCGGGACCCTGCAGGTCCTTCTGATCCCGAAGCAGCGTCGGCCGCCGGATGGCGAGACCGACCGCAACCCGGAGACATTCATGAAGACCTTCAGGACCCTTGCGGTCGCAGCCGCTGCATGGCTGGCCGCGACTTCCGCCCACGCGGCTCTCACGCTGCCTGCCGGCACCCTCGTCACCGGCCAGGTCAGCGGCGCGAGTTCGACGCTGCTCGGGCTGGACCACGGCTTCGCCGACGAGGCGGGCAGCAACGTGACGGCCGTGGCCGCCGCCGACCTCGAGTTCCTCACCGGCGACGCCGCCGTCGGCATCGACTTCTTCGAGGACGGCCGCATCCAGGTGTGGAACAACAGCGGCAGCGCCGGCCTGGCCGGGAGCTACACGCTGACCTTCAGCTTCGCCGGCCTGGGCCTGCCCATCACGGGCTTCACCGCACTGGACATGAGCGAGGTCCTGGGGGGCAGCATCAGCCTGCAGCTGCTGGATGCGCACACCGTCGGCCTGACCTTGAACCAGGTCGGCTTCGACAGCCAATTCGGCAGCTTCACGACCCAGCTCGCCGCCCGCGCCCTGCCCGAGCCGGGCAGCCTCGCGCTGCTCGGCACGGGCCTGGGCCTGCTGGCGCTGTCGCGCACGCGGAGGTCGGCATGAAGGGCCTGCAACGCCTGGGCGGCCTCGCCCTGCTGGCTCTGAGCCTGCAGGCCCAGGCCGTCGACGTCGCCCAGCAGGTGGCGCCCAGCGACGGCTGGGGGGCGGGCACCGTCGGCGGCAGTGCCGCCACGCCCGAGCACATCTACACCGTGCACAACCGCGCCGAGCTGCTGAACGCGCTGGCCAACGGCGGCAACGCGGCCAAGATCATCAAGGTGGCCGGCACCATCGACATGACCGAGGGCACGCCCTTCGCGAACACGGCCGACCAGAAGGTGAGGGGGCGCGTCAAGCTGACGAGCAACACCACGCTGATCGGCGAGGGCCCCGGCGCCGGCTTCGTCAACGCCTGGATCGACATCACCGGCATCAGCCAGGTCATCGTGCGCAACCTGCACCTGGTCGCGCCCTGCGACGTCGGCCCCATCTGGGACCCGACCGACGGCGCCACCGGCAACTGGAACTCGCAGTACGACGCCATCGGCATCGTGACGGCCACCCAGGTCTGGATCGACCGCAACACCATCACCGACGCGCCGGTCACCGACGACACCTTGGCTCTGGAGAACGGCAAGACCAAGCAGTGCCACGACGGTGCCATCGACATCACCAAGGGCGCCGACCTCATCACGGTCTCCTACAACGTCGTCACCCAGCACGACAAGACCATGCTGATCGGTGGCTCCGACAGCCTGACCAGCGACGCCGGCAAGCTGCGCATCACCTTCGCCAACAACGTCTTCAACGGTGTGACCCAGCGCGTGCCGCGCGTGCGCTTCGGCCAGGTCCACGTCTTCAACAACTACTTCGTCGGCAGCAAGACGGCCAACCCCTATCCGCACAGCTACAGCATCGGCGCGGGCAAGCAGGCCAACATCCTGTCGCACAACAACGTCTTCGCCGTGGATGGGGCGGTGGGCTGCGACAGCGTCGTCAGCTACCCGAGCTCCGACCACAGCGGCATCTTCCAGGACAGCGGCTCGACGTTGAACGGCGCCGCTCTGGGCGCCTGCAGCGTCGCGCCAGGCGCGGCCTTCACGCCGGGCTATGCCTACAAGCCGCGGCCGGCGGCCCTGGTCAAGGCCAACAACCTGGCCCTGGCCGGCGCCTGGAAGATCTCCACGCAGATCAGCGGCAGCGGCAATGTCGGCGGCGTGGCCGGCACCAGGTCGCCCGCCGCCAACGAGGTCAATGTGCACACCGACACGCGGCTGTCGCTGTCCTTCGACGCGCCGCCCAGCATAGGCACGGCCGGCAAGGTCAGCGTTTACCGCGTCAGCGACGACGTGCTGGTCGACAGCATCGACGTCGGCACGGCGCCCTCGGCCAGCGACACGCAGATCGTGCTGGCCCGCAGCAACCTCGAGATCGACGCGCTGGGCCTGGGCGCCATGCCCGATGGCGCGACATTCGCCCGCTATGTCTGGTACCGCCCGGTCAGCGTCAGCAACAGCACCGCCTCGATCAAGCTGCACAGCAACAAGCTGGACTTCGGCACGGCCTACTACGTGACGATGGATGCGTCCGTGCTGGGTGGCACCATCAAGGGCGCCGCCTTCGCCGGCATCGGCAAGGCCGACGGCTGGAAGTTCACGACCCGCGCCGCGCCCGCGAGCTTCACCAACATCAACGTCGACGACGGCGGCACCACGGCCGACTTCCGCACCCTGCAGGGCGCGCTGAACTGGGTCATGAAGAACTGCTCGACCAACAGCCCGGCCGCCAACGGTTGCAACACCGTCGCCACGGCCAAGACCATCCATCTTGCCAACGGCAGCTACCCCGAGCTCAACATCCTGCGCAAGGTCGCCAACCTCAGCATCGTCGGCGAGAGCCGCGACGGCGTGGTGGTGGGCGACGTCAACTTCGAGTCGCTGAACTCGGGCAGCGGCGCCAGCAGCGCCGCCGCCGGCACGGCGCTGAGCACCTCGGGCAAGACGGTCGGCCACCGCGTCCTCGGCGGCGGTCGCGCGTCGCTGCTGGTCGAGACGGCCGACCTGCTGACGCTGCAGAACTTCACGCTGCAGAACCCCCACGTGCGTAGCAGCAGCTGGGACAACCAGGCCGAGGCGATCTATTTCAACACCAGCACGACGGCGGCCGCCGCGCGCCTGGTGGCCAAGCAGATGAACTTCCTGAGCCAGCAGGACACCCTGCAGCTCAAGGGCTACAACTGGTTTTACCAGTCCCTGGTCGCCGGCAATGTCGACTTCATCTGGGGCAGCGTGATGGCCAGCCTGTTCGAGGACTGCGAGATCCGCTCCGTGGCCGACACGGCCAGCAGTTCTGCTGGCTTCATCCTGCAGTCGCGCGCCACCGCCGGTGACAAGGGCTTCGTCTTCCTGAACAGCCGCCTCACCGCCGAGCCCACCGTGAGCCAGGCCTATCTGGCCCGCAGTGGCGGCACGACGTCCACGACCTATATCGACCACATCGCCTTCGTGAACACCCAGATGGGCTCGCACATCCTGCCCGTGGGCTGGTGCGTGGGCACGGGCACCAGCAGGACCGGCGTGGGCATGGGCAGTTGCGGCAGCAACCCGCCATCCTGGGCGGGCACGCTTGACGGCGGCACGACCGACACGGTGGGCTGGCGTGAGTTCGGCAGCATGGACCTCAGTGGCGCGCCGCTGGACGTCAGTGCGCGCTTGGGCCTGGCCTCCGTCAAGGTCAACAACGTCGCGACCAATGTCGTGCTGGCCAAGCCGCTGGGCTCCGCCGCCGGCCTGACGACGCGCGCCGAGATCTTCCAGAACTCGACCATCGCCACTGGCGCGCCCGGCGGCTGGGTACCCGCGCCTTGAACCACCCTGACGTCATGAAACGACTTGCTCTCCTTGCCTTGCTGTTGAGTGGCGCCGCCGTGGCCCAGGCGCCGCCCGCGCCGAAAGGCGAGACCACCGCCAATGTCGCCACCGGCCCGCGCCTCATCCTCGTTGGCGACTCGACGATGGCCCCGCGCAGCGGTTACGGCAATTCGCTGTGTGCGCGCTTCCAGCAGGTGGCCTGCCTCAACCTCGCGCGCGGCGGCCGCTCCAGCAGGAGCTTCCGCGCGGAAGGTCTGTGGGACACGGTGCTGGCCCTGCTCAACGAGCGCGGTGAGAACGGTGCGAAGCCGAAGACCCTGGTGCTGATCCAGTTCGGCCACAACGACCAGCCCGGCAAGCCCGGCCGCTCGACCGACCTCGCTACCGAGTTCGGTCCCAACATGGCGGGCTATGTGAAGGACGTGAAGGCGGCCGGTGGCGAAGTCGTGCTCATCACGCCGCTGACACGCCGGACCTTCAAGGACGGCGAACTCGCCAATGACCTGCGGCCCTGGGCCGAGGCGGTCATCCAGGTCGGCGCGGAGCAGGGCGTCCCGGTGCTGGACTTGAATGCCGTCAGCCATGCCGCCGTCGCGGCCCTGGGTCAGTCCGGCGCCGACACGCTGGCCGAGGCGCCGCCGCGCTTCGACCGCACCCACCTCGGCCCCAGGGGCGCAGCGCTGTTCTCGGGGCAGGTGATGGAGGGCATGCTGAAGCTCAGGCCTGAGCTGGCTTCGGCGCGCACGCTGGAAAACTGAATCAGGGAAGCACGATGGTCACGAGGGCCACGGCGTCTTCGAGGGCCAGCACGTCATGCATGGCTTCGCGGTCCAGATAGAGCAACTGGCCTGGCCGCAACTGCTGGCGGCCGGCCGCTGTCGTCACGGCGAGGGTGCCCGAAACGCACTGGATGGTGATCTCGCGCGCCACCTTGTGCGGCGGCAGCGCCTTGCCGGCGGGCAGCACGAGGCGCATGACCTCGAGGTCGCGCGACTTGAACAGCGCGACCGTCCTTGCACCGTCAGGGTCGGCCGCCCCGGGATGGATGTCGATGACCTGACCGGCAGTGGCATGGGCGATGGCCATGGTGCCAGTATGCGCCCGGCGCGGCTTCAGGTCTGCAGGGATGCGTGCACCCAGGCCGTGTAGTCGGCCGAGGCTTCGAGAACGGGCAGCGCGAAGATCGCCGGCAGCTCGTAGGGGTGCTGCGCTCGCAAGGCCGCTTCCAGCGCAGGGTAGAGGGCGCGGCTGGTCTTGAACATCAGCCTCACCTCGGCCTCGCATTCGATGGCGCCCTGCCAGTGATAGGTGCTGCGGATGGCCTCGGTCTGCACACAGGCGGCCAACCGGCCCTCGACGGCGGTGCGCGCCAGCGCATCGGCCTGCTCCTGCGTGGCCACCGTCGTGAAGACCGCCAGCAAATCCATCCTCAAGGCTCCGGCAGGACGAGGGCCCTCATTTCTTGGCCGCCGGCCGGTGGATCATGGTCCGCTGGTACCAGGCCTCGTTCATGCGCGCCAGGAAATCGGGCGTGATCAGGAAGCCGCAGCCGTCACCGATGACGGCCTCGCTGCCGCAGTGGGGGCACATGGCGGTCTGCTCGGCAATGGCCTTGGGATCGTCCATGTTCTGCACCGTCAGGCCGGTCCAGCCGACGATGGCATCGGGCTTGAAGATCTGCACGCAGTTGCAGCAGCCGCAGCGCTTGCTCTTCTCGATCTGGGCGTAGTTGTTGGTCGTGTAGCGGTAGGCGGCGAGCAGTTCGTTCATGGTGACCGATTTTGGGGGCGCGGATAGCCGGAGTGTGGCGCCGACGTCCAGGGAATGCCATCGCGCTTGTATGGATCTAGTCCTGCATGTCGGGGGACGCTAAAGGGAACTTTCGCGCACCGGCCAGCCACGCCGCAGCCGCCTGCTGCTGCCCGACGTCGAACAGATGGCCGCCGGCGGTCACACGGGTTTGCAAACCATCGGTGCGCCCCCAGGCCAGCTCCAATCGTCGCCACGCCTGCTGCACCGCATCCCAGGGAAACAGTTTGTCCTGCGGCGACCCGAACAGCAGCAGCGGCCGCGGCGCGATCAGTGCCGCCACGTCCGGGTGGTCCAGCTCCGCGGCCAGTCCCGGGTGGGCCATGCTGAAGGCGGACTGCCCCACCAGCGTGTGTTCGCCCGGTCGCAGCAGGCCGTCGCGCGTGCACATCCAGTGCGCGGCCACGCAGGCCGACACCTCGTCGCAGACGGCGGCGAGCTGCCAGGCGCGAAAGGCGCCCATGGAAAAGCCGAGCACCGCCACGCGGCTGGGATCGACCTCGGGCCGTTCGCGCAGCCAGCGGTGGGATCTGAGGTCGTCGCTGGCAATGACCCCGGCCCAGCTGTGGCCGAGCTGCAGCAGGTGGTTGGCCAGGGCCTGCTGGTCATCCCTGGCAAAGCCCGGCCGGCTGCGCTCGCCCCAACCCTGGGCATCGATGGCCAGCACGGCGAAACCGGCCTCCACCAGCGTGTCGCCGACGAACCGGCCGCCGAAATAGCGCTGTGCCCAGGTCTCGGCCGCCGGGTTGGGGGCCAGTGGCCGGATCAGCTTTTCCTTGCCGATGTCGAAGCGCGCGCCATGGTCGTGCAGCAGCACGACGGCGGGATGAGGCCCGGTGCCCTTGGGCTGCAGATACAGGGCCGGCACGCGGTCGCCAAGGGCGCCGCGCAGCGTCAGCGACAGTGCCACATGGTTGCCGCGATCGGCTTCGGCGACCCTTTCGGTGGCCAGGCTGCTGCCGTCGTCGCCGGGCAGCAGGATGAGTCGGCGCGCCATGGCCAGGGCCTCGTGGCGCCATGCAGCGTCGGGCCGCCAGGCCAGGCGGGGGCGCCAGGCCTGCTGCAGCCGAGCCAGGGTGTCGTCCAGGCTGGCGGCGCGGCCCAGCAGTGGCCATAGCGCCAGGCCGGCAATCAGGCGGCGACGGACGGCGTCACTCATGGTCTGACTGGAGCCCCAAGGCGGCCGCGCTGTGCCAGAGTTGGCAGGCGCCACCCTGAGAGCCCGTTGAAATGCTGCGCCGCCGCGATGCCTGCCTGTTGTCCCTGGCTCTGCCATGGGTGGGCGCGCGGGGCGAGGACAGGGCGCCACTTCGCATCGGCTGGAGCGACTATCCGCCTTTCCAGTACCCGGGGTCGGCTGGCCCGCAGGGTCTGGACGTCGAATTGCTCGATTTGCTGGCCCAGGCCGCCGGCGAGCGCCTGCTGTGGTTGCGCCGGCCCTGGGCCCGCCAGATGACGGACGCCGCCCAGGGCGAGCTGGACCTCGTCGCGTCGGCCACGCCCACGCCCGACCGCCAAGCCTTTGCCGAGTTCACCCAGGCCTATCGCAACGAGCGCGTCGCCTTGTTCGGATTGGCGGGGGCGCCGCCCCTGCACAGGCTGGCGGAGCTGAAGGGGCGGCCGGTCAGGATCGGCTATATCCGCGGCGTGGCCTTTCCGGCCGCCGTGCGGCGCGAGCTGGAGGACCCGGAGCTGCAGCGGCTGCTGCAGCCGCTCTATGCCAACGACCTGACGCTGTCGGCCCTGCGCGGGCACAAGGTGGACTACGTCATCGACGACCCGGCGACGTTGCTGCTGCGCGCCGGTCGCGAACCCGGCGAGGCGCTGGAGATCGTGCTGGAGCTGGCCGTCAGCCCGGTCCACCTGCTGGTGTCCAAGCGAGCGCTTGAGCAGAGGCCGGACTTGGTGGCGCGGCTCAACCAGGGCCTGCAGCGGGCGCGCCAGCAACCCGAGTGGAGCCAGGCCCTGGCCCGCCATCCCGGCCTCTAGCCGGCAATCCATTTCGGCAGCGCCATCGACAGCGCCGGAATGTAGGTGGCCGCCAGCAGCGTGACCAGCAGGGCGCCGTAGAAGGGCGCGATGGAGCGCATGACCTGGCCGACGCTGACGCCGCCGATCGCGCAGCCGACGAACTGCGTGCTGCCCACCGGCGGGGTGTTCAGGCCCAGGGCACAGTTCAGCAGCATGATGACGCCGAACTGCGTCGGGTCCATGCCGGCCTTCATGCAGATGGGCAGGAAGATGGGCGTGCAGATCAGGATGGTGGCCGCCATGTCCAGGAAGGTGCCCAGCACGAAGAGCAGCACGTTGACCCACAGGAAGATCAACCAGGGCTGGTTGCCGCTCATCTGCTCCAGCCAGTCGCCAGTCTTCTGCGGCACCTCGTACAGGGCCATGAAATAGCCGAAGGCGGCCGAGATGCCGATCAGCAGCAGCACCACGCCGGTGGTCTTGCAGGCCTTGGCGCAGGCTTCCAGAAAACCGCGCCAGCTCAGCGAGCGGTAGGCGATGCCGGTGACGATGAGGGCCCAGCAGACCGCCGTGGCGGCCGACTCGGTGGCCGTGAACACGCCGCTCAGGATGCCGCCCAGGATGATGACGATGACCAGCAGGCCGGGCAGGGCGGCGACGAAGGCCGAGAACACCGCCGCCCAGCCGGGGAAGGCGCCATGCGTGGGATAGCCGCGCTTGCGGGCGACGGCATAGGCCGCGACGAGGTTGGACAGGGTCAGCAGCACCGCCGGGATCAGGCAGGCCAGGATGAGGTTGAAGACGCTGACCGCCGCGATGCCGGCCGTGGCCAGCACATAGATGATGAGGTTGTGCGAGGTCGGCATCAGCGCGCCGACCAGGGCCGCATGCGTCGTCACGTTGACCGCGTAGTCGGCGTCATAGCCCTCGCGCTTCATCAGCGGGATCATTACCGAGCCCATCGCCGACACGTCGGCCAGCGGCGAGCCGGCCACGCCGCCGAACAGCGTGCAGCCCAGCACATTGCTCATCCCTAAGCCGCCGCGCACATGGCCCACCAGACGGTTGGCGAAGCCGACGATGCGCTCGGCGATGCCGCCGTGCAGCATCAGTTCGCCGGCGAAGATGAAGAAGGGAATGGCCAGGAAGGAAAAGACCTGCATGCCGCCCACCGTCTTCTGGAAGACGATGGCCATGGGCAGGTCGGCGGCCATGGCGGTGGCGATGGACGACAGCCCGATGGCGAAGGCCACTGGCACGCCGAGCAAGAGCAGCAGCACGAAGCTGCCGCACATGATCCAGAGTTCCATGCCTTCCATGTCAGTACCGCCCGGCCGTCCGTAGGTATTGACGCGCCCCCTCGGGGGGCAGCTCGCGAAGCGTGCTTGGGGGCTGACACATTTTTAGACACCCGCCGCTTCGACGGACTGGCCCTGCCACAGCGCGATCAGATGCTCGATGCAGAACAGCACGATGAGGACGCCGGAGATGATCAGCGGCAGATAGTCCAGCCCCTCGGGCACGCCCAGCATGGGTTTGGGCTCGTCCCATTTCAGCGTCAGCCATTCCCAGCCGGCCACGGCCATCAGCACGGCGAAGGCGATCACGCAGACATGGATCAGGGCCTCGGCCACGCGCTGCGCCGCCTTGGGCAGCAGCACGACGATGGATTCCATCCCGAGGTGGCCCGCGTCGCGCACGCCGACGGCAACGGCCAGGGCCGTGATGTAGAGCACCAGCAGCAGGGCGAAGGGTTCTGTCCAGGTCGGCGAGTCGTTCAGCAGATAGCGCCCCAGCACCTGCCATTGCACGCAGACGATGAGGACGACGAGGCCGAGCACGGCGGCGCGCAGCGACCAGCGCGACAGGCCCGCGCAGAGTTGGGTGTAGGCCCTCATTTCGTGTCTTGAATCGTCTTGACCAGGGCCTGCAGCTCCGGTGTGTTGACGAATTTGGCGATGACGGGCTGCACGGCCTGGCGGAAGGCCTCGCGGTCGGGTTCGACGATCTGGCTGCCCGCGGTCTTGACGGTCGCCAGGGCCTTGGCTTCCTGAGCGTCCCAGCGTTCGCGCTCGATGGTGACCGAAGCCTTGGCGGCCTCGCGCAACTGCTTCTGCTGGTCGGGAGTCAGCTTGTCCCAGATGCGCTTGCTGATGAACAGCCCCTCGGGTGTCATCGAATGCTCGGTGCGGCTGTAGACCTTGGCAGCCTCGAAATGGCGGAAGCCCTCGTAGCTGGGGATGTTGTTCTCGGCCGCGTCGATGAGGCCGGTCTTCAGCCCCGTGTAGACCTCGCCGATGGGCATGGGCGAGGGGTTGGCGCCCAGGGTCGTCATGGCGGCCACCCAGAGGTCGGTCTGCTGCACGCGGATCTTCAGGCCCTTCATGTCGGCCAGCGTCTTGACGGGCTTGCGGGCATAGATGGAGCGGGCGCCGGAGTCGTACAGCGCCAGGCCCACCATGCCCTGATGCTCGCAGGCTTTCAGGATCTCCTCGCCGGCCGGGCCGTCGAAGGCTTTGCGCATATGGGCCGTGTCGCGGAACAGGAAGGGCAGGGAGGGCACCAGGGTCTTGGGACACATGGCCGCCAGCGGCGCGAGGTTGACGCGCGTCATCGCGAGGGCCCCGAGCTTGACCTGGTCGATGGTCTCCTTCTCGCTGCCAAGAGCCCCCTTGTTGAAGACCTTGACGGTCAGCGCGCCGCCGCTGCTCTTGGCCAGCAGCTGGCCGAGATGCTTGACGGCAACGACCGTGGGGTAGTCGTCGCTGTTGTGCACATCGGCGGATTTCAGCTCCAGGGCCCAGGTGGCGGGGCTGAGCAGCAGGGCCGCCAGCAAGGCAAGGTGCGTCTTGTTCATTTCGAGACCTGCGTGAACAGCGAAGCCCAGCCCGCCTTGGGGCTCATGTCGGCGAGGTTCCAGTCTGCTTCGACGAAGGCCCGCTGCGTCGGCTTGCGTTGGGGCAGGCCCGCGGGGTTGTTCTGGGTCTCGTCGTCGATGAGCATGCCGCGGTCTTCGGCGATGTCGGACAGCTGCTTGAAGTCCAGCGGGTCGCGCGCCCAGGGTCGCGAGCCGACATACAGGGGCAGCAGCTTCTCCAGTTCACGCGGCGGCAGCCAGCTCAGGCCCGGCGGCAGATAGGGCTGGCGCACCGGGATGATGTCGGCGCCGGTCGTGTACTTGCCCGTCATCGGCAGCGGCTGGCCCTGGCGGTCGACGGCGAGGTTGTCCTGCTCATAGAGCTGCACATCGCCCACGCCGCCCAGCGTGAACAGGGGCAGGTTGCGCTCGGTGCCGGGGCCGGCGCGGTAGACATTGCCGGCCAGCGTGATCTTGCCGACCTGGTAGGGCCGGCCCACCCATTCGTGGGCGACGAGGTTGTAGTGCACCGCGCGCCAGCCGGGGTTGTAGATCAGGTTGTTGACCATGGCGCCCCACACGCCGCCCTTGAACAGCGCGTTGCGCTCGCGGTTGGAGGCGTAGACATTGCCCAGCAGCAGGATCTGCGTGACGTTGTCGTGGATCAGCGAGCCCTTGCTGTGCTCGCCCTTGATGTGCACGGCCTCGTTCAGGCCCTCGTAGATGAGGTTGTGGCTGTAGGTGATGGCGTGCGAGGTGTGGGCACGCCAGTCGTCGGGCGTGGCGCCTTCGAAGCGCCGGCCGCTGGCCGACAGGTTCTCGTCGGTCGCCCAGGAGAAGCTGCAATGGTCGACGATGACGCGCTCGGCACCATCGCTGGTGGACAGGCCGTCATGGTCGTTGCCGCTGCGCTTGGCGCGGCCGAAGGCGCCGGGCCGGATGCTGAGGTGTTGCAGGATGACGTCCTTGGCGAACACCTCGAGTTCGCCCTTGACCAGCGTGATGCCCGGGTCGGGCGCGGTCTGGCCGGCGATGGTGACCTTGCCCTCGCGCAGTTTCCAGCTCTTGCCGCCCAGGTCGATGACGCCGCCGACCTCGAAGACGACGATGCGCGGGCCGGGTGTGTCCAGGGCCGCCTTCAGGCTGCCGGGGCCGTCGCTGGCCAGCGTCGTCACGCGGATGATCTTGCCGCCCTGGCCGCCCGTCGTCTGCGCCCAGCCGGCGTGGACATAGGTGGCGGGATGCAGCGGTGCCGTGTTCGTCTGCGCGTGGCAGAGGCCCAGAGTCGTGACAAGGGGCAGGGCCAGGGTCCAGAGTGCTCGCATCAGCTTCCCATCAGGTCTTGCATGGCTTCGCGTGGGATCAGCGCGCCGGGTTGTTGGATGACGCGGGCCGCCAGCCGGTTGCCGAAGGCCGCGCCCTGTTCCGGCGTGGCGCCGCGCAGGCGCTGGCTCAGATAGCCGGCCGCGAAGGAGTCGCCGGCGGCCGTCGTGTCGACGACGCGCGGCACAGTCTCGGTGGCCACGTCCTGCCAGGCGTGGTTGAGGCCGACGCGGGTTGACAGCGCGCCGCGCTTGATGGCGATCTCGGTCACCGGCAGGGCTTGGGCCGAAGCTACGGCGGCATCGAGGTCGACCAGGCCGTGCAGGGCCTGGTGGTCATCGGCGGTGATGAGGGCGATGCTGGCCGCGGCGAAGGCGCGGCCATACCAGTAGCGCGCGTCGGCCACCGAGTCCCACAGCCGCGGGCGGTAGTTGTTGTCGAAGGCGACGAGCTTGCCGGCGGCGCGCATGCGCGTCATCAGCGCCAGCGTACGTTCGCGGCCGGCCGGCGGCAGGATGGCCAGGCTGATGCCCGACAGATAGAGGGCGTCCAGCGCATCGGCCTGCTCCTCCAGCGCCGTGGCCGCGGTGTCGAAATAGGCCCGCGCCGCCGCCTGGCCACGCCAGTAATGGAAGCGCCGCTCGCCGCCCTCGTCCAGCTCGATCAGGTAGAGGCCTGGCAAGCGGCCGGGCAGGCGCTGCACCAGGCCGGTCTGCACGCCTTCCTCTGCCCAGCGCTGCAGCAGGCCCGCGCTCAGCGAGTCGTCGCCCAGGGCCGTCGCGTAATGCACCCTGAGGCCGGCTCCGCCGCAGCGGGCCAGGTAGACGGCGGTGTTCAGCGTGTCGCCGCCAAAGTGCTGGCGCAGCTGGCCGAAGGCCTGGCCCTGCAGTTCCAGCATGCATTCGCCCAGGGCGGCAATGGACACCGGCCGCGCTGCGGTGGGAGAAAAGGTGTTCAAGATGGAAAATGAAACAACGGTTCAATAAAGATATCTGACTCGGTTCATTTTCATCACATGGTTTACCCCGGCCGCTCAACGACGTGAGCGTTCCGTGGCCTCCAGCGCGGCCTGAACCGCGGCCTTGCCTGCCTGGCTGGAGCGTCAAGGCAAAACTAGGCTGCGATGCCCCGCCAGGCCGCCTCGGCCAGCAGTCCGGCATAGGCCGTCGGCTTGGCCTTGCGCCGCCCGGCCAGCCAGGCCCGGCAGTAGGACTCGGCGCCGCCCAGCACCAGGGCTGGAATCAGTTCGGCGGGCAGCTCGGTGATGAGGCCGGCGCGCACGCCCTCGGCCAGCCGGACATCGATGGGGCCGTAGCGCGCCTCCAGCCTCTCGTCCAGCTCGTCGCCGTAGGGGCCCTGGGCGACGGTCTCGCGCGCCATGAACAGGAAGGCCGCCAGTTCGGGCAGCTCGGTCACCCAGGCCGCATAGGCCGCCACCAGTTCGACCACCACGCCGTGGGCGTCGGCGGCAGGCGCGGTGCGCTCGGCGATGGCGCGGCTCTGGTCGTCGAAACCGGCGAAGAACAGGGCCGCGGCCACGCCCTCCTTGTTGCGGAAGTGGTGGTAGATGGTGCCCACGCTCTGGCCGCTGCGCTGGCGCAGGTCCTCGATGGTGGCGGCCTCGATGCCGCGGGCGTTGAAGCAGGGCAGGGCATGGGCGAGCACGGCACGCCGGCTGGCGCCACGCTCGCCCGGCGACGCGTGCTCGAGAACCTGATCCAGGCGGCTGGTGGAACCACGGGGCTTGCTCATTAGAACAATATTCTAGAATCGTCCGGCGACAACGCGAAGAGGTGGAGGCGATGCGACTGCCGAATCTGCTGGCATCCCGCAAGGGGCGCATTGCGGCGTTCTTCCTGATGTATCTGACCGAAGGCCTGCCCATCGGCTTCGCGTCGACGGCGGTCGCGACGCAACTGCGCCGCCAGGGCGCAGGCACGGTCGAGATCGGTGCCTTCCTGGGCCTGGTGCTGCTGCCCTGGGCCTTCAAATGGGCCTACGGGCCCTTCATCGACCTGATCGGCTCGCGCCGCCTGGGGCCACGTCGCGGCTGGATCCTAGGTGCCCAGCTGATGATGATGCTGACCCTGCTGGCCCTGCCGACGCTGGAGCTGCCCGCCCAGCTCGGCCTGTTCACGGCCATCCTGATCGTGCACAACCTGTTCGGCGCGGTGCAGGACGTGGCTGTCGATGCGATGGCCGTCACGACCCTGCACGCGGACGAGCGGGCCTTCGCCAGCGGCATGATGTTCGGCGGCCAGTCCCTCGGTGTGCTGATGGGCGGCGGCGGGGCCCTGCTGCTGTCGGGGCGCATCGGCTTCGGGCCGAGCATCGTTGCGCTGGCCCTGGTGGTGCTGGCGGTCTTGCTGTTCGTCGTGCTGCCGATGCGCGAGGACGCATCGGCGACACCCGAGCCCCAGCGAGCCGCGCTGTCGGCCGTCGGACGCGAGGTGCTGGGCTTTCTGCGCACCGCCGTGGGAGCGCTGCTCGGCTCGCGTGAGGCGTTGGCGAGCCTGGCCTTCGGCATCCTGCCCATCGCCGCCATGGCCCTGTCGCTGGCCTTGCAGGCCAATCTGGCCGTCGACCTCGGCTTCGGCAACGACGAGATCGGCTGGCTGGCGGCGGCCTCGCAGGCGACCACCGCCGTGACCTGCATCCTTGGCGGCTGGCTGTCCGACCGCATCGACCGCCGCAAGGCGCTGGCCGTCTATGTGCTGCTGCTGAGCCTGCCGGGCCTGTACCTGATGACGGAGCTGCAGCGCCATGGCTGGGCGCCGGGCCACGCGGCGCCGGTGGAACTGGTCAGGAGTTTCTGGATCGCCGCCGTCGCCTACCACCTGCTGTTCGGCTTCATCTACGGCGCGCGCTGCGCCATCTTCATCGACCTCACCCAGCCTGCCGTCGCCGCCACCCAGTTTGCGGCCTATATGGCGCTGACCAATCTGTCCATCTCCTACAGCGCCGTCTGGCAAGGCTATGCCGCCCATCACTGGGGCTATGCCACGACGCTGGGCGTGGATTCCCTCGTCGGCCTGGCCGGCCTTCTTCTGCTGCCGCTGTTGCGACCGAAGTCCAAATGAACCTCGTCATCAATGCCCTGGGCGTCCTCGACAACCCCAACATCGCCATCGAACCCAGCGGCGGCGACCGCAGCGCCATGGCCTACACCAGCACGGGCCAGAACGTCGACAGCCGCTCGCTGGCCGATGCCCGCGCGGCCGGGCTCAACGCCGTCAACATCACCCTGGGCCATGTAGCCGGCAGCGCCGAGCCCTTCGAGGCCACGGTGGCCGACATCGCCGGCTGGGATGCTTTCATCCGTGCCCGCCCGACGCTGCTGCGCAAGGTACACGAGGCGGCCGACATCGACGCGGCCCGCCAGGCCGGCCAGATCGGTGTCATCTACGGCTTCCAGAACACCGAGATGCTGGGCGGCAAGGCCGATCGCGTCGCGCTGTTCGCCGACCTGGGCGTGCGCATCATCCAGCTGACCTACAACGGCCGCAACGCCGTCGGCTGCGGCGCGACGGTGCCCGACGACACCGGCCTGACGGACTTCGGCGCCGAGGTGGTCGAGAGGCTGCAGACCGAGCGCGTGCTGGTCGACCTCAGCCACAGCAGCGAGAAGACCTGCCTGGACACGCTGCGCGTGGCACGCCGGCCGCTGGCCATCACCCACACCGGTTGCCGCGCCGTGGCCGACCACCCGCGCAACAAGAGCGATGCCGAGCTGCGCCTGCTGGCCGACCAGGGCGGCGTCGTCGGCCTCTACTTCATGCCCTATCTGCGTCTGTCCGGCCAGCCCTTGGCCGCCGACCTCATCGCCCACCTGGAGCACGCCCTCGACGTCTGCGGCGAAGACCATGTCGGCCTGGGCACCGACGGCGGCACGACGGCTATCGACGACATGGCCGCCTACCGTGCCATGCTGGCCGCCGAGACCGAGCTCAGGCGCAGCATGGGCATAGGCGCGCCGGGCGAGACGCCCGACGTCAGCCTCTTCCTGCCCGACCTCTGCGGGCCGACGCAGTTCGCCGGACTGGCCGACCAACTGGCCGCGCGCGGCCACCCGGCTTCGCGTATTGACAAGATACTCGGGGGCAATTTCCGCCGCTTGATGGGGGAGGCCTGGCAATGAAGCATCTCGTTCTGATGCTGGCGCTGGCGGCCGGCATCGCGCAGGCCCGCGACGACCAGGTCCAGATCCACGGCAACGCCACCGGCACGCAGACGCTGTCGACGCCCGAGCCCGGCGTGACGGCGGCCGACTACCGCTTCAACGACCGCGGCCGCGGCGACGTCGTCCAGGCGCGCTGGCGGCTCGATGCGCGCGGCCTGCCCGTCAGCTACGAGGCCCAGGGCAACGACTACTGGAAGGCCGAGTTCAGCGAGAGCTTCAGCCGCGATGCTTCCGGCCTGGCGCGCTGGAAGAACCGCATCGAGAGCGGCGAGACACGCGTAACCGGCTTCTACCTGCCGGCCAACCCGCCGCCGGAGTTCATGGGCGTGCTGGCCCGCGCGCTGCTGAAGGCGCCGGGACGGCGGCTCGCGCTGCTGCCCGCCGGAGAGGCCTGGCTGGAGAGCGGGGCTGACGTCGACGCGGCCGGCCGCAAGCTGACGCTATACCGCATCAGCGGCATCGAGTTCACGCCGGTGCCCGTCTGGCTGGATGACCGCAGCGAGACGGCCGGCGTCATCGACGACTGGTTCGAGGTGCTGGAGGCGCCGCTGCTGCCGGCTTTGGCTGAATTGCAGCGCGCCCAGCAGGCCGCCGACCAGGCCTGGCACGCCAGACTGGCGCAGCAGCACACCCACCGACCCAAGGGCGCGCTGCTGATCCGCAACGCCCGGCTGTTCGATCCCGTCTCGCTGGCCACGCGCCCGGGCACCAGCGTGCTGATCCGCGGCGAGCGCATCGTGCGGGTCGCGCCGGACGCCGACGTCGACGCGCCGGCCGATGCCGAGGTGATGGACGCCGCCGGGCGCTTCCTGATGCCGGGCCTGTGGGATGTGCACCAGCATTTCGCCGACGTGTGCGGCGTTTTCGACCTGATCGCCGGCGTGACCAGTGCGCGCGACATGGCCAACGACAACCTGCCCATGCTGGCGCGCGTGAAGCGCTTCGACGCCGGCACCGAACTGGGCCCGCGCGTGACGCTGGCCGGCATCATCGAAGGCATAGGTCCTCTCGCCGGCCCGACCGACGTCAAGGTGGACACGGCCGAGAAGGCCCGCGCCGCGGTGGACTGGTATGCCGACCGTGGCTATGCCCAGGTCAAGATCTATTCCTCCTTCAGCCCGACCCTGGTGGCCACCGTGGCCGACCGGGCCCACGAGCGCGGCCTGCGCGTCAGCGGCCATGTGCCGGCCTTCACCTATGCACGCGCCTTCGTCGAGGCCGGGGCCGACGAGATCCAGCACCTCAACTTCATCCTGCTGAATTTCTTCCACGACGTGAAGGACACGCGCACGCGCGACCGCTACACCGTGCTGGCCGACCGGCTGGCGCAATTCGACTTCAACGATGGGCGCTTCGCAGACTTTGTCACCTTCCTGCGTGAACACCAGACCGTGCTGGACCCGACCCTGGTGGTGATGGAAGGCCTGTTCTCCGGCGAGCCGGCGCGTGCCGCGCCTGCGATGCGGCCGGTGGTGCAGCGCTTGCCCGTCGTGGTGAAGCGCCGCCTGTTGTCCGGCGCCGTGGCAGTGCCGCCGGGCAAGGAGGCTGTCTATGCCCAGGCCCTGCCCGGCCTGATGCGCATGCTCAAGCGCCTGTACGAGGGCGGCGTGACGATCATGCCGGGCAGCGATGGTTTCTCCGGCTACAGCCTTCACCGCGAGCTGGAGCTGTATGCCCAGGCCGGCATTCCCAAGGCCGAGGTGCTGCGCATGGCCACCCTCACGCCGGCCCGCGTGCTCGGCGTTGAGAAGGACCGCGGCAACATCGCGCCGGGCAAGCTGGCCGACATGATCCTGGTCGACGGTGACCCGTTGAAGGACATGAGCGACATCCGTCGCGTCTACCGCACCCTCAAGGGCGGCCAGGTCTATGACCCCGCCGCCCTGGAGCAAGCTCTGGGAATGACACCGCGATGAAGATCGAACGATTCAACAGCGGCCAGGTCGTGCCGCCCACCGTGCCCTTTCCCGAAGGCGTTCGCGTCGGCCACATGCTCTACCTGTCCGGCCAGCTCGGCAATGTGCCGGGCCAGCTCAAGCTCGTCGAAGGAGGCCTGCGCGCCGAGGCCCGCCAGACGCTGGAGAACATCCGCACCGTGCTGCGCGGCCAGGGCCTGGACCTGCAGCACCTGGTGCGCTGCACCGTGATGCTGGCCGATATGGCCGACTGGCCGGCCTTCAACGAGGTCTATCGCGAGATCTTCGGCGCGACGCCGCTGCCGGCGCGCAGCGCCCTCGGTTGCAATGGCCTGGCCCTAGGCGCTCGCGTCGAGATCGAGTGCATTGCTGCGCTCGAGGGGTGACGAGCTAGTGTCCCGTCCCAGTAATTCGTCCGCAGAGCCGGGCAAGCTTTTCGAGGATT
>CBHWBD010000064.1:0-24513 GCA_966111775.1 uncultured Comamonadaceae bacterium | reverse complement strand
CTTCCGTAGGCACAAGCAGTCCGCAGGGACTGCTTGTGTCCGACTCCAGTTCACCTAGCCGGCCCGCCTTGGCGATGTGCTCGCGGTTCAAAGCCGCGAGCATCGCCGTCCCCTCGGGGGCTGAGGCTGGACAAGGCAAGTCCTGTGGACTTGTCTTGCCTGCCGATGAGCAGCCGCGCCGTCGGCTGCGCGGTCTGCAAGACCGACCAGGCTTGCCCGCGTTCAGCGGTGCAAGACTGGGCGAGGGGCACTTGAAACCGAGTTGAACCGGCGCAGGGGCCGGTGGCGGACACAATCGGCGGCCTTGGCTACTCAGCCCTGCTGCCGCCCATGTCCTCTGCCGCCTCCCTGCCCGATCGAGTTCTCGCCCTGCTGAATGCGCTGCGGCCGGCGCCGCAGGCCGTCAATGCGCGCGAGCGCCTGCGCGTCGTGGTCGGCGCCTGCCTGGGTCTGCTGCTGGCCGGCCTGTTGAGCCAGCTCACCATGGGGCCGGGCCTGCCCTGGCTGGTCGCGCCGCTGGGCGCCAGCGCGGTGCTGGTGTTCGGCGTGCCAGCCAGCCCGCTGGCCCAGCCCTGGGCGGCCGTGGGCGGCAACACGCTGTCGGCCCTGGTCGGCATCGCCTGCATGCAGTGGCTGCCCCTGCCGCCGCTGGCCGTCGCGGCCATTGCGGTGGCGCTCGCCATCGGCGTCATGTTCAGCATGCGCTGCCTGCACCCGCCGGGCGGCGCGGCCAGCCTGCTGATGGTGCTGACGGCCACCCACGACTGGCATTTCGCCTTCGTGCCGGTGGCGCTGAACTCCCTGCTACTGGTGCTCGCCGGCATGGCCTACAACACGCTGACCGGCCGCCGCTATCCGCACGCCCAGCATGTCACCGCACCGGCGGCGCCCGCCGCTGGTGCCACCGTCGCGCCGCCGCGCTTCGGCGATGCCGAGCTGGACGCCGTGCTGGCCCGCTACAACCAGGTGCTGGACGTGCCGCGCGACGATCTCGCCGACCTGCTGCACGAGGCCGAGATGCTGAGCTACCGCAACCGCCTCGGCGGCCTGCGCTGCGCCGACATCATGTCCACGCCCGTCATCACGGTGGAGTTCGGCACGCCGCTGGGCGAAGCCTGGGCACTGCTGCAGCAGCACCGCATCAAGGCCCTGCCGGTGGTGGACCGCGTGCAGCGCATCGTCGGCATCGTCACGCGCGCCGACTTCATGCGCGCCGCCGAAGGCCAGCAGCGCGAGGGTCTGGCAAGCCGCCTGCAGACGCTGTTGCGTCCCTCGCCGGCCACGCATTCGACCAAGCCCGAGGTTGTCGGCCAGATCATGAGCCGCCAGGTGCGCGTGGCCAGTGCCGAGCGCGCCATCGCCGAGCTGGTTCCGCTGTTCTCTGACACCGGCCACCACCACATTCCCATCATCGGCGAGCAGGCCCGGCTCGTCGGCATCCTCACCCAATCCGACCTCGTGAAAGCCCTCAGCCATGGCCCATGACAACGACATCTTCCGCTGGGGCGTCATCGGCCCTGGCGGCATCGCCAACCGCTTTGCCGGCGCCCTCGCGGCCGTGCCGGGCGCCCAGCTCGCGGCCGTGTTCGCGCGCGACGCGGCCAAGGGCCAGGCCTATGCCCAGCAGTGGCGGGGCGAGGGCCGCCCGGCGCGCGTGACGACAGCGCTGACGGAGCTGCTGTCCGACCCCACCATCGCCGCCGTCTACATCGCCACGCCGCATTCCAACCACGGCGAATACATCCGCGCCGCGCTGGAAGCCGGCAAGCCGGTGCTGTGCGAGAAGCCGCTGGTGACGACGCGCGCCGAGGGCCAGGCCCTGATCGAGCTGGCGCGCAGCCGGGGCGTCTTCCTGATGGAGGCCTTGTGGACGCGCTTTCTGCCGGCCTATGACCTTGCCGGCCGCATGCTGCGCGAGGGTGCCATCGGCGAACTGCGCGCCATGCAGTCGAGCTTCTGCTTCGCCGCCAGCTACGACCCGCAGCACCGCCAGTGGAATCCCGCGCTGGCCGGCGGTTCGCTGTGGGACATCGGCATCTACAACCTGGCCGTGACGCGCTGGGTGTTGCAGCAGATGAACGACGGCGCCTGCCCTGAGCCCGAATCCATCGACGTGCAGGCCAAGCTCGCGCCGACCGGTGTCGACGCCGCCGTCAACGTGACCCTGCATTTCCCCGGCGGCGTGACGTCGCAGTTCCGCTGCGGCTTCGACGCGGCCTCGGTCAACGCCTTCGAGGCCCTGGGCTCCAAGGCCGGCCTGCGCTTCCCGCTGGACTTCTGGCAGGCCGAGGCGGTGGAGCTGGTGACGCGCAAGGAGCCGGCCGAGCGCATCGAGGCGCCTTTCGTCATCAACGGCTTCGAGGGCGAGATCGCCGAGGCCCAGGCCTGCATCCGCGCCGGCCTGCTGGAGAGCCCGCGCATGCCGCATTCGGAGACCCTGGGCCTGCTGGGCTGGATGGATGCCATCCGCGCCCGTTTCCCGGGCGGCGTCAACAAGGCTTGACGCCTTCAGCGATGGCCGCTGACGCCGACCCGTTCCGCTGGGCCGTGATCGGCCCCGGTGGCATCGCCCACCAGTTCGCCGCCGCCTTGGCCGCGGTGCCGGGCGCCCGCCTCGCCGCGGTGTTGGCGCGCGACACGGTCAAGGGCCAGGCCTTTGCCGCGCAATGGCAGCGTGAAGGCGAGGCGCCGGCGCGCGTGAGCACCGCACTGCCCGAGCTGCTGGTCGACGCGTCCGTCAACGCCGTCTACATCGCCACGCCGCATTCCCACCATGGCGAATACATCCGCGCTGCGTTGGAAGCGGGCAAGGCCGTGCTGTGCGAGAAGCCGCTGGTGACGACGCGCACCGAGGGCCAGGCCCTGGTGGACCTGGCGCGCGAGAAGGGCGTCTTCCTGATGGAGGCGTTGTGGACGCGCTTCCTGCCCGCCTACGACATCGCCGGCCGCTGGCTGCGCGAGGGCGCCATCGGCGAGCTGAGGGCCATGCAGTCGAGCTTCTGCTTCCCCGCCGCCTACGACCCGCAGCACCGGCTCTGGAACCCGGCGCTGGCCGGCGGCGCGCTGTGGGACATCGGCATCTACAACCTCGCCGTGACGCGCTGGGTGCTGCAGCAGATGAATGACGGCGCCTGCCCGGAGCCGGTCGCCATCGACGTGCAGGCCAGGCTGGCGCCCAGCGGGGTGGATGCCGCCGTCAACGTGAGCCTGCACTTCCCCGGCGGCGTCACGTCGCAGTTCCGCTGCGGCTTCGACGCCGTCTCGGCGAATGCCTTTGAGGTGCTGGGCAGCCAGGGCGCCCTGCGTTTTCCTCAGGGCTTCTCGTATGCCCAGGTCGTCGAGCTCGACGCGCACCGCTCACCGGCCCGGCGTGTCGAAGCGCCCTTCGTTCTCAACGGTTTCGAGGGCGAGATTGCCGAGGTCCAGGCCTGCGTCCGCGCCGGTCTGGTGGAGAGCCCGCGCATGCCGCACGCTGAAACGCTGGCCTTGCTGGCTTGGATGGACGCGATCCGCGCCCAATTCCCGCAGGCCTAACGTCCCGCCAGCACGCGGTTGCTGCGCGCCGGATGGCGCTTCAGCGTCATCGCCACACCGTCACCGCGCGCCGTGCCTTGGGCCTTGACGGTGGCCGCCGGGCAGCTGCCGGTGTCGATATGGCGCAGCGCGGCGGACAGCATGCCTTCCGAGGCGTCGCCCAGCGCGTGGCCGGTGTCGTCGGCCACCGTGCAGCCCTTGACGAAGCGCGAGCTGCTGCCCGTGGCGTCGGCCTTGGGTTCCAGGCCGTCGGCATAGTCGCCGAAGCCCTGGGCGTTGACGCCGACGAACTCGATGGGGAAGTAGCTGACGCCGCAGTTGTCCTTGGCCGTGAAGCCATAGGGCTTGCCGCAGGTCTTGCCGCCGATCAGCACGACATCCACGCCGATGCCGCGCAGGCCGTTGATGACGGACTCGCTGGCCGAGCAGGTGCCCGACTGCGTCAGCACATAGACGCGGGTCAGGTTCAGCGCCGGCAGCGGCTGCTCCTGGGTGCAGTGGTTGCCCACCAGGATGCAGGAGGTGTTGAAGAAGGGCGTCGCCTCGTTCTCGCTGCTTCGCCTGGCGTTGAACTTCAGCGTCTCGAAGGTCTGGCCCGAAGTGCGTGTCGCGCCGGCGATCATGGTCGCCAGTTCGCTGGCGATGTAGAGATAGCCGCCGCCGTTGTAGCGCAGGTCCAGCACCAGTTCACGCAGGCCCTGGGCCTGGAAGCCCTGCATGGCCGTGATCAGCTGGCCTTCCGCCGGCGCGATGTGGTCGTTGAACAGCAGATAGCCGGCACGCTGGCCGGACGGCGTCGTCACGACACGGGTGATGGGCACCGGCGTCTTGGTGATGGCGCTGCTGGTGAGGCGGGGGCGCAACGTCGTTCCGTCGCCGCGCGTGAAGACAAAGTCGTGCCGGGCGTTGGGCAGGTCGGGGAAGAGGGCAGAGTTCAGCGCATCGACACCGGAGGCGTCGCCCACGTCGGCGCTGACGCTGTCCACGCCGACGAGCTGGTCACCGCGCTTCAGGCCGGCGACATCGGCGGGGCTGCCGGGCTCGACATAGGCGATCTGGATCTGCCGCGGCGGCAGCGGGCTGGTCAGCTTCCACTCGATGCCATAGCCGGCCTCGACGGCGTTGTCGATCAAGGCCGTCCACTGGGCGGTGGGATAGGTGAAGCTGAAGCGGTCGCGGCGCTGTCCGGTGTCGGTGTTCCATGGCGTCTTCAACGCCTCGAAATAGGCGTCCATGGCGGCGTAGCTGTCGCTGCCGCTGTAGGCCGGCTGCGAGGGGTCCACGGCCGGCACCTCGTCGCGCCACAGATAGGCCTCGTCGAAATAGGCGCGCAGCCACTTCTTCTCAGTGTCCAGCGTGGAGGTGCGCAGGCTGCCCGCGGCCAGCGTGTTGCCGGCGGCGCATTGCTGGGCGAAGCTCGCCGAGGGACCGGCGGGGTCGGGCGAGGTGTTGCCTCCGCTGCTGCTGCCGCCGCTGCTGCTGCCGCCGTTGCTGGACGGGCCACCCGCCGAGCCCGGGGAGGACGGGCTGTCGCCGGCACGGAAGATGGGCGTGCCTGCGGGGCCGCCACCGCCGCCGCAGCCGGCAACAAGCAAGGCCAGGACGACGGCCGGCACCGCCGTGCGGCGGAACGGATAGGACATGAACGAACTCCCTGATTGAGCGCAAGCGGTCTGGGCCGCGTGGGCGCGCAGTCTAGGGCTTAGGCTGCTCAGCGCACGTAGCGCTTTTCGATGCGGGTGATGCTTCCGTCACGCTGCATGCTGGCCAGGCCCGCGTCCATGGCGGCCAGCGCGGCCATGCTGCGCGGGCTGTTCTTGGAAAAGGCCATGAAGGTGGGCTCGGGATTGAAGTGCTGCAGCGGCTGTCTTTCCAGCCGACTGACGAGGCCGAGGTGGCTCACCTCCCACAGCCCCACCAGCGCCGTCACGACGACGACGTCGGCGCGCTCGCGCTCCACGAGCTGCACCGCGGTGCCCACGTCGCGCGCGTATTCCACGCGGCCGTCCGCCTGCTCGAGCACCGCCTTGGGGTAGATGTAGCCGGCGCCGACCGCCAGCCGCAGCCCGCGCAGGTCCTGCAGCTTCTCCAGCTTCAGGCCCGAGCCGACGCGCGTGTAGAAGTGGTAGTTCTTGCCGGCGCGGTAGCTGAGGCTCCAGCGCAGGAAGCGGTCGCGCTCGGGGCTGTAGTTCACCGTCGTCGTGAAGTCCGCCGTGCCGCGTTCCAGCATGAAGAGGGCGCGCTTCCAGGGCACCCACTCGATCTCGATGGTGCCGGCATAGCCGCCGCGCCGCAGTGCCTCGCGGGCGATCTCGATGTCGACGCCTTCGCCGCTGGCATGGCCCTGAGGGTTCACCAGCGGCGGGTAGACGGTGTTCACCAGCAGCAGCGATCCGGCCGCCGGCTCCGCATCGGCCCACGCCGCCGCCAGCGACGCTGCGCTGGCGGCGAGAACGTGGCGCCGCGTGGTCATCGGCGCAGGGCGAGGTCCACCACGGTCCCGGCGAAGACCGCGAAACCCAGCCAGTGGTTGGAACGGAAGGCGGTGAAGCAGCCCGCGCGGTGGCGCCGGCGGATCAGCTTGTAGTGCCAGGCGGCCTGCACCGCCGCCGCCGCGATGCCGAGCAGGAACCAGCGCCCCAGGCCCAGGCGCAGGCCCAGGCCGGCCCACATCGCGAGGTAGGTGGCGTAGAAGATCATGATGCCGGGCACGTCCCAGCGGCCCAGCGCGATGGCCGAGGAGCGCACGCCGATCTTCAGGTCGTCGTCCCGGTCCACCATGGCGTATTCGGTGTCGTAGGCCAGCACCCAGAAGAGGTTGGCCACCAGCAGGGCCCAGGCCGACAGCGGCACGGCGCGCAGATTCCATTCCATGCCGCCCAGCGCGGCGGCGAAGGCCATCGGGATGCCGAAGGAGAAGGCCACGCCCAGCACGGCCTGGGGCATGGCCAGCACGCGCTTGGCGAAGGGGTAGGCGATGGCCACGGCCAGGGCCGCGAAGCTCAGCAGGATGGCCGGCGGGTTGGTCGTCAGCACCAGGCCGAAGGCGACCAGGGACAGGGCTGCGCCCAGCACCAGCGCTTCCTTGACCGACACGGCGCCGGTCGTCACCGGGCGCCCGGCCGTGCGCTGCACATGGCGGTCGAAGTCGCGGTCGGCCACGTCGTTGACGCAGCAACCGGCCGAGCGCATCAGCACCGTGCCCGCCGTGAACACGGCCAGCAGATGCCAGCCCGGCCAGCCATCCGCGGCGATCCACAGCGCCGACAGCGTGGGCCACAGCAGCAGCAGCCAGCCGGCGGGGCGATCCCAGCGGATCAGCTGCAGATACAGGGACAGCCGCGACGGGGGCGTGGTGGCGGGGGCAGTGGTGGACATGGGGGCATTTTCACGCCGCGCGGCGCTGCCGGTTTGCTGCATAGTCGTCGGATTGCATTGCGAAGGCCTGCGCATGGGCTTGACGACCCGCGATCTCGTGCTGCTGCACTGGCAACTGGCCAATGCCCAGGACTGGGAGGCCTTCGGCCGCCTGCTGCAGCCCGACATGGTCTATGAAGCGCCGCAGAGCCGCGAACGCATCCGCAGCGCCGCGGGCTATGTCGACTTCTTTGCCACCTGGCCGCAGCCCTGGCGCGTCGAGGTGCGCCGATGCATTGCCGATGCGGGCAGCGCGATGACGCAGATCGACTTCATCAGCAGCGCGCCACCGATGATGGGTCTGACAATCTTCGATGTGAAAGATGGACTCATCCAGCGTGTGACCGACTACTGGCCCGACCCGTATGAGCCGGGGCCGCGGGCGTCGGCGTACGTCGAGAGGTACTGATGGGCATGAGCCGGTCGGCCGCAGCAGCGCTTCTCTGCGCCTCGCTGGCGGCGTGGGCGGCACCGACGCCTTTGCCCAAGGAGGTCCAGACCCTCGTCGAGTTGCGCGAGGCCTGCGACCACTACCGCGGCCAGCACGGCTTTGACGCCGAGCGCCAGAAGGACATTGACTGGTTGGTCTGCCAGAGCTGCCCCGGCACCGATGCCGAGCTGGCCCGGCTCAAGCAGAAATACAAGGGCAACGCCCATGTGACCCAGGCCTTGGCGGGCCTGGAGCCGCGCGTCGAGCCCGAGGACAAGGCTGCGCAGGCCAAGTTCTGCCAGGCCACGCGCAAGCCGGCCGGGGTGCGCTGAGCGCCCCCTCCCCCACGCCTTCCCTTACGCCAGCTCTGAAAGCCTCGTCCGGCCCCGGGGCTTGGCCGTCGCCCCTAAAGTGGCCCGACTCCTTCGCTCCCGCCCACGACATGACCGACCTGAGCGCCTTCCCCATCACCAAGAAATGGCCCGCCGCCCACCCGGATCGCCTGCAGCTCTATTCCCTGCCCACGCCCAACGGCGTCAAGGTGGCCATCGCGCTGGAGGAGATCGGCCTGGCCTATGAGCCGCATCTGGTCAGCTTCACCACTGACGACCAGCTCAGCCCCGAGTTCCTGTCGCTGAACCCGAACAACAAGATCCCGGCCATCATCGACCCCGACGGTCCTGGCGGCCAGCCGCTGCCGCTGTTCGAGAGCGGCGCCATCCTCATCTACCTGGCCGACAAGACCGGCCAGCTGCTGCCCCGGGACCCGGCGCGTCGTTACGAAGCCATCCAGTGGCTGATGTTCCAGATGGGCGGCATCGGGCCGATGTTTGGCCAGGTCGGCTTCTTCCACAAGTTCGCCGGCAAGGACTATGAGGACAAGCGTCCGCGCGACCGCTATGCCGCCGAGGCCAGGCGCCTGCTCAGGGTGCTGGAGGTCCACCTCAAGGGCAAGGCCTGGATCATGGGCGACGACTACGGCATCGCCGACATCGCGACCTTCCCCTGGGTCAACAACCTGATCGGCTTCTATGGCGCGCGCGACCTCGTCGGCTACGGCGACTTCCCCGAGGTCGAGCGGGTGCTGCAGGCCTTCCTGGCAAGGCCGGCGGTGCAGCGCGGGCTCAAAATCCCCGCACGGGACTGAAGCCCCTCGTCCAGCCTTGCACGGCTGCACGCCGGCAAGTCTGACCGGTCTTGCAGACCGCGCAGCCGACGGAGCGGCTGCTCTTTGGCAGGCACGCCAAGTCCACAGGACTTGCCGTGTCCGGCCTCAGCCCCCGAGGGGACGGCGATGCTTGCGGCATTGAGCCGCAAGCACATCGCCCAAGCGGGCCGGCTCGGGAGCGGCCCAGCGCTCGGCCCGAATGCGAAATGCAGAGGGTCAGTGGGCATGACCGGTCAGGCCACGGGCGCGCTGCAGCGAATCGGCCACGATGCGCGCCGCCGTCTGCGCCAGGGCCGGCGTGTGGTCGGCCATGACCTGCATGCGCAGCCGGGCGCTGTTCAGCGACACCGCCGGGTACTCGACGAGGTTGGCCAGCAGGCCGGCCTGGGCCATCTCGCGGCTGGCCACGCGGGCCAGGGCGTCGTGGCCCAGCATGACGGGCACGATGGGCGAAGGGTGGCCCAGCACTGTGATGCCGTGCTCGGTCAGCGCGTTGCGCAGGCCCAGGATGCCCTGCATCAGCCGGTCACGGCGCTGCTGCCCCTCGGCGGAGCGCACGATGGCCACGCAGGCGCGGATGATGGCCACCTGCACCGGTGACAGCGCATTGGAGAAGGTATTGGGCGCGGCGTAGAAGCGCAGGTATTCCTTGATCGCGCGGTGGTGGCTGGCGACGAAGCCGCCGTTGGACGCGAAGGTCTTGGAGAAGGAGCCCATCACCAGGTCGACCTTGCCGAGCATGCCCTGCATCTCGAGCTGGCCGCCGCCGCCCGGGCCCATGCAGCCGAGGTCGTGGGCGATGTCCACCATCAGCAGGGCGCCGTACTGGTGGGCCAGCGCCTGCAGGCGGGCGATGTCCGGCGAGTCGGCATCCATCGAGAAGCAGCCCTCGGTGACGACGAGGATGCCGTTGTGCGGGTCGCGCTGGCGCACCCGCTTGAGCAGGCGCTCGACATGGTCGGCGTCCAGGTGGCGGTGCAGATGGATATTGGGCGTCGCCGCGCGCGCCCCCTCGTGCAGGCAGTTGTGGGCGAGCTGGTCGATGACGATGTGGTCGGCCTCGCGCACCAGGCCCTTGATGGCGCCGAAGCCCGCGGCCCAGCCGGTCGGGAACAGCAGCACCTCAGGCGTGCGCAGCAGTTCGCCCAGCTCGGCTTCCAGCGCCGCCGCCTCCTCGACATTGCCGGCCAGGGCAGTGGAACCGGCGCTGTGAACGCCGTAGCGCTCCATCGCTGCCTGCGCCGCCGCGCACACCTTGGGATGGCGGGCCAGCGACAGGTATTCCTGCGACGAGAAGTTCAGCCCGGCATGGCGCTGGCCGTCCAGCAGTGTCAGCTCGGTCGTGGCGCCAGGCCGGCCGCCCAGGCGCTTGGCATAGGGAAAGACGCCATGCGCCACGCGGTTCTGCGCCCAGGCATGGAAGGCCTGGGCCTTGGCGACCAGGTCGGTGCCCGGTTGCGTCAGGTAGTCGAAGGACGAGCCTCGCAGCTCGGCACCTTCGTTGGAGTTCTCCCCCGCCGTGGTGTCCACGGCCCGATCCATCAATTCGTCCATTTCGGCCCCCGAGAAAAGCTCGTTGTTGTGGGGTCGGACTGTGCGCAGCGCGGGCGCGCCGCACATCCTCAATTTTGGTGGCTCAGGCCGGAGGCCTCTTCACGGCGGGCGCCGGTCCCTCTGCTTCGCGGCGACGGACTTGACGACGGTCTTCAAGGGCGGCGCCGCTGCGAAGCCGGCCGCATGCGGCGCCAGGGCGAGGTCCAGCAGGCGGCGCACCGCGGGGCGGTCGAGGTCGTCGGGCGACTTCAGGCGGATGCTGCGCACCCGCACTCCCTCGCCTTCGAGCAGGCCTTCGGGGTCGGGCAGGTCACGGCCATAGAGGAAGAACAGCGTCACCCAGCGCGGATAGCCGGCAATGGACACCAGGCTGGCCGAGGCCTTGTCGGCCCAGGCATAGCCGATGGCCAGCGCGTTGTAGTTGTCGTAGACGAGTTCGTAGCCGTGGGTGACGCGCGCCTGCAGCTTGCTTCGGCAGGCCGAGATGGCCGCGGCCATCTCGGGGGTGTAGCGGGCGATGAAGTCGGCGACCCGGGCGGCGGTGGGATCCTTCATCGCGGCGCCTTCAGTTCCATGCGATGACGCGGTCGCCCGCTTGCGGCACGCAGCCCGCTGTCAGCGGCGCGCCGCCTTCGCGCTGCACGACACCCTGCGGCCCATGGCAGAACTCGACGCGTCGTGCGGTCGGCCAGCGCCGCTGCGCAAAGGCCTGCAGGCTGTCCGGCAGGCTGGTCTGCACGGCGCCGGCGCGCAGCTGTTCGCGCGGCTGGTCGTCGAAGTGCAGCCAGGGCATGGCGTGGCCGGCCAGCAGCAGCCAGCCGGGCGCCTGCACGGGCACGGGCGCATAGCCCTCGCGCTGCAGCCAGGCTTGAGCCTCCTCGCGGGTGCGTGGGCCGGCGCTGGCGGCGGCGAGCAGTTCGGCCACCCACTGGTTGCAGTTCTGGTAGCGGGTGCTGAAGGGATAGGCGTTGGCGCTGTAGCGCGCGTTCAGCAGCCCCAGCGCCATCGGCTTGTCCAGCGTCGCGGCTGCCAGCGGCGCGGCGGCCTCGGGCGGCAGCAGCAGCACGCTGACATAGCCGATGTCGACGTCGTCGCTGCCCGAGATGAAACCGGCCAGGCCCTGGTCGAAGAGGCGGGGCGCTCCCTCGGCGCAGGCGTAGTAGAGCTGGCGCACGGCCCAAGGCGTGTCCAGCCCTGAAGCCAGCGCGATGGCGGCGTGGGAGTAGCGCAGGCCGAAGCGCGACAGGTCGGTGCCCGAACGCGCGATCAATGCGGCCGGGGTGCCGGACTCGGCCAGCAGCTGGCGGATGACGGCCGTGAAGCGCAGCAGCCGGTCCTGCTGGGCGGCCGTGACTTCGCGGTTGGGGTCGCAGCCGCGGGGCAGCACGCCGGCCTGCGCCGTGGCTGCCGTCAGCAGCAGGGCGGCTGTGACGGCTGCCCGGATCAAGGCTTGACGACGCGTGCCGCCAGCTCGCGGTGCCAGTTGTCCTCCAGCACGAGGAAGAAGGCCTGGCCGTTGTCCGCATGGGCGAAGGCGACGCCATAGGGCTGGGGCGTGGCCTGCACCTCATCGCCGACGTTGACGGCCCGGGCCGCCAGCGCCTGCTGGGGCAGGGTCAGCTCGACGGGCGCGGCGCCCTCGCGCTCCAGCTTCAGGCGCAGCTTGCCGGCGCTGTCGGCCTGGGCCACTTCGGTGACGCGATAGCGGCCTTCGGCGCGGCGCTCGCCACCGGCGCTGCTGTTGGACGAACCCTTGAAGGAATCCGACACGCTGCCCGAAGCGGACGAACCGGCGTCGGCGGCCGAGGAGGCCGTGGTGGACGACGCTTGAGCGGCGGCAGCGGCCAGGGCCAGGACGGCAAGGAGGGCGAAGCGCATCGTGGACTCGCGGTGTGATGAGGATGGGCAACGATAGCGCGGATGTGTCAGCGCTTTGTTACCGCGAGCCTGTCTCCAGCGTGTCGAGGATGGGGCAGTCGGGCCGCTCGTCGCCGTGGCAGCTGTGCACCAGCTGCTGCAGCGTCGACTTGATGGCCTGCAGCTCGGCGAGCTTGGCTTCCACTTCGGCCAGATGCTCCAGCGCCAGCGCGCGCACCTGGCGGCTGGGTCGGTCGCGGTCCTGCCAGAGGCCGAGCAGGGCGCGGATCTGCGCCAGCGAGAAGCCCAGGTCGCGCGAGTGGCGGATGAAGCGCAGCAGGTGGATCTCGCGCTCGCCGTAGACGCGGTAGTCGGCCTCGCTGCGCGCCGGCGGTGGCACCAGGCCTATGCCTTCGTAGTGCCGGATCATCTTGGTCGATACGCCGCTGGCGCGGGCCGCTTCGCCGATGTTCATCGCGCTTCTCCCGCGGCCGTGCCGCGCCAGCGCTTCAGCGTCAGTGCATTGGTGACGACGCTGACGCTGCTGAAGGCCATGGCCGCGCCGGCGATGACGGGATTGAGCAGGCCGAGTGCAGCGAGCGGGATGCCGACGACGTTGTAGGCAAAAGCCCAGAACAGGCCCTGGCGGATCTTGGCGTAGGTGCGGTGCGAGATGTCGAGGGCATCGACGACCAGCCGTGGGTCGCCGCGCATCAGCGTGACGCCGGCGGCCTCGGTCGCCACATCGGCGCCGCCGGCCATCGCGAAGCCCACCGACGCGGCGGCCAGGGCCGGCCCGTCATTCAGCCCATCACCGACGAAGGCCACGACGGCGCCGCTCTCGCGCAGGGCCTGCACGGTGGCGGCCTTGTCGCCCGGCAGCACCTCGGCGTGGACCTCGCCGATGCCGAGCTGGCGCGCGACGCCGGCCGCGGCGCCGCGGCTGTCGCCGGTCAGCATGACGGTGCGGATGCCGCGCGCCTGCAATTGCGCGACGGCCGCGGCGGCGCTGTCCTTGATACGGTCGCCGAAGGCCAGCAGGCCGAGCAGGCGGTCACCTTCGATCAGCCAGGAGACGGTGTGGCTCTCGGCCTCGAGCTTCAGGGCCTCGGCCGCCAGCGCTGCGCCGGCCACGCCCAGCTCCTGCGCGAGGCGTGCGCTGCCGAGGGCGAGGCGGCGCCCCTGCACGACGCCTTCGACACCGCGACCCGGCAGCGCACGAGCCTGCTCGACGGGCAGGGCGGCCAGGTCCTTGGCCTCGGCCAGCACGGCAAGGGCCAGCGGATGGCTGCTGCTGCGTTGCAGGGCAGCGGCCCGTTGCAGCAGTTCATCGCGGCTCACGCCTGCGGCCGGCAGGACCTGGGTCAGTGTCGGCTGGCCCACGGTCAGCGTGCCGGTCTTGTCGAAGGCGACGACAGTCACGGCGTGGGCGAGTTCCAGCGCCTCGGCGTCCTTGATGAGGATGCCCTGGCGGGCGGCGACGCCGGTGCCGGCCATCAGCGTCGTCGGCGTGGCCAGGCCCAGGGCACAGGGGCAGGCGATGACGAGGACGGCAACGGCGTTGACCAGGGCCTGTTCGGCGTCGCCGGCGTGGAACCACCAGCCGACAAAGGTGAGTGCCGCCAGCACGAGCACGATGGGCACGAAGACGGCGCTGACGCGGTCGACGATGCGCTGGATGGGGGCCTTGGCGGCCTGGGCCGACTCGACCATGCGGATGATGCGGGCCAGGGCCGTTTCGGCGCCGATGGCCGTGGTGCGCACCGTCAGCGCGCCCTCGGCGTTGATGGCACCACCGGTCACGCGCTGGCCTTCGGACTTGGCCACCGGCAGGCTCTCGCCGGTGATCAGCGACTCGTCGACATGGCTGCGGCCGCTGACGATCTCGCCGTCGACGGCGATGCGGTCGCCGGGGCGCACGGCGACCAGGTCGCCCACGCGGACTTCGGCCACCGGCACTTCCACTTCGACCTGAACGTCCCCATTGGCGCGCAGCACCCTCGCCGTGGCCGGGCGCAACGCATTCAGTGCGCGGATGGCATCCGTCGTCTGGCGCTTGGCGCGCTGCTCGAGGAATTTGCCGAGCAGCACCAGGGTGATGACGGCGGCCGAGGCCTCGAAGTAGAGGTGGGTGTGGCCGGGGTGGCGCAGCAGCAGATAGACCGACAGCCCATAGGCCGCCGAGGTTCCCAGGGCCACCAGCAGGTCCATATTGCCGCTGCCGGCACGCAGCGCACCCCAGCCGGCGCGGTAGAAGCGCGCACCGAGAATGAACTGCACCGGCGTGGCCAGCAGCAGTTGCAGCCAGCCCGGCAGCATGACGCCGGCCAGCATGGGCAACATCAGCGGCAGGCTGAGCGCTCCACCCGCGGCCACCGGCCACCAGGCGGGCAGGCCGCCGCTGGGCTCGGGCGCCGGCGGGGCGGCACTCTGGACCGCGCTGGCCGGGTAGCCGGCCTTGCCCAGGGCTGCCGTCAGCGCCGCGACCGGCACATTGGGCAGGGCCTGGATGCTGGCCTTCTCGGTGGCGAGGTTGACGCTGGCCTGCTGCACGCCGGGGACGGCCTGCAGGGCCTTCTCGACGCGACGCACGCAGGACGCGCAGCTCATGCCGCTGACTTGCAGCGTCACGTCGTTGAGGGCGGAGGTGGGGGAGGTCATGGCGGGCACTTCGGTGAGGACTTGGAGTCATCCTCAGCCTTCCCATCGTGGGAAGGTCAACAGTGTCCGTCGAATGCCCCCACCCGGGCCGGGGCGGGGCTTGCCAGGCCCTTTACCAGGCCATTTCGCCCTTGTTGACCTTGGCGCCGATGTCCAGGGCGATGCCGAGGCCGGCCTGCGGGTAGGCCTGCTGCATCGTCGCGATCAGCGCGGCTGCATCGGCGGCCTTGGGCAGCTCGGCCTCGAAGCGCCGCAGATAGGCCTGGGTGTAGCGGATGGCGCTGTCGTCCAGGGCCGTGCCGGCGGCCATGTGGCCGGGCACGACGACGGCCGGCTTCAGCGCCAGCATCTCGTCCAGCTGGGTCGCCCATGCCGCACGCTCGGCGGGCTTTTGCGTGTCGGCCGTCCACACATGCAGGCCGCCGAATACGGCGATGTTGCCGACGATGGCGCGGCTGGACGGGATCCACAGCCACGGGCGATGGGCCAGCGTGCCGGTGGTGCCGCGCAATTCGATGGTCTCGCCGTCGACGGTCAGCGTCGTGCCGGTCATGGCCTCGGGCAGCACGGGCTGGCGCGGTGCATTCGTGCCCATCTTGGGACCCCAGAACGAGACCTTGCCGGCCAGCTTGGCCTGGATCTTGTCGCGCACGGCCGGCGTGGTCAGCACCTGGGCCTGCGGGAACAGGCTCTTCAGCACCTCGGCGCCGAAGTAGTAGTCGGGGTCGGCCTGGCTGATGAAGATGGCCTTCAGCGCCTTGCCGCTGTCCAGCACGTTGGCGGCCACGCGCAGCGCGTCGGCGCGGGTGAAGCCGCTGTCGATGACGATGGCCTCGGTCTTGCCGCTGACGACGACGGCGTTGACGTGGAAGCTGTTGGCATCGGCGTTGTAGACCTTGAGGGTCAGGGGTGTGGCGGGGGCCTGGGCCAGGGCGGCGCCGGTGGCGACGGCGGTCAGCGTGGGCAGCAGCAGGCGGGCGAAGCGGCGGGGGTGGAAGAAGGACATGGCGGTACTCCGGCGAAGGTTGAAGAGATGACCGGACTCACTGTATTTATCGCGGTTCAGTCGATAAAGTCCGCTTCGATCGAATAGTTGTTGCATAAATCGGCGCAATGGATCGCCTCACTGCCACCCGTGTCTTTCTCACCGTCGTCGAGCAGGGCAGCCTGACCCAGGCGGCCGAGCGCCTGGACATGTCCACCGCCATGGTCAGCCGCTATCTGGCGGCCATGGAGGCCTGGCTGGGGGCACGCCTGCTGCACCGCACGACGCGGCGCCTGAGCCTGACCGAGGCGGGGCAGTCGGCCCTGGCCTCCTGCCGCCAGCTGCTGGACCTGAGCGAAGACGTCGCCCACCAGGCCGGTGTCGCCCGCCGTGAGCCCGCCGGACGGCTGCGCATCACCTGCTCGCCGTCGTTCGCCGATGCCCAGCTCACGCCGGCCCTGGTTGACTTCCAGCGCGCCCACCCCCAGGTCGGCTTCACGCTGATGGTGGCCGATCGCAGCGTGGATCTCGCCGCCGAAGGCATAGACCTGGCCGTGCGCATCACCAACACGCTGGAGCCCACGCTGATCACGCGGCCGCTGGGCGTCTGCCGCTCGGTGCTGTGTGCTTCGCCCGGCTACCTCGCCGAGCGCGGCCGGCCCGAGACGCCGGAGGACCTGCAGGCCCATCGCTGCATGGCCCATGCCTTCGTCAGCGCGGCGCAGTACCGCTTCCGGCATGCCGGCCAAGCCATCGAGCGGCCGATTGCCGACGTCCTGTCCACCAACGACGCCGCCGTGCTGCGCCGCGCCGTGATGGCCGGCGGCGGCATTGCCATCCTGCCGACCTATTTCGTCGCCGAGGACCTGCGCGAAGGCCGCCTTGTCGGCCTGTTGCCCGACTATGAGCCCGAGCCCCTGGGCCTGCACGCCGTCTTCCTGTCGCGCCAGCACCAGCCGCTGGCCCTGCGCCTGCTGGTGGATTTTCTGGCCGAGCGCTTTGGCGGTGGGGACGCGCCACCTTGGGATCGCGTCAGTCCAGTTTGAGCGCTTCGGTCAGGTGGTTCCAGACCGTGTGCACGCGCTGCAAATGGCGCGTCTCCGGATGGGTCAGCAGCCAGAGGTCGGTCTCGGCCTCGTCCAGCGGCTCGGTCAGCCGGCGCAATTCGCGCCGCGGCTCGGCCAGGAAGAGGGGCAGCACGCCCACGCCCAGGCCCAGCGCCACCAGCTCGGCCACGCTCTGCACGCTGCCGGTGCGGAAAGCCGGCTGCAGCGTCGGGAAGTGCTTCTGGCGCCAGCGCACCGACGGGTGCTCGGGCAGGCCGTCGTCGGGTGCGACCCACGCCGCGCCGCCGGCCTCGACCTGGTCCCAATGCTTGATGACGCTGGACTTCGCCGCGTAGAGGGCGACACGGATGGGCCCGACGCGGCGGCCGATCAGGTGGGCCGGCGGCTTGCTCGTGGCGCGCAGGGCGATGTCGGCGTCGCGCCGCGACAGGCTGGCCAGCTCGTTGCCGGTGTGCAGCTCGAACTGCAGCCGCGGCTGCTCGCGATGCAGGGTGGCGAGGGCTGGCGCGAGCAGGCCATGCAGCAGCGTGTCCGTCGTCGTCAGGCGCACCGTGCCGGCGGCCTGGCCGGGCTGGGCTTGCGCCGCGGCGCGGGCGGCTTCCAGCGCCGCTTCGACCTGCTCGGCCTGGGCGGCCAGCGTGCGTGCCAGTTCCAGGGCGGTGTAGCCGCGCCGGCCGCGCTCGAACAGAGTTTGGCCCAGGCCACGCTCCAGCCGCTGCAGCATGCGGAAGACGGTCGACGCGTTGACGTTCAGCCGCTCGCCGGCCGCGGCCAGCGTGCCGGCGCGGTGCAGGGCCAGCACCAGGGCGAGGTCGGCGGGAGCGAGTTCGTATTGCATGGCTGCAATCGGAGTTGATCTGCATGCGTATTTTCATGCGCCGGATGCCTGCCTACATTGACCGCATCGCCACCCCTTCCCTGGAGATGCTCATGAACCCCTCGACCGCCGCCGGCCTGCTGCTGCTGCGCCTTTCCCTCGGCCTGATGTACCTCGCTCACGCCGGCCTCAAGCTCTTTGTCTTCACGCTGCCGGGCACGGCGCAGTTCTTCGCCGGCCAAGGGTTGCCAGGCGCGCTGGCCTATGCCGTCTTCGCGGCGGAAGCCACGGGCGGCGCCATGCTGCTGCTGGGCGTCTATCCGCGCCAGGTCGCGCTGGCCCTGGTGCCCGTCCTGCTCGGCGCGGCCTGGGTGCATGCGCCCAATGGCTGGGTCTTCAATGCACCGGGTGGCGGCTGGGAGTACCCGGTCTTCCTGGCCGCCATGTCCATCGTGCTGTGGCTGGGCGGCGATGGCGCCGCCGCGCTCAAGCGCAGCGACCGCTTCACCTGGAGCGCCGCATGAATTCGGGTATGACGCTGATCAGCCATGCCCTCTGCCCCTATGTCCAACGCGCGGCCATCGTGCTGAAGGAGAAAGGCGTGGCCTTCGAACGGATTGACGTGGATCTGTCCAACAAGCCCGACTGGTTCCTGCGTCTGTCGCCGCTGGGCAAGACGCCGGTGCTGAGCGTCGGCGGCGAGGCGGTCTTCGAGTCCGCCGTCATCTGCGAATACCTCGACGAGACCCGGCTGCCGCGCCTGCATCCCGAAGACGCTCTCGCGAGAGCGCGTGAGCGGGCCTGGATGGAGTTCGGATCGGCCGTGTTGAGCGGCATCGCGGTGCTCTACAGCGCGGGTGACGACACGGCTCTGGAGCGGGCCTATGCCGCACTGCGCCTGCGCTTCGAGCAGCTCGAAGCCGTGCTGGGCGAAGGGCCCTGGTTTGCCGGCCGGCGCTTTGGCCTCGTCGACGCGGTCTTCGGCCCGGTGTTCCGCTACTTCGACGTCATCCCGCCCGAGGGCCTGTTCGACGGCCTGCCTCGCGTGCAGGCCTGGCGCGCGGCGCTGGTGGGAAGGCCGTCGGTGCGTGAGGCCGTGTCGGCGGGCTATGCCCAGCGCCTGCGTGCCTTTCTGATCGAGCGAGATGGCGCGCTGGCCAGGCGCTTGTGCGAGGCGGTGAACTGAAGCCTCCTTCGTCGATCGCCTTGAGATAGCGCAAGTCCCCTGCACACCTGGCCCCGCAACATGGCGGGACCATGGTGAATGAAGCGGTTGGCCGGCTCGTCTTCCGGGCTCGAGGCCTGAGCAAGGTCTATCGCACGGGGGAGATCGAGGTCCGGGCCTTGTCCGGTGTCGACCTGGATGTCTTCAGCGGCGAATTCATCGTGCTGCTGGGCGCATCCGGCAGCGGCAAGTCCACGTTGCTGAACATCCTCGGCGGCCTGGACACGCCGACCACGGGCGAAGTGTCGTTCGGCGGGCAGGCGCTGCAGGGCGCCGACGAAGCCGTGCTGACGACCTACCGGCGCGAGCACGTCGGCTTCGTCTTCCAGTTCTACAACCTCATCCCCAGCCTCACGGTGCGCGAGAACGTCGCGCTGGTCACCGACATCGCCCGCGACCCCATGCCGGCCGACGAAGCGGTGGCCCTCGTCGGGCTGGCGCCCCGGCGCGACCACTTTCCCTCCCAGCTGTCGGGCGGCGAGCAGCAGCGCGTGGCAATCGCACGCGCCATCGCCAAGCGCCCCGAAGTGCTGCTCTGCGACGAGCCTACCGGCGCGCTGGACTACCAGACCGGCAAGCTCGTGCTCGAGGTCATCGCCCGCGTCAACCGCGAGCTCGGCACGACGGCCATCGTCATCACGCACAACGCCGCCATCGCCGCCATGGCCGATCGCGTCATCCACCTCGGCGACGGTCGCATCCAGCGCATCGTCGTCAACGAGCACCGGCTGTCGCCCTCGGAGCTGGCCTGGTGATGCGCGCCCTCGACCGCAAGCTGCTGCGCGACCTGCGGCGCATGTGGAGCCAGGCGCTCACCATCGCGCTGGTGGTGGCCAGCGGCATCGCCGGCTTCGTCACCAGCCTCTCCGCCGTCGACTCGCTCGCCCTGGCGCGCGAGCACTTCTATGCCGAGGGCCGTTTCGCCGACCTGTTCGCCGGCGTGAAGCGGGCGCCACGGGCGCTGGAGGCCGAGCTGCGCGATTTGCCCGGCGTGGCCGACGTTCAGACCACGGTGGAGGCGACCGTGCGGGTCTCCATTCCCGGCCTGGCGGATCCCATCATCGGCCAGCTCATTGGACTGGACCGGCGGCAGCCGCCGCGCATGAACCTCGTCAGCGTGCGCGCCGGTCAGCGCCTTGACGCCCTGGGCGACGCCCCCAGCGACGGCAGCCTGGCGGCCTTCGTGAACGAGGGCTTCGCACAGGCGCGGGGCCTGAAGCCGGGCGACGCGGTGGACGCCCTCGTCAACGGCAAGCAGCGCCGGCTGCGCATCGTCGGCACGGCGTTGTCGCCCGAATACATCTTCGCCGGCCTCTGGGGCATGCCCGACCTGCGCGGCTTCGGCGTGTTCTGGGTCGACCGCGACGCCCTCGCCGCGGCCTACGACATGCAGGGTGCGTTCAACCGCGTGGCCGTGAAGCTGGCGCCGGGTGCGTCCGCCGAAGGCACCGTGGCGGACCTGTCACGTCTGCTGGGCCGTTATGGCGGCCGCGACGTGTATGGCCGCGACAACCAGGTGTCGCACCAGATGCTCGACAACGAGATCAAGGAACAGCGGGTGCTTGGCACCGTGCTGCCGGCCATCTTCCTCGGCGTTGCCGCCTTCCTGCTGAATGTGGTGGTGACGCGGCTTGTCGGCACCCAGCGCGAGCAGATCGCCGCGCTCAAGGCCCTCGGCTACACGAACGCCAGCATCGCGGCCCACTACCTGAAGCTCGTGCTTGCCATCGTCGCCCTGGGCCTCGCACTCGGCCTGACGGTGGGCGACATCCTGGGCGGCGCGTTAACGCGGCTGTACGCCGAGTTCTTCCACTTCCCGCGCTTCGAGCACCAGCTGGCCGCGCCGCTGGTGGCCATCAGCGCGGCCATCACGGTCGGCACCGCGGTGATCGGCACCCTCAGCGCCATCCTCGCTACGGTGAGGCTGGCGCCGGCCGAGGCGATGCGGCCGCCGGCGCCCGGCCGCTACCGCAGCACGCTGCTCGAGCGCCTGGGCATCCAGGCCATGGGGCCGGCGCTGCGCATGACCGTGCGCAACATGGAGCGCCGGCCGCTGCGCGCGGCCTTGGCCGTGGGCGGCGTGGCTGCCGCGGTGGCCATCACCATCCTCGGCAACTACTTCCGCGACGCGATGGAGGCCATCATCGACACGCAGTTCACGTTGTCCCTGCGCGGCGACATCACCGTGTGGACGGCCGAGCCCGGAGATGCCGTCCGCGCACGGCTGGAACTGGCCCGGCTGCCCGGCGTCACGGGTGTCGAGACGACGCGCTTCGTGCCGGTGGTGATGGGTTATGGGCATCGCAGCGAGCGCGTCCTCGTGCGCGGCTTCGCGCCCCGGCCGGAGTTGTACCGGCTGGTGGACGTCGACAACCGCCAGCTGCCGCTCGAGGATCGCGGCCTGCTGCTCACGGACAGGTTGGCCGCCAAGCTCGACGCAAAGCCGGGCGACCGCGTCTGGCTGGAGGTGCTGGAGGGCGAGCCGCGCCGCATCGAGCTGGCCGTGGGCGGCACGGTGCGCGACATGATGGGCCTCAACGCCTACATCGACCGCGACGCCCTCAACCGCGCACTGGGCGATGGCGATCTCGGTGGCGGCCAGGTGCTGTCCATCGAGCGGGGCCGGGAGGCCGAGGTGCTGGCCCTGACCCAGGCGATGCCCCGCGTGGCCGGCGCCTTCAGCAAGGCCACGATGGTGCGCAACATGCAGGAGATCAGCGCCCGCAACGTGCGCATCATGAGCACCCTGATGACCGTGTTCGCCAGCGTCATCGCGGTGGGCGTGGTCTACAACAACGCGCGCATCGTGCTGGCCGAACGCGGCTGGGAGCTGGCCAGCCTGCGGGTGCTCGGCTTCACGCGCGCCGAGGTGTCGGCCATGCTGCTCGGCGAGATGGCCATCACCATCACCATCGCCCTGCCCCTGGGCATGGCCCTGGGCTGGGCCCTCATCCACGCCATCTCCGAGCTGCTGAAGTCCGACCAGTTCTTCTTTCCGGTCGTGATCCGCGCGCGCACCTACGCCTGGGCGGCGCTGTGTGTCGTGGCGGCCGGGCTCGCCAGCGGCGCCGTCGTGCGCCGCCGCATCGACCGGCTCGACATGGTGGCCGTTCTCAAGACCCGGGAATGACAATGAAGACCTCCTCGAAACTGACTTTGGCCGGCGCGACGCTGGCCGCCCTGCTGGCGCTGGCCTGGGCCTTCGCGCCTCGCCCGCTGGACGTGGAGGTCGGCAGCGTCGTCGAGGGCCCGTTCGAGGCCACCGTGGACGAAGACGCCCGCACCCGGCTGCGCGACCGCTACGTCGTCTCGGCGCCGCTGGCCGGCCGCCTGGACCGCATCGCGCTGCGAGAGGGCGATGCCATCGCGGCGGGCGACGTCGTCGCGACCCTGACGCCGTCGCTGTCGCCGCTGCTGGACGAGCGCAGCCTGCGCGAGCTGCGCGCGCGGGTGGACGCCGCGCAGGCGGGCGTCGAGCGCGCCGCCCCCCGCGTGGAGGGGTCCAAGGTGGCCCTCATGCAGGCCCGCATCGAGGCGCAGCGCAGCGACGAGCTGGCCAAGCAGGGCTTCGTTGCACCCACCAAGCTCGTGGCCGACCGGCTCGCCTCCGTCGGCGCCGAGCGCAACCTGGAGGCGGCACTGGCCGAGCACCACGTTGCAACGCACGAGGCCGAACAGGCCCGGGCGGCGCTCGGTGTGGCGCAGCGTGGCGGTGGCCCGGCCTTCGTGCTGCGCTCGCCCGTGGCCGGCCGCGTGCTGCGCATCCAGCAGGCCAGCGAAACCAGCGTGACCCTGGGCACGCCGTTGCTGGAGCTGGGCGACACCGCGCGCATGGAGGTCGTGGCCGAGATGCTGACCACCGAGGCCGTGAAGCTGAAGCCCGGCCAGACGGTGCACGTGGAGCGCTGGGGCGGCCCGGGGGAGCTGGCGGGGCGGCTTCGCCTCGTCGAGCCCGGCGCGTTCACCAAGGTGTCGGCGCTCGGCGTCGAGGAGCAACGCGTGCGCGTGCTGATCGACCTGACGCAACCCGCCGATCAGTGGCCGACGCTGGGCGACAGCTACCGGGTGGGCGTGCGCATCGTCGTGCTGTCGGAGGCGCGCGCGCGCCAGGCGCCGCTGGCCGCTGTATTCCCGCGCGCCGATGCCCCAGGCATGGCGGTGTTCGTGATCGACGGCCAACGCGCCCGCCTGCAGCCGGTCGAGGTGATGGCGCGCAGCCGCACGCATGCATGGGTGAAGGGCGGGCCGGCGGTCGGCACCGAGGTCGTCCTCTACCCGCCCACGACGCTGGTCGATGGCGCGCGGGTGAAGGCGCGCAAGATCTGACAGGCATCGCCCTGCGCCGACACGACGACGACGACAGGGCGTTGGCGCGGATCGATGCAGCGCTGGCCGGGGCGCCTTGCCTTTAAGCTCGCCAGCCGCGGACCTGCCGACGGCGGCCGGGCCGCCCATTCACCGCAGCACCGAGGACAAAGCCATGAAGACATTCGTCGCCGCGCGACTCCTGCCGGCCGTCACCGCGGTCCTGCTGACGGCTGCGCTGCAGCCTGCCCGGTCCGCGGAACCGACCGCCGCGACGCCGGCGGCCTCCGCGCCTTCAAGCGTCGGCGGCAGCGTGCTGTTCTGGAGCTTCGAGCAGCAGAAGGCCGGCTATCCCCACATGGAGGATCTGTTTCCCACCCGGCTCGTGAAGCGTGGATCGACGGTCAGCGCATTGCCGGTGGCGGCCCAGCCGCTGGAACTCAGCTTCAAGGTCGGCGACCAGACCTGGACCCTCGACGACTACATGGCGCGCAACCGTGCTGCGGGCCTGCTGGTGCTGAAGGACGGCCAGGTGGTGCTGGAGCGCTACGGCCTGGGCCAGACGCCGCAGATGCGCTGGACGAGCTTCTCGGTCGCCAAGTCGTTCTCGTCCACCCTCGTCGGGGCGGCGATCCGCGACGGGCGCATCAAGAGCCTCGACGACGCCGTCACCACCTATCTGCCGGGACTCAAGGGCTCAGGCTACGAGGGCGTCAGCGTGCGGCAGCTCCTCAACATGACGTCCGGCGTGCGCTGGAACGAAGACTACGGCGACCCCAACTCCGACGTCGCCCGCTTCGCCGCCGAGCCCTCCGTCAACGGCTCGGACCCGGTCGTCACCTACATGGCCCGCCTGCCTCGCGAAGCCGCGCCGGGCAGCAAGTGGGTCTACAAGACCGGCGAGACCAATCTCGTCGGCTCGCTGGTGCGGGCGGCGACGGGCCGGACGCTGTCCGACTACCTGTCCGAGAAACTCTGGCAGCCGCTTGGCATGGAGGGCGACGCCTACTGGATGCTCGACCGCTCGGGTGCCGAGATTGCCGGCTGCTGCCTGTCGGTCACGCTGCGCGACTATGGCCGCTTCGCCCTCTTCTTCATGCGCGGCGCCCGTCTGCCCGACGGGCAGGCGGTGGTGCCGGACGGCTGGGTCGAGCAGGCCACGACGACGACGCGTGAAGCCACCGAGGGCCTGCAGGGCCGTGGCGGCTACGGACTGCAGTGGTGGACCACCCGCGGCAAGCCCTACTGGGCCTCGGGCATCTTCGGCCAGGGCATCTGGATCGACCCCGAACTCAAGCTCGTCGTCGTCACCCAGAGCGCCTGGCCGGCCGCGACCGATCCGCAGGCGGCCACGGTCAGGCAGGCGCTGATCGATGCGATCACGGCGCACTACCGGAAGAACTAGTTGCGCTTCTGCAGCGGAGTGATGGGCGCATTGAGTTTAGGTTTGTCCGACACCTGCCCGTCGCGCTGGGCAGGTCTGCGCATCAAGC
>CBHWBD010000063.1:0-24657 GCA_966111775.1 uncultured Comamonadaceae bacterium | reverse complement strand
CAAAGGTCTCGTAGGTGCCCTGCACGATGCCCTGGCTGCCGATGTAGATCCAGCTGCCAGCCGTCATTTGGCCGTACATCATCAGGCCCTTGCGATCCAGCTCGTGGAAGTGCTCCCAGTTGGCCCAGGCCGGCACCAGATTGGAGTTGGCCAGCAGCACGCGCGGCGCATCCGCATGGGTGCGGAACACGCCCACCGGTTTGCCCGACTGGATCAACAGCGTCTCGTCGTCGTTCAGCTCGCGCAGGGACTTGAGGATGGCGTCGAAGGCATCCCAGTTGCGCGCGGCCTTGCCGATGCCGCCATAGACGACCAGGGCGTCCGGGTTCTCGGCCACGGCGGGGTCGAGGTTGTTCTGGAGCATGCGGTAAGCCGCTTCGGTCAGCCAGCTCTTGCAGTGCAGCTGGGTGCCGGTGGGGGCCTTGACAGGGCGGGGCAGGGCGGACATGACTTCTCCTTTTGGATCGGGCGGACTCTAGTTGTATATACAAGTCAAGTCAACTAGGATGCCGACATGTCCAGAAGCCCGGCCAGTCCTGAACCCCAATACCTCAAGGTCAAGAACCATCTGCGCGAAGGCATCTCCAGCAGCCACTGGGTGGCCGGCGATCTGCTGCCCAGCGAAGGAGCCCTTGTCGCCCAGTTCGAAGTCAGCCGCATGACGGTGAACCGGGCCCTGCGCGAGCTGGTGCAGGAGGGCTTGATCGAGCGTGTGCAGGGCGTGGGCAGCTTCGTGGCCCAGCTGCACCGCATCTCGTCGACGCTGAACGTGCGCGACGTGCACGAGGAAATCAATGAGCGTGGCGGGATGCACGAGGCCCGCGTGCATGCATTGACGCGCGGCAAGGCCACGCCCCAGCAGGCCGCCGAGCTCGGTCTCAAGCGCGGCGCGCCGGTCTTCCTCAGCCTCATCGTGCATCTGGAGAACGGCGTAGCCATCCAGTGCGAGGAGCGCGCCGTCAACCCGGCCTGCGCGCCCGACTATCTGGCGCAGGATTTCACACGCATCACGCCGACGCACTATCTGCTGGACGTGGCGCCGCTGTCGGAGGCGCGCTACATGATCGAGGCGGCCCTGCCCGGCGAGGTCGAGGCCAAGCTGCTCGGCATCAACCGCCGCGACCCCTGCCTGGTCGTCAAGCGCATCACCTACAGCCGCGGCGTGGCAGTAACCAGCGTGAAACTGACCCACCCCGGGGCACGTTACCAATTGCAAGGGAGCTTCTCGGCATGAGCCGGGCCGCACAGAGCTGCGGAGAATGCGCGATTGCCCCCAAGCAGGGGTTGAGCGCGAGGAAAAGAACATGAGTTGGAGCAGGGTCAGCGCGGCCGATGTGCAGCCGCAGGCCTGGAAGAACGCAGGCGGCACGACGCGGGAGTTGCTGGCCTGGCCGCATGCCCATGACTGGGCCTTGCGCATCAGCGTGGCGCGCGTGGAGCGCGACGGGCCGTTCTCGGCCTTCCCGGGCGTGCACCGTTGGCTGGCAGTAATCCGCGGCTCGGGCCTGCGCCTGTTCGACTGGCCGCAGAGCGTGGGCGACGAGCCTTTGCGCTTCGACGGCGGCCTTGCCCCCGAGGCCGAGCTGATCAAGGGCGACACCGACGTCTTCAACGTCATGGAGAGGCGCGGCAACCTGGAGGTCGAGTCGGCCCATCATGTGCTGCTGCCCAAGACGCCCTGGGTCGGCCTGTTCACCGTCAGCGGCGGCCTGCTCGAGCATGGCCACCGCGCCATGCCAATGGCGCCGCTGACCCTCGCCTGGTGCGAGGATCCCGTGCCCCAGAGCTGCGTCTTCACCGGCGAGGGCAATGCCTGGTGGCTGACCTGGAGCGGCGAGTGACGCGATCGCGGCTGTGGCGCGGCGGGCTGCTCGCGACGCTGGCGGGCGAGAGCGGTTGGGGCCTCATCGACGACGGCGCCCTGCTGGTCGAGGACGGCCTGCTGCGCTGGATCGGGCCCAGCGCCGAAGCGCCGGCGGCTGACGATGTCGTCGAACTGCGGGGCGCCCTGGTCACGCCGGGCCTGGTGGACTGCCACACCCATCTCGTCTACGGCGGCAGCCGCGCCCACGAGTTCGAGCAGCGCCTGCATGGGGCCAGCTATGCCGACATCGCCAAGGCCGGCGGCGGCATCAAGTCGACGGTCGCCGCCACTCGTGCCGCCAGCGAGGTCGAGCTGCTGGCCAGCGCCCGCAAGCGCGCCCAGGCCCTCATCCGCGAGGGCGTGACGACGCTGGAGGTCAAGTCCGGTTACGGCCTGGACGCTGCCACCGAGGCCCGCATGCTGCGCGTGGCGCGCCAACTGGCCAGCCTGGGTGTCGACGTGCGCACGACCTATCTTGCCGCCCACGCCCTGCCGCCCGAGTTCGCTGACGCCGACGACTACATCGCCGCCGCCTGCCTGTGGCTGCCCGAGTTGCACCAGGCCGGCCTCGTCGATGCGGTGGACGCCTTCTGCGAGCACATCGCCTTCAGCCCGGCCCAGGTGGCGCGCGTGTTCGACGCGGCCAAGCGCCTCAACCTGCCGGTCAAGCTGCATGCCGAGCAGCTCAGCGACCAGGGCGGTACCCAGCTCGCCGCGGGTTACCGGGCGCTGAGCTGCGACCACCTCGAATACCTCAGCCCGGCGGGCGTCCAGGCCATGGCCGAGGCCGGCACCGTGGCGGTGCTGCTGCCCGGCGCCTTCTATGCGCTGCGCGAAACCCAGCTGCCGCCGATTGCGGCGCTGCGCGAGGCCGGCGTGCCCATCGCCATCGCCACCGACCACAACCCCGGCAGCTCGCCGACGCTGTCGCCGCTGCTGATGCTGAACATGGCCTGCGTGCTGTTCCGCCTGACGCCCGAGGAGGCCCTGCGCGGCCTCACCGTCAATGGCGCCCGCGCCTTGGGGCTGGCCGACCGCGGCCGGCTGATGCCGGGTCAGCGCGCCGATTTCTGTGTCTGGGATAGCGCACATCCGCGTGAGCTGGCAGCATGCTTTGGACATAACCCGCTGATAGAACGGGTCTGGCAAGGACAACAGGGAGAAGCATGAGCGTTTTCAGCCTGCAGCAGGGCCGTGTGCCCCTGCTGATCAGCCTGCCCCATGTGGGCACCGAGATTCCGCCCGAACTGGCCGAGCGCCTGGTGCCGCGCGCCCTGGCCAGCGAGGACACCGACTGGCATCTGGAGCAGCTCTACCGGCCGCTGGCCGAGAAGCTCGGCGCCAGCCTCATCGTGCCGCGCTACAGCCGCTACGTCATCGACCTGAACCGGCCGCCCGACGACCAGCCCCTCTACCCGGGTGCCGCGGGAGGCACGGGTCTGGTGCCGACCCGCTTCTTCAGCGACGACCCGCTCTACCGCGAAGGCGCCGAGCCCGACGCCGCCGAAATCGGTGCACGCCGCGAGGCCTATTGGCAGCCCTATCACCAGGCCCTGGCCGCCGAGCTCGAGCGCCTGCGTGCCGCTCACGGCCATGCCTTGCTGTTCGACGGCCACAGCATCCGCTCCGAGCTGCCCTGGTTGTTCGACGGCCAGCTGCCGGCCTTGAACCTCGGCACGGCCGATGGCGCCTCCTGCGCACCGGCCCTCACCGAGCGCCTGGGTGCCTTGCTGGCAGGGCAGACGCAGTTCAGCCAGGTCGTCAACGGCCGCTTCAAGGGCGGCTACATCACCCGCCACTACGGCCAGCCGGGCCGCGGCGTGCATGCGGTCCAGCTGGAGATGTGCCAGCGCTGCTATATGGACGAAGCCGCCGACCCGGCCGGCGCCTACGACGACGAACTGGCCAACGGCGCGGCGCCGCTGATCGAGAAGCTGCTGAAGGAGATGCTCGCATGGCAGCCTTGAAGCGCCTTCATGCCGCCCTGGCCTGGGTCGACGGCCGCTGGCAGCGCGATGTGCTGCTCAGCGTCGACGCCAACGGCTGCTGGTCGGAGATCACGGTCAACCTGCCGGCGCCCCCCGATGCCGAGAAGCTGGGCGGCCCCGTCATCCCGAGTCTCGTCAATGCCCACAGTCACGCCTTCCAGCGCGCCTTCGTCGGTCTGGCCGAGCGCCGCGAGGCCGGCCAGGACGACTTCTGGAGCTGGCGCGACCGCATGTATGCGCTGGCCCTGCGCATCTCGCCGCAGCAGCTGAAGGCGGTGGCCAGCCAGCTCTATGCGGAGTTGCTGCGCGGCGGCTATACCCAGGTCTGCGAGTTCCACTATCTGCACCACCCGGCCCAGGGCCAGGATTTCGACGACGAGCTGGACATGGCCTGGGCCCTGGCCGAGGCCGCCGAGGAGGTCGGCATCGGTCTGACCCTGCTGCCGGTGGTCTACACCCGCAGCGGTTTCGGCGCCGACGGCCTGCGAGCCGACCAGCACCGCTTTGCCGCCGATGCCGACTGGGCCTGGCGGGCCCACCAGCGTGTCATGGCGGCCGGCCTGCCGCGGGTGAACGCCGGCGTGGCCCTGCATTCGCTGCGCGGCGCCTCGCCTCAGGACATCGCCCGCCTGCGCGACCTCGTCGGCGCGGCCGACCTGCCCATCCACATCCATGTGGCCGAGCAGACCGGCGAGGTGGCCGACTGCCTGGCCGCCACGGGCAAGCGCCCCATCCAGTGGCTGGCCGAGGAGGGTCATCTGGATGCGCGCTGGCAACTGGTGCACGCCACCCATGCCGAGCCGGCCGAGATCGAGGCCGTGGCCCGCAGCGGCGCCGGCATCGTCATCTGCCCCGGCACCGAGGCCAATCTCGGCGACGGCCTGGCCGATCTGCCGCGCTGGCTGGCCGGCGGTGTGCCGCTGACGGTGGGCTCGGACAGCCAGGTCACGCGCGGCTGGGTGGAGGAGATCCGCTGGCTGGAATACGGCCAGCGCCTGTCCCTGCGCCAGCGCAATGTCGCTTCGGCACCCGGCAGCCAGCCCTCCAGCGCGGCGCGGCTCTTCGATGCCGCAGTCCATGGTGGCGCCGCCGCCGCCGGCTTCGCGGCCTGGGGCCTGACGCCCGGTGCGCGGGCCGACTGCCTGGTGCTGAACCGCGAGGCCGACACGCTGCGCGGCCTGCCCGAGGAAGCCCTTTTGGACGCGGTCGTCTTCGGCAGCAACGGCTCGCCGTGGCAGTCGGTGTGGGTGGCCGGCCGCGCCCGGCCCTGGCGCGCCGCCACTCGGGTGGGGGATGCCTTCGAGGCCGCCATGCGCCAGCTCTGGTCATGAAATAACCCAAGTCGCTCAGAAATGGCTACCCTTGGTGCCTTCAGGGGGGACGAGGAGGTAGCCATGATCGACATGAGCCAATTCCCGATCCGGGCACGACTGGCCGCCGTAGGCGTGCTGGCGGGCCTGGGCATGTTGCTGATCGGCGGTTCCGGGCTGATGGCCCAGTCCGACGCCAGTGGTCAGCTCAAGCGCTTCGTCGACAACGACGTCGAAGCGCTGACCCAGTTGTCCACGGCGCGTGCGTCCGTCGGCAATCTGCGGCGCTACGAGAAGGACACGCTGATCAACATGGCCGATGCGCAGGCCGTCGGCAAATACCGCAAGGAGTGGGACGAGGCCGAGCAGAAGGCGCGCTCCGCCCTGGACAAGGTCGCGACATTGCAGCTGAACGCGCAGATCCTGGGCGCCGTGGGCGAGGCACAGCGTGCACTGAAGGCCTACCGCGAAGGGTTCCTGCCGTTCGCCGACCGCGTCGCGAAGGGCGAGTTCCCCGATACGGCCGAGGCCAACAAGGGCATGGGCTCGATCAAGGACCCGGTGCGTGCACTGGACAAGGAGCTGGCGGCGCTGACCAAGCTCATCGATGACAACTCCGAGCAGCAGATCGCCCAGATCGACGCCCGTTTCGCGTCATCTCGCACCGGCCTCATCGTCTTGCTGGTGGTGGCCGTCGCCGTGCTGACGCTGCTGCTGCACGCCAACTCCAAGTCCATCCTCGGCTCGCTGCAGCGTGCCGTCGCGGCCGCCGAGCGCATTTCGCGCCAGGACCTGACCGGCGACGTGCAGGCTCGCGGCAAGGACGAGACGGCGCAGCTGATGCGCGGCATGGCGGCCATGCAGGACTCCCTCGCCGGCGTCGTGCGCCAGGTGCGCGGGGCTACCGACAGCATCGCCACTGCGTCCAAGGAAGTCGCGGTCGGCAGCCACGACCTCAGCTCGCGCACCGAGCAGGCCGCCAGCAATCTGCAGGAGACGGCCTCGGCCATGGAAGAGCTGACCGCCAGCGTCACGCACAACGCCGAGTCGGCGCGCCAGGCCGACAAGCTGGCTGCCGACGCGGCGGAGGTGGCGCGCCGCGGCGGCGCCGTCGTCAACGAGGTCGTCGAGACCATGGGCCGCATCAGCAGCTCGTCCCACAAGATCAGCGACATCATCGGCACCATCGACGGCATCGCGTTCCAGACCAATATCCTGGCCCTGAACGCCGCCGTGGAAGCGGCACGCGCCGGCGAGCAGGGCCGCGGTTTCGCGGTCGTCGCGGCCGAGGTGCGCACGCTGGCGCAACGATCGGCGGAAGCAGCCAAAGAGATCAAGGGCCTGATCACGCGAAGCACCGAGAACGTCGACAGCGGCTCGGCCCTGGTCACGCAGGCCGGCGAGACGATGAAGGAGATCAACGCCTCCATCGCCCGCGTCTCCGACATCGTGACCGAGATCAGCCATGCCACCGGCGAACAGAGCACCGGTATCGGCCAGATCAGCCAGGCCATCGCCAACCTTGACCGGATGACGCAGCAGAACGCGGCGCTGGTGGAGGAGTCGGCTGCCGCCGCTACGAGCTTGCAGCAGCAGGCCGACGAACTGTCGCAGTCGGTGGCGGTGTTCAGGTTGAGCTGAGGCACGCCAACAGGCCCGGGGAAGCCCCGCGCACTCCCGGGGCGCGCCCTTTCAGGTACATTGAGGCTTCGTCGGGGCACGCTGCACAAGTGACAACGCCCCACACTGGCTTGCTTGAAGCGCCACCGGCGGAAGCGTCGCCCTTGTCGGGACAAGTCCTTGAGCGGAGTTGTCCCTTGTCTTCCCGATCTGATCCCCCTGCCGCTGATGAGGCGGCACCGGCTGCCGCGGGCGCACCGCCCACCGAAGCATCCGCTGCACCCGTTTCTGCCGAGCACGCCGAACTGCAGCGCCAGGGCGCCAAGGCCGCTGCCCGCGGCGAGGCGCAGGCGTCGAACCCGATGCTGGACTCGATCAACCAGCCAGGCACCACCGGAGAGAGCGAGCAGATCTGGTCCGATCGGCGCGACGCCTGGCAACGCGGCCACGGGGCGCAGCAAAGTCCGATGGGCTCGCCGGCCCGCCCTGCCGGCGACGTTGCGGCCAACGAGCGTGTCCAGGACGAGGCGCTCTTCGGCGTCACGAGAGTGCTGACCTTTGCAGGCGCCAAGGGCCTGACATCGGCGAGCGGCTTCTTCTTCGAGCGAGACCGCCGACTCTTCCTCGTCACCAGCCGCCATGTGCTGCTCGACGTTCAGACCGGGCACACGCCCGACCGCATCGAGATCGAATTGCATACCGATGCGCGCGACCTGACGCGGTTGACCACCCTGTCCATCCTGCTCCATCGCGACGGCCTGACCGTGTGGAGCCAGGCGCGCGACAGCGCGGGCGAGGTCGACGTTGCGGCTCTCGAGATCGACCGGGCCGCGATGCCGGCAGGCTGCGTCGTGCGGCCTTTCGGGCCGCCGCATCTGCCGGTCGGATTCGACCTCTTCGAGGTGGGCGACCGGCTGGCCATCCCGGGCTTCCCGCTGGGCTTCTTCGACACCGTGCATCACCTCCCCGTGGTGAGGCAGGCCAGCGTCGCTTCCTGCTATGGCGTCCGGTTCCAGGGCCTGGGCTATTTCCTCACCGATGGGCGCCTGCACCGCGGCTGCAGCGGCTCGCCTGTGCTCGCGCGAGTCGAGCCGGCTACCCCTGGCAGGCCGCGCTGGTGCCTGCTGGGCGTGCACTCCAGTCGCCTGGACATGGCCACGCGTGACGCAGTGCTGGATGAATCGCTGGGACTGAACTGTGCCTGGTATGCCGATGTGCTGATGACGCTGACCACCGGCGCAAGGCGTGCCCTGCCATGACGCAACCTCTGCTGCAGGCTGCCGATCTGCGTGGCGCCGCGCGCCTCGGCACCGAGGCCGTGGCCGGCTTGGCCGGCCTGGTCGAGGCGATGCATGCGCGCATCGTGACGCTGCCACGAATCCCGGCCCTGGGCGGCGGGGCCGAGGTCGAGGTCGAGGTCGAGGGCCTCACCTTCGGTCTCGCCGGTCCGGTGTACGAGTCCGTGCAAGGCGTGAACGACCTGGCTGGGGGCGGCGCCGATGCTCTGCTGGCCTGGTTGGCGCCGGCCTTGGCCGCTGCCGATCCGCCTCAGCCGCCGCGCCCGGAACGTGAGGCCATCCTGGCGGCACTGAACGGCTTGCTGGGCGACCACCTCGCCGCGACCGACAACCCGCTCGCGATCGCGATGCAGTTCCGACATTCGGGAAGGCCCCTCCCGCTGGAGCGTCATGCGCTGCGCTCGCGCCTCGGCGGCGTGACACCGAAGCTGATGGTGCTGCTGCATGGGCTGTGCATGAATGACCTGCAGTGGCATCGCGCGGGACATGACCATGGCAAGGCACTGGCGCGCGAGTTGGGCTACACACCGGTTTATCTCCATTACAACAGCGGCCTGAGCGTATCGACCAATGGCCGCGTTCTGGCTCACTTGATGGAGAGCCTGTACAGCGTCTGGCCCGTGCCGGTGGAGCGCCTGGTAATGATGGGCCACAGCATGGGCGGCCTGGTGGCGCGCAGCGCCATCCATCACGGCGCGCAGATGCAGCGCGGCGGGTTGCGTTGGCCGGGGCGCGTGAACGATCTGATCTCCCTCGGCACCCCTCACCAGGGCGCACCGCTCGAACGCAAGGGCCATGGCGTGGACCTGCTACTGGGCGCCGCACCGTATGCGGCCCCCTTGGCGCGGCTGGCCAGGGTGCGCAGCGCGGGCATCAACGACCTGCGGCTGGGCAACATCCTGAAGGGTCCTGCGGGCGATGAGGGCACTCAGGCGGCCGACCGGGTCGGCTTGCCAGGCGGAGCCAACTGCTATGCCATTGCCGCCAGCCTCGGCCCGGCGTCCGGCAGCACGAGGTCCAGGCTGCCGGGCGACGGCCTGGTGCCGGTGGCCAGCGCGCTGGGCCAGCACGACGAGCCGGACCTTGGTCTTGGGTTCGCACCGCAGCGCCAGGCGGTCGTGCACGGTATGGGCCATCTCGATCTGCTGTCGAGTGCCGAGGTGTATGACCAGTTGCGGCAGTGGCTGGGCTGAAGGCCTGCTCTTCCCATGGGCATAAGCCGCAGCAGCGAAAAGGGCAAGCGCAAGCTGGCATCGCTGCGGCTCGAGATCGCCCAGGCGCGGGCTCGGCTCTCGGCACTGCAGTCAGCGATCAAGGAGGCGCGCAGCGATGCAGGGCTTGCCGCCTTTCAAGTCGTGCGGGCGGAGAACAGGCACCTCCTCGCGACCAATCTGTTGGCGGCCCAGGCTGCCTGCGTAAACCAGGCGGCGCTGGACTTGGCGGTGAAGGCATCGCAGACCGACCCACTGACGGGCTTGCGCAATCGCAGCCTGCTCTGGGATCGGTTGTCGCATCAGCTGGACCTGGCCGGCAGGATGGGGCAACACGTTGGCGTCATGCTGCTGGACCTCGACGACTTCAAGGCGCTGAACGACCAGCGCGGTCATGTGGTCGGCGACCTGGTCCTCCAGCAGGTGGCGAACGTCCTGATCGCGACGGTGCGCGCCAGCGACACGGTCTGTCGCCTCGGGGGCGACGAGTTCCTCGTGGTGGCCTCGACAGCCACCCGGGACGACGTGGACCAGCTGGCGCGAAAGATCAGGGAAGCGCTGTGCGAGCCTTTTTACGCTGCCGGCCAGACGATCATGGTTTCGGCGAGCCTGGGTTTCAGCGTCTTCCCCGAGGACGGCACCGCGGAAACGATGCTGGTCACCAAGGCCGATGAGGCCATGTATCGCGTCAAGCGCTCCCGGTCTGCCATGACGGGCTCCTGAGTGGGTGGGGCCCTCGCACGGGGGCGACGCCTCGTCAGGCGGACGCCACCTCCGCGGGGCGGCCGGCGCGCCTCCTCGCGAAGCGCTGGATGAAGTCGTCCACCACCTCGTAGAGCACCGGGATCACCAGCAGGCTCAGGAAGGTGGAGGTGATCAGGCCGCCGATGACGACGATGGCCATAGGCGCGCGGAAGCTCGGGTCGGTGCCGAAGCCCAGGGCGATGGGCATCATGCCGGCGCCCATGGCCAGGGTCGTCATGACGATAGGCCGGGCGCGCTTGTGGCAGGCATCCAGCAGGGCTTCCAGGCGTGTCAACCCCTGCTCGCGCTGGGCGACGATGGCGTACTCCACCAGCAGGATGGAGTTCTTGGTCGCGATGCCCATCAGCATGATCATGCCGATCATGGCCGGCATCGACAGGGCGGTGCCGGTCACGAACAAGGCCAGGATGGCGCCCGGAATGGACAGCACCAGGGCCCCCAGGATGGTGACCGGCTGCACCCAGGCGTGGAAGAGCAGCACCAGCACGATGTAGATGCAGGCCACACCCGTGCCCATGGCCAGCGCAAAGCCCTGGCCCAGCTCGGCAAAGGCCTCGGCGTCGCCGATCTCGGCCTTGGTCACGCCGGGCGGCAGGTTGGCCATGCTGGGCAGGGCGGCGGCGGCGGCCTGGACCTCGCTCAGCGGCCGGCCGTTCAGCTCGATCTCGAAGTTGACGTTGCGCAGCCGGTCGAAGCGGTCGATCTGGGCCGGGCCGCTGGTCAGCGTCAGCTCGGCCACCTGCTGCAGCGGCACGGGGCCATGGGTGCCGGGCACCGTCAGCTGACCGAGCAGGGCCAGGTCGGCACGGGCCGCGTCGGGCAGGCGCACGACGATGGGCACCTGGCGCTGGCTGAGGTTGAGCTTGGGCAGGAACTGGTCGTAGTCGCCGGCCGTCGCGATGCGCAGGGTGTCGGCAATCGAGGCCGTCGACACGCCCAGGTCGGCCGCGCGCGCCGCGTCGGGGCGCACGATGAGCTCGGGGCGCTGCAGGCTGGAGCTGCTCAGCACCTGGCCGATGCCGGGCAGGCCGCGCAACTCCTTCTCGACCTTGGCCGCGTGGGCCGCGAGCAGCTCGCCGTCCTCGCCAGCGAGCACGAGCTGGTATTTGTCGTTGGAGCCGCCGAAGGTGACCTTGATGCGGGCCCCGGCGATGTTCTCCAGCTTCTCGCGCAGCTCGCGTTCGACCTGCTGCTTGCTGATGCCGCGGCGCTCGTGGCGCGGTGTCAGGTTCAGCGTCAGCGTGGCCTTGCGGACTTCGGCGGCGCCGCTCATCGCGAAGGGGTCGCCGCCGGCACTGCCGCCGCCCACCGCCGTGTAGACGAGCTTGACCTGCTTGTGCGCAGCGGCTGCGGCGCGCGCCTGCTCGGCGATGGCCGCCGTCTGTGCGTAGGTGCTGCCGGGCGGAAGCTCGATGCTGATCTGGGTCTGGCTCAGGTCGTCCGGCGGGATGAAGGCGCCGGGGATGGCGCCCATGAACAGCGGTGTGCAGGCCGCCACGGCGAAGACCGCGGTGATGGCCAGGGTCTTGCCCTTGTGGGTGAAGGCCCAGCGCGCCGCCTTCATGTAGGTGGGCATCCAGAAGGGCTCCTTGTGGGCCTTCTTGGGCGCCTTCAGGATGTAGGCGGCCATCATCGGCGTCAGCATGCGGGCGACGACGAGGGAGAAGAACACGGCGATGGAGGCCGTCCAGCCGAACTGCACGAAGAACTTGCCGACCACGCCGCTCATGAAGGCCGTCGGCAGGAAGACGGCGATCAGCGTGAAGGTCGTCGCGATGACGGCCAGACCGATCTCGTCCGCCGCCTCGCGCGCCGCCTCGATGGGCGTCTTGCCCATGGTCAGGTGGCGCATGATGTTCTCGATCTCGACGATGGCGTCGTCCACCAGCACGCCGATGACAAGGGACAGCGACAGCAGCGTCACGACATTGAGCGTGAAGCCCATCCAGTACATGACGAGGAAGGTCGGGATGGCCGACAGCGGCAGGGCCACGGCGCTGACGAAGGTGGCGCGCCAGTCGCGCAGGAACAGGAAGACGACAAGCACGGCCAGGGCCGCGCCCTCCAGCAGCAGCTTCATGCTGCCGTCGTAGTTCTCGATGACGGGGTCGACGAAGTTGAAGGCCTCGGTGACGGTGATGTCGGGGTGGGCGGCCTTGAGCTCCTCCAGCGCGGCGCGGATGCGCTGGGCCACGTCCACCTCGCCGGCCCCCTTGGCGCGCACGATCTCGAAGCCGACGACGGGCTTGCCGTTCAGGAAGGCGCCGGCGCGCTTCTCGGCCAGGGTGTCGGTCACGGACGCGACCTGGTCCAGCCTGACCTGGCGGCCGTCGGACAGCGGGATGCTCATGGCGGCCAGCTCATCCGCCGTCTGCACGGTGGCGATGGTGCGCAGCGACTGCTCGGCGCCGCCCAGGGTCGCGCGGCCGCCGGGGGCTTCCTGCTGCACCTGCTTCAACTGGCGCGACACGTCGGCCGCGCTGACGCGCAGGGCCAGCAGGCGGGCCGGGTCGATCTCCACGCGCAGCTCGCGGCCGACGCCGCCGACGCGGGCCACCGAGCCGACGCCGCGCACCGACAGCATGCGCTTGGTGACCTGGTTGTCGACGAACCAGGACAGGGCCTCGTCGTCCATGCGATTGCTCGAGACCGTGTAGGTCAGGATGGGCATGCCCGACAGGTTCATCTTGGTGACGACCGGGTCTCGCAGATCGGCCGGCAGGTCGGCGCGCACGCGGGCGATGGCGTCGCGGGTGTCGTCCAGGGCTTCCTGCAGCGGCTTCTCGAGGCGGTACTCGACGGTGACGGTGGCGACGCCGTCCTGCACCTTGGTGTAGATGTGCTTGACGCCGGTGGCCGTGGCGACCGAGTTCTCGATCTTGCGGGCGACCTCGGTCTCCATCTGCGCCGGCGCGGCGCCGGGCAGGGAGGCGCTGATGACGATGGTGGGCAGTTCGATGTCGGGGAACTGCTGGATCTTCATCTGCTTGAAGCCGTAGAGGCCGGCTGCCGTCAGCATGATGAAGAACATGATGGCCGGCACCGGGTTGGCGATGGACCAGCGGGAGACGTTGAACATCGTTGTGTCTCCTCAGGGCGCCACGCGAACCGTGTCACCGTCGGCGAGGAAGCCGACGCCGGACTCGACGACGGCCGTGCCGGCGGCCAGGCCGGACTTCAGCTCGACGCGGTTGCCCTCGCGCCGACCGGTCTGCACCTTCTGCTCGCGCACCTTGCTGCCGTCGATGCGGAAGACATAGCTGAAACCGTCGCGCAGCAGCACGGCGGTCTGAGGCAGCGTCAGCGCGCTGCTCTCGCCGAGCACGAAGTCGCCGCGGGCGAACAGGCCGGCACGCAAGGCCTCGCCGGCCTTCAGGTCCACATAGACCAGGCCGTTGCGGGTCTGGGCATCGATCTGCGGCGAGACACGGCGGATGCGGCCTTCGACGGCCGGTGCACCGCTGGGCTGCACGCGCACGGTCTGGCCGACCTTGAGCTGGGCGAGCTCGGCGCCCGGCACCTCGGCGCGCCATTCCAGGCGGCCCTGGCGCTGCAGGCGGAACAGCTCCTGACCCGGCTGCACCAGGGCGCCGGGCGTGGCGATGCGAGCATTGATGACGCCGTCGTCGGGCGCCGTGATCTGCGTGTACGACAGGCGCAGCGAATCGGCCTGCACACGCGCTCGTGCCGCGGCCACGCGGGCTTGGGCGGCAGCGTCGGCGGCCAGGGCCTGGTCGATGGCCTGGGGCGACAGCGCCTCGCTGCCCTGCAGGGTCTTCACGCGCTCGGCGGTCTGGTGGGCCTCGCTGGCCGAGGCCTCGGCTTCCAGCAGCGCGGCCTTGGACGCGGCGAGGTCGGCCTCCAGCGTGCCCGGGCTGAGCTTGGCCAGCACTTGGCCCTTCTTGACGCGGTCACCCACGTCGACCATCAGCAGCTGCAGGCGCTGGCCGCCGATCTCGGCGCCGATGACGACCTCCTGCCAGGCGGCGATTGAGCCGGTGCCGGCCAGGGTCTGGGGCCAGGTGCCGGTCTGGGCCAGCACGCGCTTGACGGTCAGCGCAGGCTTGGGCGCGGCGCTGGCGGCCTGGTCGGCGGCGAAGACCGGGCTTGACAGGGCGGCGACGAAGGCCGCAGCGAGGGCGATCGTGAGGGCGGCGGCGGCGAAGGGAATGCGGATCTTCATGGCGTTCAGCGCGCGGAGGCGGTGTTCGTGTTTTGGAGGGCGTCTGCGGTCCAGCCGCCACCGAGGCTGCGGTACAGGCGGATCCAGGCCAGGGCGTGCTCGGCGCGCACGCTGAGCACGGCGTCGTAGGCGGCCAGGGCGTTGCGGAAGGTGGTGTTGCGCTGCACGCCGCTTTGCAGGCCGGCCTGGGCCTGCGAGAAGGAGCGACGGGCGATGCCTTCCCATTCGCGCTTGACGGCATCGACCTCGCGCTCGCGCTCGGCGCCGGCGTCCACGCGCTGCAGGGCTTCCTCCACCTCGTGCACGGCCACCAGCCACTGCGCCTGCAGGGCTGCGGCGGCTTCGTCGGCGGCGGCCTGGGCGGCGTCGCTCTGGGCTTTCAGCGCGCCGCCGTCGAACAGGGGCACGACGAGGCTAGGCCCGAAGGACCAGCTTGTGCCGTGGCTGGACTTGCTGCCGACGCGCAGCCGCGACTCGCCGGCCATGGCGGCCAGGCTGAGCTGGGGATAGCGATCAGCTTCCGCGCGGCGCTGCTGCTGGGCTGCTGCCAGCCAGCGCTGGTGGGCGGCCGCGAGGTCGGGGCGCTGGGCCAGGGCCTGGGCGGGCAGGGCGTCGACGTCGAACCCCGGCGCGCGCGGCTGGCTGCGGCGCAGGTCGAAGCCAACGGTGGCGATGGCCGGCGGTGCCAGCTCGACGGCCAGCGTGTCGGCCCGCTCGGCGCACAGCAGGGCCAGGGTCTGCAGCGCGATCTGGGCTTCGGCGCGCCACTGGCTGCGGGCGGCCGACGCGGCGGCGCGCTCGGTGTTCAGCAGGGCTGCGTCACTGGCGCTCATCAGGCCGGCTTGCTGCTGCTCACGCGCCCAGCCGGCAATCTGTTCGGCAAAGCGGGTGTCCAGCACGGACGATTCTTCGCGAGCCTGGGCCAGCCGCAATTGCACATAGGCCGTCGCCACATCGGCCGCCAGGCTGACGCGGGCGGCGTGCCAGTCGGCCGTGGCAGCCGTGGCCTCGGCGACGCCCGCGGCGACCGCGGCGCGTTGGCCGCCGAAAAGGTCGATCTCCCAACTGGCGCTGAACTGCCCGCTGGCCTGGGTGCTGTCTCCGGCCACGCCGTTCAGGGCACGGCCCCGCTGCAGCTGGGCGCCGACGCCAATCTGGGGGAACAGGGCCGCGCGGGCCTGGGCTGCGCCGGCCTCGGCCTGGCGGCGACGGGCGGCGGCCTGGGCCAGCGTCGGACTCTGGGCCTCGGCGCGTTCGACGAGGCGGGCGAGGGCCGGGTCCTCGAAGGCCTGCCACCACTGCGCCAGGGCGACGGTGCTGCCACCGTGGGGTAGCGGCGAGCGCCATGCGGCCGGGACCGAGGTCGGCGTGGCAGGCGGGGCCGGCGGCGGCGACATGCAGGCGGTCAGCAGCGCCAGCAGGGGCGCGGCCAGGAGATGGCGGCTGTGCTTCATCGGGAGTTGTGTTGGGCACGCTCGTAGGCGACCAGGGCACAGCCCCAGTCGGCGAGGCGGTGGCAGGTCTGCTCGAGCAGCGGGTCGTTGGCCAGCAACTCGGGATGGAAGGCGTCAAGCATGGGACGGGTCATGGAGTAGTCGTGGGCCATGGCCTGCAGGCCCATGGCCAATTGGTGGATGGCAGCCGTCGGTTCGGCCAGGCCGGCGTGGTGGGCCAGCAGGCGGGCGAAGCGGTCGAAGATGGGCCCCACCTCCTCGGCCACGGCCTGCATGAAGATGGGGCTGGGTGCCTGCATCTCGCGGAAGAACAGCTGCGCACTGCAGGCACCGTCGTCGAAGAGAAACGGCTGCAGGAAGCGGCGGATCGACTCGTGCAGGCTGAGCCCGGGGTCGTCGAAGCCGGCCAACTGCTGCTGCAGGTCGACGACGGGCAGGCGCAGCACCTCGCGGTAGAGGCCGTCCTTGTCGGTGAAGTGGTAGTGGATGGCGCCCGGGTTGACGCCGGCGGCGGCGCAGATCTCCCGCGTCGTCACGGCGTCGAAGCCCTTTTCGCCGAACAGGCGCATGGCCTCCTGCAACAGGCGGTCACGGGGTGGCAAGGCTTCGATGGCGGTCGGCTTGGCAGCAGGCATGGGGGCGGACTGTAAAACCAATCAAGCGCTTGCTTGGTCGCTTTTTGTATCGTTTTTTATCGACTGGCGACGGACAGCGGCCGGCGCAAGGCATCAGATCAGCACCAGCCGGCAAGGGGGCGCTTGGCGGCCTGGGAACGGTCTTTGCCGGCCTGCAGTGGCGGCGTGGGCCGCGCCGCGTTGCCAGCGGATGGCAGCGTGAACCGCTTCATCAACCCTGGAGAGCCATCATGAGCAAGAGATTCCCCCCCTTGTCGACTGCCGTTGCCATCGCGACCGCCAGCCTGATCGTCGCGGTCGCCGGCTGCGCGTCCTCGCGTACCAGCGAGGAGACCGCCGGCCTGTCGCGCGATGCGGACACGACGCCGACGCTGGCCGAGGCCACGCCGACCAATCCGCTGGACACGACGAGCCAGCCCAATGCGGTGGACACCACGACAGTCGCCATGCCGGCGGAAACACCAGCTCCCGCGGCCCCCATGGCCAGCGCCGAGCCGCCCTCCCAGAGCACCGACACGATGCCCAGTTCACCGCCGGCGACGGACGTCAGCGCGGCGCCGGCCATGCCGGCTCAGACTCAGCAGCCCAGCACGCCCGCCTATGCCAGCGAGACGCCGACATCGAGCACGACCCCCACGACCGACTCCTCGACCAGCAGCAATGCTGACCAGGCTTTGCCGCCGCGCCGCGACCGCCACTGAGGCTGCAGCAGGCTAGTGTGCAAGCGCCTGCGTGAGCGCTTGCGCCGGCCGCAGCGAGCCGACGGCTATGCCGCGCCAGTTGCGCAATTGCAAGTGGCTGTAGCCGCGCAGCAGCTCGTCCTCAGTCCTCAGCAGGGCCTGGGCGACGGCAGCAAACGCCGCCTCGGCGGCGCGCACGGCGCCGTCGTCGATCTTCAGCGCGATGCCCAGGCCGAGTTCGGGCAAGGCGGCGCAGTACACGCCCTCGGCGCCGATCTTGCAGAAGACGCGCTCCCCGTAGGCCTGCATGACACGCGTGTCGAAGCGGTCCGTGCCGCCAACCATGAAGGGCGCCACCGCCGCGGCCTGGCGCAGCCGATGCGCGGCCTTGGCATGGCCGTCGGACAGGCCCAGTCCCGTGCCGCAGCGCGCGAAGGCCAGAGCCAGTGAGCGCAGCGGCAGGGCGAAGGTCGGGATGGAACAGCCGTCGGTGCCGCGTGGTGCCTGTTCGACATCGACGCCCGTCGTCGCCGACAGCGCCGCCGACACCTCGCGCATGACCGGGTGCTCGGCCGCGACATAGCCGCGCACGAACTCGGCCGGCTCGGCGCCCGCACTCCGGGCCATCAGGCAGGCCACGCAGACAAAGCCGCTGTGCTTGCCCGAGCAGTTGTTGTGCAGCGGCGTGGCCATCTCGCCTCGCGCCACCATGCCCCGCAGCACCGGCTCGCGGCTGGGCCATTGCGTGCCGCATTCCAGGGCTCCGGCATCCAGCCCCAGCCTGGCCAGCACGCCCGCAGCGGTGGCCACGTGTTCAGGCTCGCCGCTGTGCGAGGCGCAGGCCAGGGCCAGCTCCGCGTCGGTCAGCGCAAACGTGTCGGCAGCACCGCTGGCCACCAGCGGCAAAGCCTGCAGCAATTTGACGGCGGAACGCGGGAAGATCGGGCGCTCGATGTCGCCCAGGGCCGTGTGCACCGCGCCCGAGGCGTCGACGATGGCCAGGGCGCCGGCATGGCGGGACTCGACGGCACTGCCGCGCAGGACTTCGATGAGGACGGGGTTCATGCCGCCCAGTCTAGGCCGTCATCTCATAGCGCGGCGACGGTGAAGCGGGCGCGCAGATGGCGTGGTTGCTCGATCTCGTCGGCGATGGCGACGGCGAGGTCGGCGACCGAGATACCGGCGGGCTTGTCGCCGGCCATCAGCAGCTCTTCGCCGCCGATGCGGTAGGCGCCGCTGCGTTCGCCCGGGGCCAGCATCGCCGGCGGGCTCAGGAAGGCCCAGTCCAGATTCTTGTTGTCGCGCAGGGCCGTGAGGTGGTCACGCGCGGCACGGGCGCCCGGGACGATGTTGGGCGGCACATGGCCGGCAAACTCGGGCGTGTCGACCAGTTGCACGCCGGGCGCGACGAACAGGCTGCCGGCGCCGCCGACGACGAGCAGGCGCTTCACGCCGCTGGCCTCGACGCCCTGGCTGATGGCGGCGGCGCCGCGCAGGAACTTGTCATAGAGCTCGGACTCGTTCCAGCCTGGGTTGAAGGCGGACACGACGGCGTCGTGGCCGCGCACGGCGGCGGCGACGGCATTCGCGTCATAGGCGTCGGCGGCGACGGCGGTCAGGCCCGCGCGTGCCTCCAGCTTGGCCGGGTCGCGTGCCAGGGCGGTGACGCGGTGGCCGCGTTGCAGCAGTTCGGTCAGGATGGCGCTGCCGACGAATCCGGTGGGGCCGATGAGGGCGATGTTCATGAGGTTCTCCAAGGTGTGGATCGATGGATGAACGATATGGGCTTCACGATCTGGCGATAAGACCGTCAAAATCGCCAAGACTTTGAAGCAGAGATTCAAGATGGACGATCTCAAGCCCTATGCCGTGTTTGCCGAGACCGTCGCCGCCGGCTCCATGAGCGCGGCCGGGCGGCGCCTCGGCATGAGCCCGTCGGCCGTCAGCCAGACACTGCGCGCGTTGGAGCGCCAGGCCGGCGTGACCCTGCTGACCCGCTCGACCCGCAAGCTGACTCTGACCGAGGCCGGCGAGCGCTGCTACCCGCACTGCCTGCGCCTCGTCGAAGCGGCCCGCGCGGCGGCCGATTCACTGGCCCACGCCCGCGATGCGCCCAGCGGCGAATTGCGTGTCGCGGCGCCGGTCGGATTTGCCGCCCATATCGCCCAGGCCCTGGCGCCGGTGCTGGCCCAGGCGCCGGACCTGAGGCTGCGCCTGCTGGTGGACGACGCCATGATCGATCTCATCGACGAGCGCATCGACATCGCGGTGCGCGTCGGCCAGCTGGCCGATTCGAACTGGATTGCGCGGCCGCTGTGCGAGATCGAGATGATCCTGTGTGCCGCACCGGCCTATGTCGAGCGCTACGGCCTGCCGGCGACGCCGGCCGACCTGCCGGGCTTTGACTGGATCGCCTGGGCCCGCGAGACCCAGGACGCCGGCGATGCGCCGCCGACCATTGCCCTGCTGCTGCACGGTGCCGGCGGCGAGAGCCAGCGCCTTCAGGTGCCGGTGCGCATTGCCAGCAACAACCATGTGGCCTTGCAGCAGATGTGCGAGCAGGGCTTGGGGCTGGCCCGCCTGGGCTATGCCGACGTGTTGGCCCAGCTGTCCCGCGGCACGCTGGTGCATCTGCTGCCGCAATGGCGCATCACGCCGCTGCCGGTCGCCGCCGTGTCGCAGCGGCGGGAAGGCGAGCCGGCCAAGATCAGGGTGGCGGTGGAAGCGCTGAAGCGCTATTTCGCGACGCTGCCGGGGCTTGCCTAGTCGACGTGCACCCGGTTGCGTCCGCCCCGCTTGGCCGCATACAGCGCATGGTCGGCGCGGTTGAGCAGGGTGTCGCCCTGATGCTGATGGGGCGAACCACCCGAGATGCCGACGCTTATGCGCACGACCAGGCCCGGCGTGACGGCGGCCCAGTCGTGTTCGACGACGGCCAGGCGCAGGCGCTCGCAGATCTCGGCGGCCTGCTGGGGCGCGATGCCGACCAGCACGGCCAGGAATTCCTCGCCGCCGATGCGGGCCATCAGGTCGGCGCTGCGCAGGCGGTGGCGCAGCAGCTGGGCGAGCTGCTGCAGCACGGCGTCGCCGACCGCGTGGCCGTGGGTGTCGTTGATCTTCTTGAAGTGGTCGACGTCCAGGGTCGCGACGCTGATGACCTGGCCGGCCATGCGCGCGCCCTCGAGCAACAGGGGCAGGGCGAACTCGGCGTGGCGGCGGTTGTGCAGGCCGGTCAGCACGTCCTCGTGGGCGGCGCGGTCCAGGGCCATGGCGTGTTCGCGCAGGCGCTGCTGCTCGGTCTCGAGGTGAGCCGCGCGGGCGCGTTCGCGGCGGGCGTCGGCGGCGGCACTGTCGGCGCGGGCCTGGGCCTGCTCGACCTGGTCGCGGATCAGGATGACCTCGGTCTGCAGCACCAGGTTGTCGCGCGTGATCTGGCGGTCCAGGCCGACGAGCTCCTCCAGCCAGGCCAGGGCTTCGCGGAACTGGCCGCAGGCCTTGTGGGTCTCGTACAGCGAGCGGATCAGCAGGCGGCGCAGCTTGGGTGGTGGCTCGACGGCGGCATGCAGCAGGGCGTCGAGGATGTTGGCAGCCTGCACGGGCTCGCCGTTGAGGCGCAGAAAGACGGCGCGTTGCACGTCGGCCTCGATGGCGAGCGTCCGGTAGCCGTGGTCGTGGGCCAGATGGCCGAACTCGTTGAGCAGGGGCAGGGCGGTGTCGAGCAGGCCGCCGGCCAGCAGCGCATTGACGAGGTTGGACACGGCCACCGCCACCTGGAAGGGGCTGCCGGACTGGCGCGCCAGCGTGGTGGCCTGGTCGGCGGTGCGGCGGGCATTGGCCACGGCACCGGACAGGATGGCGGTATCGCCCAGGGCCTGGGCCTCTTCGACGCGGCGCAGCCAGAAGTAGGCCAGGTTGTTGTGGCAGGAGAACAGCACCTCGGCGCAATCGGTGCGCTCGGCGATCTCCAGCGCCTGCTCCGCATAGGCGCAGGCCTGGCTGGGGTTCTCCAGGCTGGCATAGGCGACGCCGACGCGGTTCAGCGCCCAGGCTTCGCGCACGGGGTCGGCGGCGCGGCGGGCCGCGGCCAGGGCCTTCATGCCGCACTCCAGCGCCTCGCGGCCCATCAGCAATTGGCCGTAGACGAAGCACTGGCTGGTCAGCGCGTCGGCCAGCAGGATGTCGTCGGCCAGGCGTTCGGCCAGGGTCAGGGCCTCGGTGGCGCAGCGCGCGCTGGCCGTCAGCTTGCCCAGGCGCGGGTACTGATGGGCCAGCAGGGCCAGCATTTCGGCGCGCCGATGCGCTTGCGTCGGCGGGCAGGTCAGCAGCAGCTGCTCGAGGGCTTCGCTGGACGCCTGGTAAGCCCCGGCAGCAGCGCGCTGGCGCGCGTCAGCAAAGGCATCGTCGAAGGCGCCGGCGTCAAAACCGGTGTCTCGGGCGGGCAGGGCGGGCAGGTCTAGCAGGTCTGACATGGAATCCGCCGATTTTGCCCAGCCCCAGAATGCCGGCCATGACGGACATTGCTGTTTTCGGGGTCGACTTCACGAGTGCGCCCCGCCGCGCCAAGCCCATCGTCGTTGCTGCGGGGCAGCGCCACGGTGCCGTGGTGCGCTTCACGGGGCTGGTAGCGCTACACAGCCTGGACGAGTTTTCGGCCTGGCTGAGTCGGCCCGGGCCGTGGGTGGCCGGGTTCGACCTGCCCTTCGGCCTGCCGCGCGAGCTGGTCGAGCATCTGGGCTGGCCCACCGACTACGCCGCGCTGATGGCGCATTACGCCAGCCTGGGCCGCGACGAGATCCGTGCTTGCTTCGCGGCCTTCTGCGACGCGCGACCCGCGGGTTTCAAGTTCGCCCACCGCGCCTGCGACTTGCCGGCCGGGTCCAGCCCCAGCATGAAATGGGTCAACCCGCCGGTGGCCTGGATGCTGCATGCCGGCGTGCCGCGCCTCATCGCGGCCGGCGTGCATCTGCCCGGCCATCTGGACGGCGACACCAGCCGCGTCGCGCTCGAGGCCTACCCCGGCCTGCTGGCCCGCGAGCTGATCGCCCGCCGCTCCTACAAGAGCGACAGCAAGGCCGCGCAGACGCCGGAGCGGCTGATCGCGCGCAAGGACATCGTCGAGGGCCTGGAGCAGGGCCGCACGCGGCTGGGCCTGAGGCTCAAGCTCAGCCACGCCCAGCGCGACGAGCTGGTGGCCGACGCCAGCGGCGACAGCCTGGACGCCGTGCTCGCGATGCTGCAGGCCGCCTGGGCCGCCACCCAGCCGCGCTTCAGCTGGCCGCAAGCTGTCGATCCCATCGAGGGATGGATAGTCGGCGCCTGAGCCGCGACGATGCGGGCATGAAACTCAAACACCTGCTTCCCGCCGCCGCGCTCGCATTCCTCGCCTTCAGCGGCACGGCCTCCGCCGCCGACCCTGGCCTGAAGATCAGTCTCGCCCACGACAGCGAACGCGAACGCCAGACGCAAGCCCAGCTCGAACGCCTGCTGCAGACCTATGACGTCTCGCGCTGGGTCCACACCCGCGACATCGTCATCGACGAGACCGAGATTCCGCACAGCCATCCGGTGCTGACCCTGCATGCGCGTCACCTCAAGGACGACGACCTGCTGCTGTCCACCTTCGTGCATGAGCAGACGCACCACATGCTGGACGAGCATCCGGCCGAACGTGCCGCGGCGGTGCGCGCGCTGCGCAAGCTCTACCCGCGCATTCCCGTCGGCTATCCGGAGGGCTCGGACAGCGCCGAGGTCAACTACGACCACCTCATCATCATCTACATCGAGTACCGCGCCGACCAGAGGCTGATGGGTGAGCTGCGGGCGCGCGCCGTCATGGAGTTCTTCGCCCACGACCATTACCGCTGGCTCTACCGCGAGTTGCTGCGCGACCCTGAGAAGGTCGGTCGCATCGTCAAGGCCAACGGCCTTTGAGCGCATGGAGCGGCGCCGTCTCTGCACCGCCGCGCTGCTCGGTCTGCTGCCGCTGCAGTCCAGGGCGGACAGGCTGCGCCTGCCTTCGGGTGAGGTGGTGCTGAAGCTGGATGGCGACTTCCCTGCCGACACGCGGCATGAGATCGACGTCTGGATCGCACGCAGCCTGGCTGCGCTGGTCGGCTATTTCGGCCGGCAGCCCCAACCGCGCATCGAGCTGCGCCTGCGTGCGGCGCCGGGCGAAGGCGTGGGTGGCGGTCGTACGGATGTCGACCCCGAGCCCTTCGTCAGCGTGCGCGTCGGTCGCGAGACCCGGACCGCACGCTTCCTGGACGACTGGGTGCTGGTGCATGAACTCGTGCACCTCAGCGTGCCCAATCTGCCGCGCGCCCATAACTGGCTCCACGAGGGTCTGGCCACCTATGTCGAGACGGTGGCGCGTGCGCGTGCCGGCGTCACGCCCTTCACTCAGCTCTGGACCGAGCTGCTCCACGGCATGCCCCAGGGCCAGCCTGCGAGCGGCGACCGCGGCCTGGACGGCACGCGCAGCTGGGGGCGGCTGTATTGGGGTGGCGCTCTCTTCTGCCTGCAGGCCGATGTGCGCATGCTGCGCGCCAGTGGTGGTCGTGCCGGGTTGCGGCAGGCGCTGCAAGGCGTGCAGGCTGCCGGCGGCCACTACGGCCAGGACTGGAGCATCACGCGGCTGCTCGCGGTGGCCGACGCTGCTGTCGGCCAGACCGTGCTGACCGATCTCTACCGGGACGTGAAGGACACAGCCGCGCTGGTAGACCTGGCCACGTTGTGGCGCGAGCTGGGCGTAGTGGCGCAGGGCGACGGTGTGAAGCTGGACGATGCGGCGCCCGCTGCTGCGATCCGGCGCGCCATCGAAGGGCGCTAGTGAGCTGCCGCGCGCCAGGCTAAGGCAAAGCGCTCCAGCTCCGTGACGTCGACATCCGACACGGCCCAGTACTGCATGGCGCCGTCGCTCCAGCGAACCAGGTTGAAGCCGCGGCGCTGCAGCTTTTCCTCCGCGACGCCGCGGTCGACTGGCCATTGATAGAGGTCGATCTTGTGCAGCCTGACCTGGTAGGCCAGCGCAGCCGTCGGTCGTCCCTGCACGGCCTGCACGCGGCCGCCCAGCAGCGCAAAGCCCTGCTCGCGCAGCGGTCCGTCGAGCACCGTGGGCGCGTAGTCGAGCCGGCCCTGGAACCAGGGTTTGACGGTGTGGCGGTCGCTGGAGGCGACCTCGTAAAGCGGACCGACCTGCAGGGCGCGCACATGGGCGGCGACGAGGTCGTCGGGCAGTTCACCATCGGGCACGCGCAGCAGGACCAGCGTCAGCACGACGCCCAGGGCCAGGCCACCGGCGCCGGCCAAAGCGGGGTGGATGCGCAGCAGCCCGGCGAGGCGCTCGCGCCAGTTCGCGCGGGCGACTGGCTTCTCCTGCGCCGCGGACTGCAGCGTGATCTGCGTGCGCACGGCTGCGCGCAGGCGCTCGTTCGCCGGGTGGCGGCTGGCATGCTCCTGCAGCAGGCGGGTGAGGTCGTCGTCGTTCATCAGGGAAGACCTGCCAGGCTGAGCTGGCGCTTAAGTTGAGCACGGGCTCGCGAGAGCCGCGACATGACGGTGCCGATGGGAATGCCGGCGATGTGGGCGATATCGCGGTAGTCCAGGCCTTCGAGTTCGCGCAGCACGATGACCTCGCGCATCGGCGGGCT
>CBHWBD010000062.1:0-25029 GCA_966111775.1 uncultured Comamonadaceae bacterium | reverse complement strand
ACGACGCCCTGGCGCTTGTCGCCCACGCGCAGCAGGATGATGCTGGTCTTGCCGTCGTTGACGGGCACCTTGTCGCTGGGAATCAGCGGGATGCCGCGCCAGGTCAGGAACTGGCTGCCGAACAGGCTGATGGTGGGCGGCGGTACGCCGCGGCGGGTGCACTCGCGGCCGAAGGCGGCAATGCCCAGAGGATGGGTCAGGAAGAAGGCGGGCTCCTTCCAGACCTTGCTCAACAGGTCGTCCAGGTCATCGGGCGTCGGCGCGCCCGTGAGGGTCGACAGGCGCTGCGAGTCCGCGACATTGGCCAGCAGACCGTAGTCGGGGTTGTTGATGAGCTCTGACTCCTGGCGCTCCTTGATGGTCTCGATGACGAGGCGCAGCTGCTCCTTGATCTGGTCGTGCGGGCTGCTGTAGAGGTCAGACACGCGGGTGTGCACGTCCAGCACGGTGGCCACCGCGTTCAGGAAGTACTCGCGCGGCGCAGCGTCGTAGTCGGCGTAGGTGACGGGCAGCTCGGCCTCGTCGCGCTTGGCGCAGGCGACCTTGACGGCCTCGGGGTCGGCCACCTTGTTGAGGCGGTAGATGCCGGCTTCGACCGGAATCCACTGCAGCAGATGGGTCAGCCAGCGCGGCGTGATGGTGGAGAGCTGGGGGACGGTCTTGGTCGCGTTGGCCAGCTGCCGCGCCGCGGCATCGCCGAGCGCGAGTTGGTTGAGGTCAGCCATGGAAGAAAAGGCTCCGGGTGGGTGGTGGGGTGAAGGGATGCGGCGGCTCAGGCCGCCAGCGACTGAAAGGCCGAGGCCGGCTCGCCCGGCGCCAGCGCCTGGGAATCGGCCTGGGAGATGCGGCTGCCCGGCGGCACGCTGCGGGTCAGCCAGACATTGCCGCCGATGACCGAGCCGCGGCCGAGGGTGATGCGGCCCAGCACCGTCGCGCCGGCATAGATGACGACCTCGTCCTCGACGATGGGATGGCGCGGCTGGCCCTTGCGGGCATGGCCGGACTCGTCGGTCGGGATGCTCTTGGCGCCCAGCGTGACGTTCTGGTAGAGGCGCACGCCTCGCCCCATGATGGCCGTCTCGCCGATGACGACGCCGGTGCCATGGTCGATGAAGCAGCCGGGGCCGATGGTGGCGCCCGGGTGGATGTCGATGCCGGTGTCGGCGTGGGCCAGTTCCGAGATGACCCGCGCGATCAGCGGCAGGCCGAGGGTGTAGAGCTCGTGAGCGAGGCGGTGGCTGATCAGCGCATGCAGGCCCGGGTAGCAAAGCAGCACCTCGTCGACGCTGCGCGCCGCCGGGTCGCCCTGGAAGGCCGCGATGACGTCGCTGTCCAGCAGCTCGCGCACGGCGGGCAGGCGGCGCGCGAAGGCCGAGACCCTGTCAGCAGCGACGGAGTCAGGCGGCAGCTCGACACCGGCCAGGCGGGCGCCATGGCGCAGCTCCAGCCCCGCCTGCTGGCGCAGCCGCCCGAGGGCCGCGCCCAGCGTGTGGCCGACGTAGTAGTCCTCGTCCTCGGGCTGCAGCTCGGGCGGGCCCAGGCGCATCGGGAACAGCGCTCCGGCCAGCTGCTGCACCACATCGGCCAGCAGCTCGCGCGACGGCAGCTCTCGCCCGCCGTCGCCCCAGCGCCGGTGCTCCTCGCGCCAGCGGCGGCGCGCAATGCGCAGGGCGCAGACGATGCCCTGCAGCTCTTCGGCCGCGTCGGTGGCCATCAGTCCTGCACCCAGGGCAGGCCATGGAAACGCCAGCCGTTGAAGTGGCCGCGCTGCTGCTGGGTGTCGGTATCGCCCTCGAAGCCTTCCTGCACATTGAAGACGTTGGCGAGGCCTGCCCTGGCAGCGGCCTCGGCCGCCAAGGCCGATCGCTTGCCGCTGCGGCACAGCAGCAGCACCGGCAGTTCGTTGCCGGACCTCGGGCCGACCTTGGCCTCCAGCTCCCTGGCAAAGCGCGGGTTGCGGTTCAGTGACGTGCCGGTGGCCCAGGCCACGTGCAGGCTGCCCGGCACATGGCCGACGAAATGCCGCTCCTCGGCGCTGCGCACATCGACGAGAACGGCACGGCCGGCCTGTACCAGGGCCCAGGCATCACGCGGCGCCACGCTGCCCGCGAAGGGCTGGCCCGCCAGCTGAGCGGCCTCGCGGGCGCGGGCAAGGACTTCGGGATCTTCCAGGACTTGGATGCTCATGTCGGCTCTCATGCGAAAACCGAGCAAGGCTAGGACTCAGGGCTTCATCGGCAAACGAAGCAAAACGTGGACGGTTATGCGGTTTGCGCTGCGGCCTCGGCTGCAGCCAAGAAAAAACCCTTCGACCGCCGCAGCGGACCGAAGGGCTGAATCCACCCGGAGGGGCGGAGGAGACAAACAGTACGATCCGACCATAACGCCGTATGACGACGAAGAGCAATCAAATTCGCGAGTGAAGGCATGCCGGAAGCATCAACAGCCATGAGCTGCGGTAGCGCCGCCATCGAAGCCAGGCTTCGGGACTGAGCAGAATCCCGGCCATGAAAGCCTCCGCTGCCCGCTGGCTGCTGGCCCTGGCCCTGCTGACCGGCTGTGCGCACCCTCCCGGCCTCGCGCCGGCGCCCCTCGCCGAGGCCGACGCTGCCGTCGAGCGCTTCATCGCCTTGGGTGCCCTGCCCGGCGCCGCGCTGTGGATGGAGCGCGTCGGCCATGGCAGCCACCATCGGGCCTACGGCCAGCGCGCCGTCGATCCCGCGCCCGAGCCGCTGGACGAAGCCACCGTCTTCGACGCTGCCTCGCTGACCAAGCCCGTCGTCACCGCCACGCTGGTGCAGTTGCTGCGCGAGCGCGGCCAGCTCGACGTCGAGGCGCCGCTGCAGCGCTACCTGCCCGGCTGCGGCGGCGAGGACAAGGCCGGCATCACGCTGCGCCAGTTGCTGACGCACAGCTCGGGCCTGCCCTCGGGCCTGCCACGCAACGGCGCCGGCGACTGGGCAGGCCGGGAGGACGCGCTGCGCATCGCCTGCGCCCTGCCGCTGGCCGCAGCGCCCGGCACGCAGTTCCGCTACTCCGACGTCAACTTCATCCTGCTCGGCCTCCTCGTCGAACGCGTCAGCGGCACCACGCTGGACCGCCTGGCCGAGCAGCTGATCTTCCGGCCCCTGGGCATGAAGGACAGCGGCTATCTACCGCTGCGCCGCATGGCGACCGGTCGCATCGCGCCGACCGAGAAGCTGCCGGACGGCCAAGTGCTGCGCGGCGAGGTGCATGACCCGACGGCCCGCAAGATGGGCGGCGTGGCCGGCCATGCGGGCCTGTTCACCACGACGGCCGACCTGGCCCGCTTCGCCCGCATGCTGCTGGGCGGCGGTGTGGCCCAGGATGGCCGGCGCCTGCTGTCGGCCGACAGCGTGGTGCTGCTGACCATGCCCCAATCTCCGCCTCAGCTTGCCGAGAAGCGCGGCATGGGCTGGGACATCGCAACGCCCTACTCCCGGCCGCGCGGCAGTCTGTTTCCGCCCACCAGCTTCGGCCATACCGGCTTCACGGGCTGCGCCCTGTGGATGGACCCGGCCAGCCAGAGCTTCTTCGTGCTGCTGTCCAACCGCGTCCACCCTACGGCCGGCACCAATGTGCTGCCGCTGTATGGCGAGCTGGGCACGCTGGCGGCGCGGGCGGCGGGCCCGAAGTGAGCTGCGTCATCGCGCCGATCGGGTTTCCCTGACCTGCAGCGCGAAGCCGACCAGGAAGACCACCAGCCAGGCCAGCAGCGAGGTCCGCACCAGCGGATCGTCGGGTCCCGTGGCCAACGGCCCCGCCGCCGGCAGCCGGGTGAGCGTCTCGTTGATGCCCGGCACCAACAGCAGAAAGAAGCTCGCGGAAAGCCCCAGCGTCTTCAGGTGTGGCGCCAGTCGGCCCAGCAAGCGCAGCCGCGGCACCAGCAGCGTGCCGCCGAAGGCTGCCAACAGCGCGAGCACGCCCAGCACATGGCCGGCATTGATGCCACCGGTGCTGGACAGCCCGAAGGAGGTCAGCACCGACAGGGCCAGCCCGAACAGGTAGACCTGGCCGGACCGCTGCGACGTCTGGATGCGATGAAAGCGGACGAATCCATACAGGCCGGCCAGCACCGGCACGAGGCTGATGACGGTGTGCACGGCACCGAGGGATGAAAGCGGGTGAGGCATGACATGGCTCCGGTTGGAAATTAACCTACTAGTTGATAGATCGATGAATCAAAGGAAAGGCGGTCGAGCCGCCCATGGATGAAAGCGCTCAGCTCGGCTCGGTCAGCTTCAGGATGGCGGGCTGGACGATGATGGCGAAGGCCTTGGGATCGTCCAGGGCGCGGGACATCAGCATGGCGCCATGCACGACGGCCATGAAGGCGCGGGCCGACACCACGGGGCTGTTGAGCAGATGGAACTGGCCAAGCGCCGCGCCCCGCTTGAGGACCGAAGCCACCCAGGTGTTCAAGTGCTGGAAATGCGCCTTCACCTCGACGGCCACTTCTTCGGGGATGGTCGGCATCTCGGTGGCCAGCATGGCGCAGATGCAGAAAGGCGACTCACCACTGCGGATGCAGGCGGCCCAGTAATCCGCATAGGCATTGAGCTCCGCCAGCGGGTCGTCGATCTCGCGCTCCAGCGACGCCAGCCCCTGCCTGGCCTCCTCGCGGTACAGGGCCACCACGGTCGTCACCAGCACGGCCTTGCTCGGGAAGTGATGGTGGATGCTGGCCTTGGTGATGCCGACCCGCTCGGCCAGGTCGGCATAGCTGAAGCTGTTGTAGCCGCCGGCGACCAACAGCGCGCGCGTCTGAGCGACGATCTCGGCGGCCTTGGGAGAGAGTTCTGCGGTCACGGCATGTCGGAGCTGTCGAATGCAGCCAGTCTACTAGTTGGTAGACAACTTGTCAAAACCGTCGAACTTGGCGAGCGTCCCGGCGGCCCGCCGGCGCTCGCGCATAGACTGCCCGCCGAGCGCAGGACGCCAACAGCGAGGAGACGACATGTTCAATCACATCATGGTGGGCAGCAACGACATCGAGCGGTCCAAGCAGTTCTACGACGCGGTGCTGGGCGTTCTCGGCGCCGGCCAGCCCGTGCGCAACGTCGCAGCCTCGGGCCATGTGCGCCTCTTCTACCGCCACAACGGCAGCACCCTGGCCATCAGCCAACCCATCAATGACGAGCCGGCCAGCTTTGCCAACGGCGGCACCGTCGCCTTCAAGTGCGATTCGCCCGCGCAGGTGAAGCAGTTGCACGACGTCGCCGTCGCCCACGGCGGCACCTCCATCGAGGAGCCTCCGGGCCTGCGCGAGCACAGCCTCGGCAACTTCCACCTCGCCTATGTGCGCGACCCCGACGGCAACAAGCTCTGCGCCATCTACCGGGTGCCTGCATGAACCTGGACCGGCGCCTCGTCCTGCAGGGCCTGCTCGCGGCCGGCCTTGCTCCGGCCTGGGCTGCCGACGCCCCGCGCATCGCCCGGCCCGGCGTGCAGCTCTACACCGTTCGCGATGAGCTGAAGCGCGACTTCCGCGGCACGCTGCAGCGCATCGCCGCCCTGGGCTATCGCGAGGTGGAGTTCGCCGGCTATTTCGACCAGTCGCCGCAGCGCATCCGCGGCTGGCTGGACGGACTGGGCCTGGCCGCGCCGTCGGCCCATGTGAACGACCGCCTGCTCGGCCCCCAAGGCGCCGCCATCATCGACGCCGCCAAGACCCTGGGGCATCGCCACCTCGTCTTTCCCTGGGTCGACCAGGCCCGGTGGCGTGACCTCGACGGCTGGAAGCGCCGCGCCGACAGTTTCAACCGCGCCGGCGAGCTGTGCCGCCGCGCCGGCCTGCAGTTCTGTTATCACAACCACCATTTCGAGTTCGCGACGCTCGAGGGCCAGCGGCCCTATGACCTGCTGCTGGCCGACTGCGATGCCCAGCTGGTGAAGATGGAACTGGACCTCTGCTGGGCCGTGGCGGCGCGGCAGGACCCGCTGGCGCTGATGCGTGCCCACCCGGGCCGCTTCCCCATGGTCCATCTCAAGCAGCTCAAGGCCCTGCCGCCGCTGGTCGGCGGCGATGTGCTCAGCCTCAAGATGGACGACGCCTTCGCGCAGATGACCGAAGTCGGCCCCGGTGTCGTGGACTTCGCCAGCCTGCTGGCCGACCCGGCCAGCCGCGGAATCGAGCACTTCTTCGTCGAGCACGACCAGCCAGCCGCCGCGCTGGCCAGCGTCGAGACCAGCCTGCGCTGGCTGAACACGCTGAAGCAGTGACAGCGGCACCGGCGCCCATCGCCTTCTGGGAGGCCCTGCGCTTCTGGCTCAAGCTCGGCTTCATCAGCTTCGGCGGGCCGGCCGGCCAGATCGCCATCATGCACACCGAGCTGGTCGAGCGGCGCCGCTGGATCAGCGAGCAGCGCTTTCTGCATGCGCTGAACTACTGCATGGTGTTGCCGGGACCCGAGGCCCAGCAGCTGGCGACCTATATCGGCTGGCTGATGCACCGCGGCTGGGGCGGCATCGTGGCCGGCGGACTGTTCGTGCTGCCCTCGCTGTTCATCCTCGTCGCGCTGTCCTGGGTCTACCTGGCCTTCGGCAAGCTCGCGCTGGTGGCCGGGCTGTTCTACGGACTCAAGCCCGCCGTGACGGCCCTGGTCGTGCATGCGGCCCACCGCATCGGCACGCGGGCGCTGAAGAACGCCTGGCTCTGGGGCATCGCCGCCGCAGCCTTCGTCGCCATCTTTGCGCTGGACGCGCCCTTCCCTCTCATCGTGCTTGGCGCCGGTCTCATCGGCCATGTCGGCGGCCGGCGCGCGCCGCAGGTCTTCGCCCTGGGTGGCGGTCATGGCGCCGCGAAGCAGAGCTACGGCCCGGCGCTGATCGACGACGACACCCCCACGCCACCCCATGCCCGCTTCAGTCGCGGCCGCCTGGTGCGGGTGCTGGGCATCGGCCTGGGCCTGTGGCTTGTCGCGATGGCCGGCCTGGTGCTGGCCTGTGGCTGGCAAGGTGCTCTCGCGCAGATGGGCTGGTTCTTCACCAAGGCCGCGCTGTTGACCTTCGGTGGCGCCTACGCCGTGCTGCCCTATGTCTACCAGGGCGCCGTCGAGCAGCACCAGTGGCTGACCGGCACGCAGATGATCGACGGCCTGGCCCTGGGCGAGACGACGCCGGGGCCGCTCATCATGGTGGTGGCCTTTGTCGGCTTTGTCGGTGGGTGGACGAAGCAGCTCTTCGGGCCCGACGCGTTGTTCCTGGCCGGCGCGGCCGCCGCCAGCGTCGTCACCTTCTTCACCTTCCTGCCGTCCTTCGTCTTCATCCTGGCCGGCGGGCCGGTCATCGAATCCACCCACGGCAAGCTGCAATTCACCGCGCCGCTGACAGCCATCACGGCGGCCGTCGTCGGCGTCATCCTGAACCTGGCGGTGTTCTTCGCGTATCACGTGCTGTGGCCGCAGGGCTTTGGCGGGCGCTTCGACGGGATCTCGGCCCTGATCGCGGTCGGCGCCGGCGTGGCGCTGTTCCGCTTCAAGCTCGGCGTGATGCCGCTGCTGGGTCTGTGCGCCGCGCTGGGCCTGGCCGCGTCCTGGCTCTCCGGTCAGTGAAGACCACACGCCGGGCGGGCCGCCTGCGGCCTGCGGCTATCCTTTCGTAGGGCTGCCAGTTCGTCCATGGCTAGGCATGATGCAAGCCATGCTGCCTCACCCCCAGGACGAACGCACGCGCCGCGCGATGCTGCGGCTGTTCTATGCCCAGAGCGGCGTGAGCCTGGTGGCCGCGGCGCTGCTGGTGCTGCTGCATATGGGCACGCAGATCGACCGCGTGGCGCTGCCGGTGCTGCTGCCCTGGGGCCTGGCGTTCGCGGTGCTGATCGTGCTGCGCGCCCTGTGGAAAACCCAGGTGGCGCGACTGCCGGAGACGGCCGACGCCCTGCCGTGGGAGCGGCGCGCCGAACTGGGAGCGCTGGCGACCGGCGGGCTGTGGGCCCTGGCCCTGGTGATGGCCTTCGACGCGCGGCTCGATGCCACCCAGATGTACGCCGCCATGCTGGCCTGCCTCACCTGCGTGGCCAGCATCAACGTGATGGCGCCGCAGCCACGCGCCTTCGTGATGCTGATCGCCCCGGTGGCCACAGCGCTGATCACGCTCTTCCTGGGTCAGCGCAGTTGGGGCGGCGCCTACAACGCGTTGCTGGTGCTGGCCGCCGTCGGCCTGGCAATGGCCTTGACCTTGCGCCACACCCGGCTGCTGCGCGAGAGCCACGCGCTGCGCTTCGAGCGTGAGGCCCTGCTGGCCCAGGCCCAGGCGGCGCGCGAGGCGCAGACGCGCTTCCTGGCCGCTGCCAGCCACGACCTGCGCCAGCCCGTGCACGCGCTCGGCCTGCTGGCCGCGCAGGCCGCGCACGAACTGCAGGGCCGGCGCGCGGCGCAGACGGCGCAGCAATTGCAGGCCATGGCCCAGGCACTGGACGGCCTGGTGGAAAGCCTGCTCGACGTGTCGCGACTGGACAGCGGCGCGCTGCTGCCGCAGTGGCGTTCGCTGCCGCTGCAGCCCTTGTTCGAGCGCCTGTCCACCGAGTACGCCGTACTGGCCGAGGCCAAGGGCTTGCAGTGGCGGTTGCGCCCGACGCAGCTCTGGGTGCGCAGCGACGCGCAGCAGCTCGAACGACTGCTGCGCAACCTGCTGTCCAACGCGCTGACGCACACCGCGCAGGGCGGCGTGCTGCTGGCGGCGCGACGGCGCGCGGGCCGCGTGCAGGTCGCCGTCTGGGACACCGGCCCGGGCATCCCGCCCGAGCACCACGAACGCATCTTTCAGGAGTTCGTGCAGCTCGCCAACCCGGGGCGCGACCGACGTCGCGGCCATGGCCTGGGCCTGGCCATCGTGGCGCGGCTGGCGCGGCTGCTGGACCACCCGGTGAGCCTGCGCAGCCGCCTCGGCCATGGCAGCTGCTTCGCGGCCAGCCTGCCGGAGGACGAGCCGCGCCTGCTGACCGAGCCCCGCACGGTGCCCCAAGGCCAGCCGCTGCAGGGCCGCTGCGTGGCGCTGGTGGAAGACGACGAGGCCGTGCGCGAGGCCACGGTGACGCTGCTGCGCACCTGGGGTTGCGAGGTCTGGGCCGAAGCCGCGGTGGCGCCGCTGCTCGAGCGCATGCGCGCGGCCGGTGCCCGGCCGCAGCGTCTCATCAGTGATTGGCGGCTCGGCGAGGGTGACGGGCTGCGCGCCATCACGGCCCTGCGCGAGGCCTTCGGCGCCAGGCTGCCGGCCCTGCTCATCAGCGGCGAGACCCTGCCGATGAGCGCCAAGACCCTGCAGGCCCTGCGCGTGCAGCCGGCGCGCAAGCCGCTGCCGCCGGCGGCGCTGCGTGCCTGGCTCAGCGCGCCTTCAGAACCGCATTGAGGCCAGCCTTGCCTGCCCGGCCAGCGCCGCCTCGGCACGGTTGCGCACGCGCAAGATGCGAAAGATCGTCACCAGGTGGCCCTTCACGGTCGGCTCGCCCATGCCCAGCTCGCGGGCGATCTCCTTGTTGCTGCGCCCCTTCACCAGCTGGGCCAGCACTTCGGCCTGGCGCTGCGTGAGGGCTTCTTCCGCGACGTCGGCGCCACGCTGCAGCAGGAAGGGCGGCAGATAGCAGCCGCCGGCCAGCACCAGCTCCAGCGCACCGAGCAGCACGCCCACGTCGGCACTCTTGGGCAGCCAGCCGGCGGCGCCTTCGTCGAGGGCACGCGTGGCCAGCAGCGGGTCGGTGTCGGCCGACATCAGCAGCACCGGCAGCAGCGGCCATTCCGCGCGCAGCTGCTGCAGCGCCTGCAACGGCGGGAGCCCGGGCAGGTGCACGTCGAGCACGACAAGGGCCACGTCGGGCCGGGCCATCAGCAGCGCCTGCGCGGCGGGCAGGCTGTCGGCCTCGCTCACCTCACAGCCCTCGCGCTGCGTGCGCAGCAGCTGCGCCATGCCGACGCGCACGACGGGGTGGTCGTCGACGATGAGCAGGTGCAGTGCGTGCAATGGCGCGGTCATGGCCGCGCGATCATGCCGCCAAATCAGGGGTTCTGGCCAGGTTGGCGCTGGATTCAGGGACGCGGCTCACCCCCTTGCAGCCAGCGTATCGCGATCGATTTCAAGGGCGGTTTCGCATCCGTCGGGCACTCGTCATGAGGAGAGCCAGTCCCATCGCATACAGCGCCACGGAGGCGGGTTCGGGCACGCTGGTCACGCTGACGGCGCTGCCGAGGGGCGTCGCGGCGATCTCTGCCAGCGCCGAATCGAGCAGCACGACGTTGCCGAAGGTCAGCTCGCTGCGCCCCGCCGTGAGCGCCTGGAACGACAGGTGCACGACCCAGCCGCTGCCCGTGACACCCGGCCCCGGCCCGACCAGGGTATTGGCCGCGAACGACACCGTGCCGGCGAGGTTGTCGATGCTGCCGGGCCAGAAGAGCGTGGTGCGCCCCCCGGCGGAGAGGAAATCGCCTTCCAGCGCGGCCTTGGCCTGCAGGATCGCCGGGTCGAAGCCGACGTCGAACTGGAAGGCGTACAGGTCCGCCACGTCGGCAACGCCCACGTCCAGCGTGAAGCTGTCGCCCGCCCGCACGGCGGCAGGCGGGGCGGCGAAGGTCAGGGTCGTCGCCAGGGCGGGCGCAGCCAGCAGCGCCAGGACGACTCCCCACAGGCCCGTCGGTTTCATCATTGCTCTCTCCTTGGATGGTGTGTTGCGTTGGCGGGCCATCAGGGGCAGGTCGTGCCCACCGGCAGCTTCTGCGCGACGAACGCCAGGTCGCGGATGTCGACCACGCCATCGCCGTTCACGTCGGCTCGGGCGTCGAAGCCGGGCATGCCGGTGCGCTTGCCGAAGGCGGCCTTCACGGCGGCCTGGTCCTGGCAGTTGATGGCACCGTCGAAGTTCACGTCGCCCGGCAATGCCACGACGGTGAAGGTGACGCTCCCCGTGCCCATGAGGCCGGCCACGTCGGTGGCGCTGGCGCTGAACTTGTGGCTGCCGGGGCCGAACGAAGACGCCAGGCCGCGAATGTCTGCGCAGGTCGTCGACGCCACGCCGGATTCCTTGTCCATGGCCTCGCAGCGGATGTCGACGCTTTGCCCCGGCGAGTAGGAGCCCAGGTTGCCGCGGTAGACGACGGCGGGGGGTGTCTTGTCGATCTTGACCGTGACGATGTTGCTGCCGTCGCTCTTGTTGCCCGCGACGTCGCCGGCGAACTTCAGGCTGGACGACACCGTTCCCTGCTTGCTCAGCACCTGGTCGCCCGGACATTCGGCAACGCCGGAGCCGCCCGTGTCGGCGCAGCTGAAGTGCACGACCACGTCGCTGGTGTACCAGCCCGAGGCGCCGGGCTGCGTCGTCGCGGCCGCCGTGATGGTCGGCGGCTTCTGGTCGATCCGGACCGGGCTGATCGCGAAGCTGACGCTGTAGCCGCCCCCCGTCACCGTGTAGTTGAAGCCGTTGGGCGCGTCCTCCGACACGACGGCGCGGTTGCCGGTGCAGAAGACATCGCACTGCGGCGTGATGACGACCTGCCGGTTGGTCCATGACCCGGGGGTGTAGGGCCGGCTGTCCGACGTCACCAGGGCGTAGCCGAAGCTCGGGCGATTGAAGCTGACGCCTGAGTTCACGCTGGCGACCGCCGTGATGAAGCGCGACCCAGGGAAGTCCGCACGGATGATGCCGATGCGGCGGCCGGCAACGTGGAACTCCGGGCGCATCACGTAGTCCGCGATCAGCGTGTTCATGCCCTCGTAGGAGATGGTGCACAGGCCGAGGGCGCATGCGGTGCGCGGGAAGTCGGGAAAGGTGGATGCGTCGGCGCCGGCGCCGTCCACCAGCCCGGTCGACAGGCGCGGCGCACCCGTCTCGGCGCTGGAATGGCCACTGGCGAAGAAATAGGGAAACCCGCCGTCCGAGCCACCGCTGCCAACGTAATAGAGCTGGCCGCTGTCGGTGATGTTGGCGGCGTCTGCCAGATGGCTTTTGACGGGCAGCCAGAGCCGGGCATAGAGGTCCAGATTGCTGCGGAGTTTGTCGAACAGCACGCCCGTATATCCCATCGAAACAATGGGCCGGTAGTAGTGACGGGTGGACAAGGGACCCATGTACTGGTGGGTCAGCAGGACCTTGCCGCGTGCATCGCACGAGTTCGGATCGGGTTTCGAATTGAGCGGGGGGACCGGGCCCAAGGTCAATGTGGCCGGACCCGGGCAAGTGGCGGGCAGCAGATAGTCCGCATACTTTTGACCCGTGGCCACGCCGTCGATGACGGCGGGTTGGTCCAGCAATGCGTCGAGCGCAGGCGCTGGGTCGCACTTGCAGTCGGCCGTCTCCATGACGACGCTCATGATGACCAGTTCCGACGGGTTGCTTTTCAGGAAGGCGACGGTGGGTTGCAGTACGCCGCTCTCGAAATTCAGGAACATGTCGACGCCGCCGTGAAACACCAGCAGCGCGCAGTTCGACGATTGGTAGTACTGGTTGCAGTCCTGCAGTGCAAGGAGGTCGTAGTACTTGAGCCGGATGTCCAGATAGCGGATGCCCGAATCCAGCTGTTCCCGGATGGTCATGGTCTGCGTCTGCGCGATGGGGCCGCCCACGCCGTGGAAGGTTCCGCTGTCATGCGTGCCCGGCAACGACAGCTCGGTGAGCTTCTTCGAGGCGCTGAGCGTCAGCATCCACTGGGGGTTGTGCGCTGCAGGTCCGGAGTCGTGCCAATAGGCGCCGTCGTTGTGGGCGCGCGCGGGGGATGGGCAGCAAAGCAGCGCCCCGATGAGCGCCAGCAGCGCGGCCAGGCGCCGCCCGAATTGCGAAAACGCGGAAGTCAGCATGCAACTCTCCCTGTCGACGGGACGGGGCCGACCACCCATCCGCCGCGTCAGCGGCTTTGGCCAGCACTCAATCCAACCGTTGCAGGGCAGTCTAGGAAGGGCCTCCCACCTTGCCCAGCCGACAGACGGATGGTTTGGGGGCATCCGTTCGGATGAACTGCCCGCCTTCTCGTCTGCGACATGCTTGCGCCGACGTTGTCGTTGCCAGCATCCGCCTCCAGGCGATGACTCAATCGTCTCGACGGCACTTCAGCAGGGCCTGCGCCGCGGCGACACGCAACGCCAGCGCCGCCGTCTCGTCGTTCAGCACCTGCTGCAGGAAGCGTCTCGGATCGACGTCCTTGTCCGATGGCGGCACGACGGGCGCCGCCGCTGAACCCATAGCTTGCAACCGACGCAGCGCGGCATCGAAGGCCTCAGGCTTGATGCTCTGCAGCCGCACCAGCAGGTCGGCCTGCCCTTCGACGCCGGGCGGGATGTCCAGCCAGGGCGTGTCGGCAAACACCGGCGCGAGATCGGATGCAATGAAGGCCGACCAGTTGCCCGTGGACGGCTGTTCCGCGGGCACCGCTGCCGCCCTTGCCGGCGGGCTCAGCCGCAGCCGGGCGGCCGGCGCGAGGCCCGCCAGGTAGCGGGCCTTCAAGCCAGCCAGGAAGTCCGCGGCGCGTGATGCGCTGACGGGCTGCTGCAACGAGAACCACAGCTGCAACCCATCGGTGCCCGACACCGCGATCGCCGGTGCCGGCAGTTCGAAGTCGAGTTGCACGCCACGCCAGACCCCGGACAGCGGCTCCCAGTCGGCCGGGCCGGTCAATTCCATGACCAGGGCCCGCACCTGGCCCGCGTCGTCGGTCAGTCGCCCCCCCTCTTCGGACGAGGGCAAGAGGTAGAGACGGTGCAACTCGGACTGCAGGCGATTCATAGCGGGGGAATCTACTCCACGCTCCGGGTGAACCCGCAGCGAGCTATGCCTTTTCAGCGATCTGCTATCTCGCCGGCGGATAGCTGAGGGCCGCCGCGCAACGCCTTCCGAAATCAACATAGCTGCGCTCAAAGAAGTCATACGTTTGGCATGTAACCGCTCCGTACCATTTTTTCAGCCGGCCCCAAAGAGAGCCGCGCCCACTAGAAAAGTCTACGGAGACCCCATGCCAAAGAACCCCTTCAAGCCGACCCGGCTCGCCCTGCTGTTGCCGGCCTTCGCCCTGCTGCCCGCCGCGGCCCAGACGCCCTCCAATGACAGCGATGCCAAGCTGGAAACCGTCGTCGTCAGCGGCATCCGCGCCTCGGTGCGCAAGGCGCTGGACATCAAGGAAGCGTCCAACGGCATGGTCGAGGTCATCGCCTCCGAAGACATCGGCAAGCTGCCCGACACGACCATCGCCGAATCGCTCGCCCGCCTGCCCGGCATGGCCGCCGGCATCGACCGCGGCAATGCCAGCCAGATCGTCGCGCGCGGCCTGGGCCCGCGCTTCGTCGGCGCCACGCTGAACGGCCGCGAGTTCGCGTCCTCCGAACCCGACCGCGCCGTGCGCTTCGAGATGTTCCCGTCCGAATCGGTGTCGGGCGCCACCATCTACAAGACCCAGCAGGCCGACATCGCCGAAGGCGGCATCGCCACCACCATCGACCTGCAGACCGTCAGCCCGCTGAGCTACAAGAGCCGTGAGCTGTCGCTGAAGGCCGATGCCAACTACTACCAGCTCGGCGCCAAGATCGACGGCGCCAAGACCTGGTCGCCGCGCCTGGGCGGCATCTACGTCGACCAATTCGCCAACCGCACGATCGGCGTGGCGCTGGCCTTCAGCTACTACGACCAGCCGGTGCTGCAGGACGGCGTGCAGAACTGGGGCTTCGACAGCGGCAACGGCAACAAGAATGCCGCCATCGAGTCCTGGGGCTTCCAGAACGCCATCAAGAACGGCACGAACAAGCGCTCCAGCGTGCTGGGCAAGGTCGAGTACAAGCCGAATGGCACGTTCTCCCTGACCGGCGACATCTACGCGGCTCGCTCCGACATCAAGGAGCAGCAATACATCCACACCGCCGACACCTGCCAGTGGGCCAACAACGGCTGCGCGGCCGCGTACAGCGGGGCTCCCACCGTCAGCGGCGGCTACGTGACCGGCGGCACGCTGGCCAATGCGAAGCTGACGACCATCAACGGCCTGTGGAAGCAGGACATGAAGGACTTCGCCACCGGCCTGAACGCCAGGTGGAAGCTCGACGACTGGCAGATCGACGCCGACGTGGCCCACTCCACCGCCGACCGCGACACGCTCTGGACGGCCGTCGAGCTGGACATGAACTCGCCCCAAACGGGCAAGCTGACCTGGAACTTCCCCAAGGACGGTTGGAGCACCTACAGCTTCAGCGCCGACAGCGGCAACCCGGCCAACTTCAACAACTGGACGGGCGAGACCTGGGGCCCGACCACGGCCGGCACGCTGCACGACAAGCTGGATTCGGAGCAGGTCAACGTCACGCGCAAGCTGAACTTCGGCGACCTGAACAAGCTCAAGTTCGGCCTGCGTGCCACGCAGCGCGAGAAGCACTACGAGCAGACCTCATGGGACTACGGCTGGGCCCAGTTCAACGCCAGCGACCTGAAGCGCGTGACCGTGTCTGGCCGCCCCGACTTCGTCGCCTTCAACAACGTCGAGGATGAGATCACCAAGCTCTTCGGTGCCTCGACCTTGAGCCCTGCCGGCCGCACACCCACCACCAGCGACCTCACCACCAAGGACTGGCGCGCCAAGGAAAGCAGCACCGCCGCCTACGTGCAGGGCGACCTGAGCGGCACCGTCGGGGGCCTGAGCTACCGCGGCAACGTCGGCCTGCGCATCGTGCACACCAGCCAGACAGGCTACGGCAACTCGCTGATCAACAACGTCGTGACGCCCACGCAGGATGGCATCGCCTACACCAAGGCGCTCCCCAGCCTCAACCTCGTGCTGAGCCTGGACGAGAACGACACGAACCAGTTGCGCTTCGGCCTGTCACGCGCACTGTCGCGCGCACCGCTGGACGTGATGACCTCCGCGCAGACCGTCACGACCGACCCCAACGGCGTCAACCCCACGGTCGTCTCCGGCGGCAACCCGCGCCTGAAGCCCATGATGGCCGACCAGCTCGACCTGGCCTACCAGCACTACTTCGGCAAGGGCAACTTCTTCTCCGCCGGCCTGTTCTACAAGCAGGTGAAGGACTACATCGGCCTCGCCTCCGTGGCCTGCACCTATGCCGGCAAGGCGGCCTACTGCACGCAGCAGGTCAACCGCGACGGCGGCGATGTTCACGGCCTGGAGCTGGTCTACCAGCAGTCCTTCGCCAACGGCCTCGGGTTGATGGGCAACTACACCTACAGCACGGGCAGCATCAAGGAGAACGGCGACCAGAGCGGCAAGACCTTCGCACCCATCACGGCCAACGGCCTGATGCGGGGCAACGGCGGCCTGACGGTCTGGTACGAGCAGAACGGCTTCGAGGCTCGCCTGTCGGCCAACCGCCACACGGCCTACAACCGCGCGCCGACCTGGGACTCGACGCTGATCCAGCAGAACGGTGCCGAGACCTGGGTGTCGCTGAACCTGTCGCAGAAGCTCGGCGACCACGTCTCGGTGCGCTTCGGCATCGAGAACGCGACCAACCAGAAGGTCTTCTACACCTATTCCAACGACCCGTATCGTCAGGAGAACTTCCAGTTCGGCCGCCGCTTCAACGTGGGCGTGACCTACAAACTGTGACGCCGCAGCGCGTGGTGCCCGCACCGCGCGCTTGAGGAGCGCTTGCAAAGCCCCGCCCGCGATCTCGATGACATCGCCGGCGGGTTTTCTTTTTTCCGCCGCCAACACAACAGAGTTCAGCCATGTCCTTCAAATCCAGCCTGTCGACCCTGCTCGTCGCGACCCTGTGCGCCTGCGGAGGCGGTGGTGGCGGCACGACGGCCAGCGCGGCGGAACCATCGCCATCCCCCGCGTCCTCATCACCTGCAGCGCCCGTCGCTGCCAACTACGCCTACGGTGCCGATGTCGGCTGGGTCACGCAGCAGGAGAGCCTGGGCTTCGCCTTCAACGACGCCTCCGGCGCCAAGGCCGACCCGTTCGAACTGCTGAAGGGCTACGGCATCAACGCCATCCGGCTGCGCGTCTGGGTCGATCCCAAAGGCGGCTGGAACGGCCGCGACGACACGCTGGCCAAGGCCCTGCGCGCCCAGGCACGCCGCCAGAAGCTCATGATCGACTTCCACTACAGCGACGACTGGGCCGACCCCGGCAAGCAGACCAAGCCCGCCGCGTGGGCCGCCCACGGCGTCAATGCGCTGAAGGCCGACGTCTACGCCCACACGCGTGACACGCTGGCCTACCTGAAGGCCAATGGCGTCGACATCGCCTGGGTCCAGGTCGGCAACGAGATCACTCAGGGCCTGTTGTGGCCCGAGGGCAAGGCGGACCACTTCGATCAGCTGGCCGCCTTCACCAATTCGGGCTACGACGCGGTGAAGTCCGTCTATCCGAACGCCGCCGTCGTCATCCATATCGACAACGGCTGGGACACGGCCCAGGCGCGCTGGTGGTTCGACAACTACGCCGCCCAGGGCGGCAAAGTCGACATCATCGGTCTGTCCTACTACCCGGCCTACACGCCGTCCAAGGTCTGGCGCACCGAGTCCCCGAAGGTCAGCGCGACCATGGCGGATCTGGCCAGCCGGTTCCACAAGCCGGTCATGATCGTCGAGACCGGCTTCCCGTACGACCAGCCCAACGAAGCCAAGGCGATGCTCGCCGACCTCATCCAGCGCAACCAGGCGCTGGGCGATCTAGGTCTGGGCGTTTTTTACTGGGAGCCCGAAGCGATCCAGTCGTGGACGCACTACTCGCTGGGCGCGCTGGACTCGACCCAACGCTTCACGGCCGCGATGGAGGCCTTCCGCCATTGACGCGCCCAGGGCTGTGACCGGCAGCCGCGATCGCTCACCACCTTGAGCGCCAAGTTCCCGCGGCCGCCCTAGGGACCAGCGCGTCACCTGCACCGACCCATTCAACCTCTGGCACCAGACCCACTTCCAGTTTGGCCGGCGCTTCAATGTGGGGTTGACCTACAAGCTGTGAGTCCGGTGGTTGCCGCCGAAGCCTGCCTCCCCGCGGGGGGGATCAGGCGCCGGTGGCGCGGCGCACGGCGGCGAAATACCAGGCATCGGGCAGGCAGCGCAGCAGCCGCATCCAGAACGTGAAGCGGCGCGGGAAGTTCATCTCGAAGCGCCCTTGCGCCCAACCGCGCAGCATGTGCTCGGCGGCCGTTTCCGGCGAGATCAGCGCGGGCATCTCGAACTGGTTCTGCGCCGTCAGCGGCGTCTCGACAAAGCCCGGGTTGACGATGGACACGCCGATGCCGAAGGGCTGCAGGTCCAGATAGAGGCTTTCCGCCAGATTGTTCAAGGCCGCCTTGGTGGGGCCGTAGGCCAGCGACTTCGGCAGCCCGCGGTAGCCCGCCACGCTGCCGACGAGGCTGATGTGCCCGGCCCGCGCCGCAGCAAGCATGGGCAGCACCACGTCCAGCATGTTCAGCGCGCCGCGGTAGTTGACGGCGAGATGCTTCTCCATTTCCGCATGGTCGAAGCGGCTGGCCTGCTGCTCGCGATAGTGGCCGGCGCAATAGACGACCAGGGCCGGTGCGCCCTGGGCATGCCGGGACACGGCCCGGGCGGCCTCGCGCAGCTGCTCATGCTGAGTGACGTCCAGCGGCAGGGCGACGCTGCCGGCGTGGCCCTGCACAAAGGCCGCGAGCGCATCAGCGTCGCGTGCCGAGACGATGACGCGGGCACCTCGCCCCTGCAGGGCCGACGCCGTCGCCCGGCCGATGCCCGTCGACGCGCCGATGATCCAGACCCAGCGGCCGGTCCAGTCCTGCATCGCGGGGTTCAGCCCCGTCGAGAACAACGGCATGGCTTCAGCCCTTCCCGTTGCGGGTGATGACCAGGGTCACGTCGCCCAGATGCAGGCCGAACTTGCTCATCGCCGAGCGGTTCAGCACGGTGCCCTCGTCGATGAGAAACATCCAGTCGTCCAGCGTCACGTTCCAGACCTTGCCGTCCACCGGCAGGGCCAGCGTGTAGGCCCAGCGAAAGGCATTGCCGGCGCTGTCGCCCGCGGCCTCGCCGACGACGTCGTCGGCCATGCCGCTGTAGCGCCCCTGCCCGAGCGACCTGAGCCGCCACACGCGCCGCTGCGTGCTGCCGTCGCTGTACAGGAAATGTTCGTCGAGGACGCCGCTGTCGCCGTCCCAGCGGCCGCTCATCGTCACCGTGAAGCGCTTGACGACGCGGCCGGCGCGATCGGTGAACAGGCCCTTGGCCGTCAGCTCGCCGTTGAAGAAGGTCCGCAGGTCCAGGGCCGGCTTCTCGTTGGCGTAGTCCTGCACCTGGGGACCGGCACAGCCGGCCAGGGCCGCGGCAGCCCCCACGGCCAGCCAGCCTCGGCGAGTGATGGCATTCATCCGCGTTCCTTCCAGTTCGGGTTGAGGCCCTCCGCCCGCCACAGAGCCGCGGCGGCCGCGAGCTTGAGCAGGCAGGGCAGGCCGCCATAGGCCCAGGCCAGCGCTTGCAGGCTGGACGCGTCGGCGCTGCCGCTGCGATAGCCGAGGGCCGCGAGCAGCGGCAAGGCCAGGCCGGCGGCAAGGGCGAGATTGAGCTTGGTGGCGCAGGTCCACCAGCCGATGTAGACGCCTTCGTCGCGCTGGCCCGCGCCACCGTGGTGGATGACGCCCGTCAGCAGCGCACTCGGCAAGGCGAGATCAGCACCCAGTGCCAAGCCGCTGCACAGGCAGATGACGGCGAAGGCCGCACCGTCGCCGGCGGTCAGCAGCGGCGTGGCGGCGAAGGCCAGCACGCTGGCCACCATGCCCGCCCTCCACACCGGCGCCAGGCCCCAGCGGCCGGCGGCGCGCACCCACAGCGGCAGGCCGAGCACGGCAGCGCCGAAATAGGCCAGCAGCAGCGGGGCCTGCCAATGCGGCAATTGCAGCCGGTCGGCGATGAAGAAGGGCAGCAGCGTCGCCGGCACGGCGTTGGCGATGCCGTTCAGCATGAAGACGGCCAGCAGCCGGCGAAAGGGCGCGCTGCGCCATGGCGAAGCCGCGGTCGAAGGCAGATGCACGTCGGCATGCGAGGGCAGTTCCAGCCGGCCCAGGCCCAGCAGGCCGGCGACCAGCAGCAGGGCGAGCGCGACGCTGGTCCAGGTCCAGCCCAGCCAGGCCGGCAGGGCACTCGCCAGCAGCACGCCGACCAGCGTGCCGGCCTCGCGCCAACCCATCACCTGGGCGCGCAGCTCGGGCCCGCCGCCCCAGCGCGTGCCCCAGCTCTGGTGCACGATGCTGACGCCGCTGTAGGCGAAGGTGCACAGCAGCAGCGCGACGACCAGCCAGGGCAGCACCAGGGATGGCAGGGTGGACGGCGGCGTCCACAGCGCCGCGAAACCGAGGGCCAGCACCACGCTGCCGGTGGCGGCCGCGCGCCTGGCCGAGCCACGCCGAAACAGCAGGTCCGCCATGCGCCCCAGCGCCGGGTCCACGAAGGCATCGAGCAGGCGCACCGCCAGCATCACCGTGCCAACCGTGGCCAGCGGCATGCCGATCACCGAGGCGTAGTGATAGGGCAGATGGATGTAGAGCGGCAGGGAGACGAAGGCCAGCGGCACCGCCAGGCTCGCATAGGCCAGGCCACGGCGAGAGCCCAGAGCGGGTGGTGCTGCGGCGAGGGCGGATGCGGTCATGGCTGCGGGCGCTCAGCGCACCTGGCCGAGCAGGGCCTCGCGCAGCGCCGGCGCCGAGGTCTGGCGCGCCAGCCAGATGCCGAAGAACAGGCGGGCGTAGTCGGCGTCGACGGTCTGCGCGGTCAGCCGCCCGTTGTGGAAGAAGCGCACCTCGCCCTGCCCGTCGTTCAGGCCCAGCAGGCGGTCGCCGGCGGCCACGTCGGGGAAGGCCTTGACCATCAGCGCCAGCCAGCGCTTGGCATTGGCGTCGTCGAAGCTGCCGACGCGGCGCATCTCGGCCACCGAGCGCTCGGCGATGGCCTGGCCTTCGAGGCGGCGGTCGTAGGCCAGCTCGAGGCCGAAGGGCCGGCGTGCATAGTCGTCAGCCTCGAAGCCGGGGGCCGTCCACAGCCGGGCCTCGTAGACGCGCAAGCCGAAGAAGCGCAGCACGCCGCTGCCCTGCAGGCGGACCTGGGGCAGTTCGGCGAGCAGCTCGGCGGGAGGTTGGGGAGCGGCGATGACTTGGGACATGGCAAGGGGGTTGAAGGCGGCTGCCGCCGCGAGCCGGGCCAGGGCCTGGCGCCGCGCCGGTGTTGCGGGCTTCATGCGCCGGGCTTCCTGAGGGTGAACTGGACGACGTCGGTGTTGCCCGCGTCGAAGGCCGCCTCGCAGTAGGCCAGATAGAAGGCCCAGATGCGCTGGAAGCGGCGATCGAAGCCCTGGCGCTGCACGGTGTCGAGCCGGGCCACGAAGGCATCGCGCCAGCGCCTCAACGTCTCGGCATAGTCGCGGCCGAAGGCCAGCCGGTTCTCGACGACGAAACCGGCACGGCGCGCCTCGGCTTCGAAGGCCGAAGGGCTGGGCAGCAGGCCGCCGGGGAAGATGTATTGCTGGATGAAATCCGTCGAGCGCAGATAGCGCGGGAACAGGTCGTCGCGGATGGTGATGCTCTGGATGCAGGCCCGCCCGCCCGGCTTGAGGCAGGCGTTCAGCGTCTTGAAGTAGCCGGCCCAGTACTCGTGGCCGACGGCCTCGAACATCTCGATGGACACGACGGCATCGAAGGGCTCGGCGGCATGCTGCGCCGGCAGGTCGCGGTAGTCCTGGTAGCGCAGTTGCACCTGCTGCTGCAGGCCCGCATCGCGCACGCGCTGCTCGGCCCAGCTCAGCTGCTCGGCGGACAGCGTGACGCCCTTGACCTCGGCCCCGAACTCGCGCGCGGCCAGTTCGGCCAGGCCGCCCCAGCCGCAGCCGATCTCCAGCAGGCGCGAGCCCGGCTCGACGCGCGCCTCGCGCAAGGCGCGGCGGTATTTGGCGTCCTGGGCCTGCTGCAGGTCGGCGCCGCGTGCGTCCCGGCCTTCGAACCAGGCCGCGCTGTAGCTCATGCCCGGGTCCAGCCAGAGGCGGTAGAAGTCGTTGCCGAGGTCGTAGTGGGCGTGGATGTTGCGGGCGCTGCCGGTGCGCGAATTGCGACGCAGCAGATGGCGCAAGCGGTAGGCCAGGCGGCCCCACCAGCGGCCGTAGATCAGGCCTTCGATGTGCTCGCGATTGGCCAGGCAAAGGCGCAGCAGCTGGCTCAGGTCGGGACTGTCCCAGTCGCCGGCAATGAAGCTCTCGGCAAAGCCGATGTCGCCGGACTGCAGGGTGCGTTCGAACATCGCCCAGTCGTGCAGCTGCAGCACCGCGCGCGGCTCGTCCGCCGCGGGTGCACGGTCGGGAAAGCGCAGCAGCGCGCCGTCGGGCAGGCGCAGCTCCAGCTGGCCGACGGGCAAACGCTCCAGCAGCCGCAGCAGCCGGCGCGCCGCGGCCGGCGGCTGCGCAGGGCTGGCCAGGGTGGTGGTTGAAATGGGTGGGGGATTCATGCTCATCGGCTCACGAAGCGCCGGGGCGCTTGGGGTTTGGCGAAAAAGGGCACGCGCTTGATCCACAGTCGCAGCGCCTGCCAATGGATGCGCAGCACGACGCCCAGCGTCATCAGCGGCATGCCGAAGAAGGCGCGACGCACGCTGGCGGCCGTCAGCGGCTCGACGGCACCGCCCTGGCTGGTCTGCAGCAGCAGGCCCTGACCGTCGTGCAGGTCCACGCGGGCCATCGCGTGAGCGGGCCGGCCCTCGGGCGTGGTCAGGCGCTCGAAGCGAAAGCGGTATTCGCCGTCCGCGCTGCAGAAGGGCGAGACATGGAAGACCTTGCGCGCCGCGCTCTCGCTGCCCCAGGCCAGCGCCGGCCCGGCCAGCAGATAGGCGTGACGTTCGCCGAAGGTGTTGTTGACCTCGGCCAGCACGGCCGCGAGCGAGCCGTCGGCGCGGTGGGCATACCAGAAGCTGACGGGCTTGAAGACATGGCCGAGCACGCGCGGATAGGTCTGCAGCCAGATCTCGCCGTCGGCGTCGGCGATGCCCTCGCCCTGCAGCAACTGCTCGAACCAGGCCAGCGCGTCGTCGCCGCCGGCACCATGGTCGCGGTCGTGGAAACTCAGCCAGCCCCAGCGGTTGCGCTTCAGCGCAGCGCTGGGCTGGGCACGCAGGCTGCGCAGCGGCAGCAGCAGGAAATAGCTGCCATAGCGGAACTCGTGCGCCACCGGCCGCAGGCGCCGGTGCCAGACCGCGCCGAAGCCCATCGAGGCTTGCTCAGGCAGGGTCATGCGGCGTTCCTCTCGGGTTCGGGCATCCAGCTGCCCAAGGCCTGCAGCACGCCGTCGGCCGCCGCATGGCCCGCCTTCAAGCCATCCTCATGGAAGCCATAGCCGCACCAGGCACCGCAGAACCACGTCCGCTGCCGGCCCTGCAGTTCGTCGATGCGGCCCTGGGCCTGCAAGGCGGCCAGGTCGAAGACGGGATGGCTGTACTCGATGCGTTGATGGACCAGTTCCTCGCGGATGGGCCGCGCCGGGTTGAGGGACACGATGACCGGCCGCTGCCAGGGCAGGGGCTGGAGACGATTGAGCAGGTAGTGCAGGCAGACCTGGGCCCGCTCGGTGCCCGCATCGGTCGCGCGCTCGTAGTTCCAGGCTGCCCAGGCGGCTTGTCGCTGCGGCAGCACAGCGGCGTCGCTGTGCAGCACCGCCTGGTTGGGCTGGTAGCGGATGGCGCCCAGCACCGCACGCTCCGTCTCGCTCGCGCCGTCACCGAGCAGGGCGAGGGCCTGGTCGCTGTGGCAGGCCAGCACGACGGCATCGAAGGACTCCCAGCCCCGTGCCGTCAGCAGCCGCACGCCCCGCGCCGAGCGCTGCAGGTCCAGCACAGGGGTGTTCAGCCGCGCATCCTCGAGCTGCGACACGATGCGCTGCACATACTGGCGCGAGCCGCCGCGCACCGTCATCCATTGCGGCCGGTCGCTGACCTGGATCAGGCCGTGGTTGTGACAGAAGCGCAGCAGCGTGCCGATGGGGAACTGCAGCATCTGGTCGGTCGGGCAGGACCAGATGCAGCCGATCATGGGCAACAGATAGTGCTCGCGGAAGCGGCTGCCGAAGCCGTGACTGTTGAGGAACTCCGCCACCGAGCCCCGCTCCGCCGCATCGGCATCCGCCCCGGCCAGCCGGGTTGCCAGGCGGTTGAAGCGCAGGATCTCCTTCAGCATCAGCCAGAAGCCAGGCTTGAGCAGGTTGCGGCGCTGCGCGAACACGGTGGCCAGCGAGCTGCCGCTCCACTCCAGGCCCGCGCGCCCGTCCGGCTTGGGCAGCTGCACGGAGAACGACATCTCCGAATCGGCCGCGGCCACACCCAGCTCGGCGAACAGCTGGATCAGCTTCGGATAGGTACGGCGGTTGAACACCAGGAAGCCGGTGTCCACGCCATGCTCGATGCCGTCCAGGCAGAGATCGACGGTGTTGGCATGGCCGCCGAAATGCGCGCCCGCCTCGAACAGGCTGACGCGGCGCTCGCCCGCCGCTGCGCTCAGCCGCCGGGCCGCCGCCAACCCTGCGATACCCGATCCGATGACGGCGATGCGCTGCATGATGACCTCGTGATGAACTGCGCAGAGCAAACATTGAACTGCACGGTTCAAACAATAACTCATCAGTTCAAACTTTGCACTATGGGGTTTTCGCAACGGCCTGCACGGTCTAGAATGCAAGGCATGGGAGCCCGTCCGTCAATACGAGATCAGATGCAGCGCGTGCGCCAGGACGCCATCGTGGGCGCCGTCAACCGCCTGCTGGCCACCAAGGGCTATGACGGCATGACGGTGGACGAGGTGGCCGCCGAGGCGGGCCTGGCCAAGGCCAGCCTGTACAAGTTCTTCACGTCCAAGGAGGAGCTGGCCGGTGCCGCCATGGTGGGCGCGCTGGACCGCGCCCTGGCCTTCGTCGACGAACTGCGCGGCCGCGCCGAGGTCGGTGCCGCGGTGGGGCAGCCGGTGTCGCCCATCGCCCAGCTCAAGGCCGTGGCGCGCTGGGCCATGCAGACCCAGCTCGAGGGCGAGATGCCCTCCCTGCCCGCCCACAACTCCAGCCTCAGCGCATCGCTGCAGTCCAACG
>CBHWBD010000061.1:0-25044 GCA_966111775.1 uncultured Comamonadaceae bacterium | reverse complement strand
GCCCAGGTCAGCGTGGGGTAGTTGAAGATGGAGCTGTACTTGGCCTTGCCCGACAAGAGCGCTTCGGTCATCTCGTCGCGGCTGGTGCCCAGGGTCTCGGCGGCGGCGTAAAGGTAGAGGCCGTGGCCGCCTTCGTCCTGCACCTTGGCGAGCAGGATGGCCTTGCGCTTGAGCGTCGGGGCGCGCGTGATCCAGTTGCCCTCGGGCAGCATGCCGACGATCTCGCTGTGGGCATGCTGGCTGATCTGGCGCACCAGCGTCTTGCGGTAGTGGTCGGGCATCCAGTCCTTGGCCTCGATGAAGTCACCGGCATCGATGCGGGCTTCGAAGGCTTCCTCGCGGGCCAGTTCCTCGGCGCTCTTGACGACCTTGGGCTTGGCTTCCCGCGCCATCAGATCCATGGCTTGGGTATACATGGCGGGCTCCTTACTTCTTGCGTTGGTCGACGACACGGCGGGCCTTGCCCACCAGCGTGCGTTCGATGGAATTGTTGGGCTCGACCTGGATGGTCGCCGTGACGCCGATCAGGTTCTTGATGCGCTCCGCGAGCCTGTGCCCGATGCCGTCGTCCATCGCGCCCAGGGCCAGTTCGCAGCGGATCAGCAGTTCGTCCAGATGCCCGTCGCGCGTGACGACGAGCTGGTACTGGCCGCCCAGGCCCTTCTCCTGCAGCACCAATTCCTCGACCTGGGTCGGGAACAGGTTGACGCCGCGGATGATGAGCATGTCGTCGCTGCGGCCGACGATCTTGCCAATGCGGCGCATGCTGCGCGAGGTGGGCGGCAGCAGGCGTGTCAGGTCGCGGGTGCGGTAGCGGATGACGGGCATCGCTTCCTTGGACAGCGACGTGAAGACCAGCTCTCCCTCGCTGCCGTCGGGCAGCACCTCGCCGGTGTCGGGATCGATGATCTCGGGATAGAAATGGTCTTCCCAGATGACCGGGCCGTCCTTGCTCTCGATGCACTCGCTGGCCACGCCCGGACCCATCACTTCCGACAGGCCGTAGATGTCGACCGCGTCGATGCCGGCGCCGGCCTCGATCTCCTTGCGCATCGCCTCGGTCCAGGGCTCGGCGCCGAAAATGCCGACCTTCAGCGATGACGCCCTGGCGTCCAGGCCCTGGCGGGCGAACTCCTCGATCAGCACCTGCATATAGCTGGGCGTGACCATGATGATGTCGGGCTTGAAGTCGGTGATCAGCTGCACCTGCTTCTCGGTCTGGCCGCCACTCATCGGGATGACGGTGCAGCCCAGGCGCTCGGCGCCGTAGTGGGCGCCCAGGCCGCCCGTGAAAAGGCCGTAGCCATAGGCCACATGCACCAGGTCACCGGCACGGCCACCCGCGGCGCGGATGGAACGCGCGACGAGGTTGGCCCAGTTGTCGATGTCTTTCAGCGTGTAGCCGACCACCGTGGGCTTGCCCGTGGTGCCCGAGGACGCGTGGATGCGAGCCAGCTTCTCGCGCGGCATGGCGAACAGGCCGAATGGGTATTGGGCGCGCAGATCGTGCTTGGTGGTGAAGGGGAACTTGGCCAGGTCGGCCAGGGTCTTCAGGTCCGACGGGTGCACGCCTTTCTCGGCAAGCTTGGCCTTGTAGTGCGGCACGTTGTCGTAGGCGTGCCGCAGGCTCCAGCGCAGGCGCTCGAGCTGCAGGGCCTGCAGTTCGTCGCGGCTGGCCGTTTCGATGTGCTCCAGGTCGCCGGGGCGAGGGGCTTTGACGGTCATTGTTCAAAAACCTTTCGTTCACCGAGGCGGTAGGAACGACCACGGAACATGGCAATCAACTCGCCGTTCTGGTTCTTCACCGTGATGTCGTACAGGCCTGTGCGGCCGGCCAGCGACGTCTCCTCCGCTGTCGCGGTCAACACGTCATTCAACTTGGCGCTCTTCAGGATGTCGATGCCAAAGCCCGAGGCCACGGTCAGCGCATTGCGGCTGTTGCAGGCAAAGGCAAAGGCCGAATCCGCCAGCGTGGCGATCAGGCCGCCATGGCAGATGGCAAAGCCGTTCAGCATGTCGGCGCGCACCATCATCGTCGCGACGGCGCGGCCGGGACTGACGTCCACGATCTGCAAACCCAGCATGCGGCTTGCGGCATCGTCCGCGAACATGACGTCCCGGACCTTCTCTGCAACGGCCTGCGGTTCCATCAGCGGTCCCTGAACTCGGGCTTGCGCTTGTCCAGGAAGGCAGCCACGCCTTCCTGGTAGTCGTAGGCAAAGCCCAATTGGCTCTGCAGTGCGGCTTCGCGCTTCAGCGCGGGCTCGTAGTCAAGCTTCATCGCCTCGTCCAACGCGCGGCGTGTCTCGACCAGCGCGCGGGTCGGCATGCCGGCCAGCTTCTGGGCGATGGCCATGGCCGTGTCCTGCAGTTCGGCATCGGGCACCACGCGTGAGATCAGGCCCAGGCGTTCGGCGTCTGCGGCCTTGAGCTTGTCACCCAGCAGGGCCATTTCCAGCGCCTTGGCGCGGCCCACCAGGCGGGGCAGCAGCCAGGTGCCGCCGCAGTCCGGGATCAGGCCGATCTTGGAGAAGGCCTGGAGAAAGCCGGCACTCTCGGCCGCCAGCACCACATCGCAGCCGAAGGCCATGTTGGCGCCGGCCCCGGCCGCCACGCCGTTGACGGCGGCCACCACCGGCACCGGCATGCTGCGCAGGCGCAGGGCGACCGGGATGTAGTAATGGTCCAGCATATGGCCGATGTCCTTGGGCGCCGCACCGGCCTCGCGGCTGGGTGCCACATGGGGGTCGGACAGGTCCTGCCCGGCGCTGAAGGCGCGGCCCGCACCGGTGATCAGCACGCAGCGCACCGAGCCGTCCTCGGCCGCCGCTTCCAGCGCCTGGCGGAGCTGGGTCAGCATGGCGGCCGTGAAGGCGTTCAGCGCCTCGGGGCGGTTCAGGCGCAGCAGGCGCACGGCGCCCAGCTGTTCGATCTGGATCAGATGTTCGGACATGGAATTTCTCTACCGACCGGTCGGTTAATCGTAAGAGCGAGCTTGACCTGGATCAAGTGAAGCGCGGGAAAACCCTAGATTTGCAGGACTTCGACGTCATCCGCCAGCGCGGCGACCAAGCCGGGCCGTGGCGGCTGGAAGCCCGGCGCGGTGCAGGCGGCGGCACCGGCGGCCAGGGCCCAGCGCAGATGGACCTCGGCCGGCGCGCCGGCGTCGCGCATCAGGCTGTCCAGCAGGCCGGCCAGCGCGGAATCGCCGGCGCCCACGGTGTCGACCACATCCACGCGCGGCGGCAGCGCGGTGCACTCCTCCACGCCGTGATACAGCGTGGCGCCCTCGGCGCCACGGGTCAGCAGCAGCCAGGCGCCGGGGTTCCAGGCCGCGATCTGGGCCAGGCCCGAGCGGTAGTCCGGCAGGCGGAACAGGCCGCGCAGGTCTTCGTCGGAGACCTTGATGACGTCGGCGAGCCGGCACATCTGCTCCAGCGTGTCGTCGTAGCTGGCGTCCATGGGCGGCGCGCGGAAGTTGGGGTCGTAGCTGATCAGCCGGCCCTCGGACTTCAAGGCCTGGGCCAGCGACAGCAGCCGCCCGGCCAGCGGCTGTCGCACCAGGCCCAGGCTGCCGAAATGCGCCCAGCGCAGCGAGCGCGTCCAGCCCATGGGCAGGCCCTCAGGGCGGAAATGCAGGTCGGCGCTGTTGTCGCCGATGAAGAAGTAGCGCGGCGGGTCCAGCTCGTGCACGACGGCCAGCAGCGGCGGCCGCGGCAGCTGCTGGATGAAGCGCATGTCCAGGTTGGCCTCCTGGCTGCACTGCCAGATCTCGGCGCCGAAGGGGTCCTGGCTGATGGCGCCGCCGAAGGCGCTCAGCTGGCCCAGGGCCGACATCGCGACGGCGACATTCCAGGGCGAGCCGCCGCAGGCGCTGCGCCAGCGATCGGGGCCGACACGGATCAGGTCGGTCAGCGCTTCGCCAAAGGCAACGAACTGCGGCAGGTCGGGATGGAGGATGTCGGCCATTGCCGGTGATTCAAGCGCGTGCGCTGCCCCGCTGCAAGCCCCGGGCTTTCGGTCGCTGACACAATTGCCCCATGTCAGCCCGCGTGATTCCCCTGCTCGACGCCCGCCCGGTCCGGGTCGCGTCGCCGCCGCTGACCGCCCTGCCCGTCCCGCCCGGCATGCCCCTTGCCGACGCGTTAGGCCGGCCGCTGCACGACCTGCGCATCTCGGTCACCGACCGCTGCAATTTCCGCTGCGGCTACTGCATGCCCAAGCAGGTGTTCGACAAGCACCATGAATTCCTGCCCCACGCCGATCTCCTCAGTTTTGAGGAGATCACGCGCCTGGCCCGGGTCTTCGTCGGCCTGGGTGTCGAAAAACTGCGCATCACGGGCGGCGAACCGACGCTGCGCCGGCATCTCGAAACCCTCATCGAAATGCTGGCTGCGCTGCGCACGCCCGATGGCCGCGAGCTGGACCTGACGCTGACGACCAATGGCTCGACGCTGGTCAAGAAGGCGGCCACGCTGAAGGCGGCCGGCCTCAAACGCCTCACCGTCAGTCTGGACGGGCTGGACGACGCCGTCTTCCAGCGCATGAACGACGTCGGCTTCCCGGTGGCCGAAGTGCTGGACGGCATCCGCGCGGCGCAAGCCGTGGGTCTCGGTTCTATCAAGATCAATATGGTGGTGCAGCGCGGCGTCAATGAGGATCAGATCCTGGCCATGGCCCGCCATTTCCGGCACAGCGGCGTCGTGCTGCGCTTCATCGAATACATGGACGTCGGCGCCACCAATGGCTGGCGCATGGACCAGGTGCTGCCTTCGGCCGAAGTTCAACGCCGCATTGCCGCCGAATTCCCGCTGACGCCGCTGTCGCACAGCGCCCCGGGCGAGACCGCCGAGCGCTGGGCCTATGCCGACGGCGGCGGCGAGGTCGGCTTCATCTCCTCGGTCACCCAGGCTTTCTGTGGCGACTGCAATCGCGCGCGGCTGTCGACCGAGGGCCGGCTCTACACCTGCCTCTTCGCCCATCGCGGCCATGACCTGCGTGGCCTGCTGCGCGGCGACGAGGCTGTGGACGACGGCCAGCTGGCCGGCGCCATCGCCGGCGTGTGGACGGGCCGAGCCGACCGCTACTCCCAGCTGCGCGGCCAGGGCCAGGCGACGCCCGACGGCGAGCGCCGCGTCGAGATGCACTACATCGGCGGATGACCGTCATCCACGCCCTGATCCTCGCCGGCGGCCGCGGCAGCCGCATGGGGGGCGTGGACAAGGGCCTGCAATTGCTGGAAGGCCGGCCCCTCGTCGCCCATGTCATCGAGCGCCTGGCGCCGCAAGCCGCCAGCCTGCTCATCAGCGCCAACCGCAACCTCGACGCCTACGCCGCCCTCGGCCACCGCGTGCTGGCCGACCCGCCGGGCCTGGAATTCGCCGGCCCGCTGGCCGGCATGCTGGCCGGCCTGGAAGCCATTCCCGACGACGCCTGGCTGCTGACCGCGCCCTGTGACTGCCCTCGCCTGCCGGCCGACCTGGCCCGGCGCCTGCTCGCCGTCGCCGAGCCCCATGGCCTGGCCTTCGCCCAGGCGGCGCGCGAGCACCCCACCCACGCCCTGCTGCACACCCGCCTGCGCCAACCGCTCAGGGCCCATCTGGAAGCCGCTGGTCGGGCCGTGTTCGGCTGGATGCGCAGCCGGCCCCACGGCGTCGCACACTTCGACGACGAAGCCGCATTCGCCAACCTGAACCACCTGACCGACCTGTGAACGTGATCGAGGCCCACATCCGCCCCATGCACGAGCCCGACCTGCTCGCCTACAAGGCGTTGCGCGACGCGATGCTGGCTGGCCATCCCGAGGCTTTCACGTCGGACGCCGAGACCGAGGGCCAGCGCGACCTGTCCAGCTACCGCAACCGCCTGGCCGGCAGCGGCAGCACGCTGTTCACGCTGGTGGCCCTGGACGAGGCCCGCCTCGTCGGCGCCCTCACCTGCGAGCGCGAGCCGCGGCTCAAGGTCCAGCACCTCGCCCACCTGATCGGCATGATGGTGGCCGACACCCACCGCGGCCGCGTCGTCGGTCGCAGCCTGCTCATCGCCGCCATCGCCCAGCTCAGGGCCACGCCGGGCCTGGCCCAGGTCACCCTCAGCGTGACGTCCACCAACCGCGCGGCCATCGGCCTCTACGAAAGCCAGGGCTTCGTGCGCTACGGCTGCCTGCCGGACGCCATACGCCTGCCAGACGGCCGCCGGCTCAGCAAGGACCTGATGCGGCTAGGGCTGGATTAATTCAAACTGCACGACCAGCGCGTCCTGCACCGCCAGCAGCCCGCCCAGCACCGTGAAGGGCTGGATGCCGAAGTCGCTCTGGCGGATGACCACCTCGCCCCGTGCACGCCGACCGTCCACTTCGGCCACGAACCACTGCCGGCGCGCGACGCCATGAAGCGTGATCTCGGCCTCCACCGCGCGACGCCCGCCCTCGCCCAACTGCTGCAGCGTCCGCACGACCACCTCGGGGTGAACCGCCCCGTCCAGCGCCTTCAGCAGATTGGCTCGCGTGCCGGCCCGGGCCTCGTCGTCCACGGCACTGGCGAACGCGGGGCCGAGGACGGCGCGCAGGGCCGGCGGGTCGACGGCCAGCGCGTCGAGCCGGAAGCTCAACACCGGGCCGGCCGCCGGCCAGTCCACGCGCAGGTCGCCGGCACTCAGCACATGGTTGTGGCCCAGCCGCGCGGCCGTGCCGCCACGAAAGACCAGGATGCGCAGCGCGCTGCCGGCCCCCGCCTCGGACGGCGCGACCGGCAACGGCGCGCTGGCGCAGCCTCCCAGGGCGACGAACGCCAAGGCCAGCAGAAGGCGCCGGTTCGGGATCGTGGACACGCTCATTTCAGGGGTTTTCTGGTGTGTTTTGTCAGCCTGTGCACAACGCCCGGGCGCGATGCTGGACTAGCATAGCCACCATCCTCCTCCACGGAGCACCAACCATGGCCAGCCTGTTTCGCCCCGCCCTCGACCTGATGGCGCAGTACGCCGCCTATCACCGTGACCGTCGCAATATCGCGACCCACTTCATCGGCATTCCCCTCATCGTCTTCGCCATCAGCGTGCTGCTGGCACGCGCCGAGTTCGACATCGGCGCCACGCCGATGAACGCCGCCATCGTGCTCTGGGGCATTACCGCCCTCTGGTATCTGACACGTGGCAATCTGGCCCTGGGCGTCGCCACCACCCTCGTCAACGGCCTGCTGACGGCCCTGGCCATGACGGTGATCCAGGGCGCCACGACGGCGGGCTGGCTGATCATCGGTGTCGGCAGCTTCGTCATCGGCTGGGTCTTCCAGTTCGTCGGCCATTACTACGAGGGCCGCAAGCCCGCCTTCGTCGATGACCTCGTCGGCCTGCTGGTCGGCCCGATGTTCGTCGTCGGCGAGGCCCTGTTCATGCTGGGCTGGGGCCGCCCACTGCTGGCCGAGATCGAGAAGCGCGTCGGTCCGACGCATCTGCGCGACCTCGCCCACCCAGTTTGACCCGCTGACACGATGACCGGCGTTCTTGTCATGGGCGCCGGCTCCGTCGGCTGCTTTGTCGGCGGCCTGACCCAACTGGCCGGCGTGCCGGTCCATTTCGTCGGCCGCCCGCGCGTGCTGGCCGCCCTGCGCAAGCACGGCCTGCGCCTGACCGACCAGGACGGCATGGACCGCCACATCAAGCCGCTGGAACTGCGCCTGCATGAGGAGCCGCCGACCGGCCTCAAGCCCGACCTCGTGCTGCTGTGCGTGAAGTCCGGCGCCACCGTCGAGGCTGCCACCGCCCTGGGCCTGACCCTGCCGCTGGGCACCCCCGTCGTCAGCTTGCAGAACGGCATCGCCAATGCCGACGCCGCCCGCCAGGCCGCCCCGCAATTGCACTGGCATGCAGGCATGGTGCCTTACAACATCGCCGAGATCGGCCCCGGCCGCTATCACCGCGGCACGGGGGGCTCGCTCGCAGCGGAAGGGTCTTCCGAAGATCTGGCCCTGGCCGCCTGGCAGACCGCCCTGGCCCGCGTCGGCATGGGGCTGGAGCTGCACGCCGACCTGGCGCCCGTGCAATGGGCCAAGCTGCTGCTCAACCTGAACAACCCGGTCAACGCCCTGTCCGGCCAACCGCTGCGCGACGAGCTGCTGCAGCGCGGCTACCGGCGCGCCCTCGCGGCTTTGCAGGAAGAGGCCCTGGACCTGCTGGAGGCCAGCCATCGCGCCGTCGCCCAGCTCACGCCGCTGCCGCCGCGCCGGCTGCTGACACTGTTGCGCATGCCGACCTTCGTCTTCCGCCTCGCCGCGGCGCGCATGCTGCGCATCGACGCCAAGGCCCGCTCCAGCATGGCCGACGACCTGGCCCAGGGCCGCACCACCGAGGTCGACGCCCTCTGCGGCGAGATCGTGCGCCTGGCCCGCGCCCAGGGCCGCAGCGCGCCGCTGAACCAGCGCATGCTGGGCCTGGTGAACGACTGGCCCAAGCGCCGCCAGCCCTATTCGCCCGCCGAGCTGCTCAGGGCTCTGGGTTTGTCCTGAATTGATCCATCTCCGTCTGGCAGCGCGTGGCGGCTGCTGAGCGATGGCGGAACACTGGAGGCCTCCACAACGCCACGAGGTCCCCCATGACCACCGCCCTCATCGTCATCGACGCCCAGCACTCCTTCACCCAGCGCCCCAGCTTCGAAACCGACGGCCTGCCTGCCTATCTCGCGGCCCAGAACCGCCTCATCGAAGGCTTCGAGGCCGCCGGCTTGGCCCTGGTGCGCGTCTTCCACGTGCAGCCCGACGCCACCGGCACCGACCCCTTCAGCCTGGAAAGCGGCCATGTGCGTCCGCTGGAAGGCCTGCGCGACTTCAAGGCCGACCTGACCGTGCACAAGACCCGCCACAGCGCCCTGGTCGGCAGCGGCCTGGACGTGTGGCTGACCCGTCACGGCATCCGCCGGCTCGTCATCAGCGGCATCCGCACCGAGCAGTGCTGCGAGACGACGACCCGCCACGCCTCCGACCTCGGCTGGGATGTCATCTACGTGCCCGAGGCGACACTCACCTTCACCATGCAACACCCCGACGGCTCGCCCCTGACACCCGCCCAGCTGCGTGCCCGCACGGCCGCCGTGCTGGATGGCCGCTTCGCGCGGATCATGGACGCAGAAGCAGCGCTGCAGGCCGTCACCGACAAGGAAGCCGCCCTTGCCTGAACTCAAGCAGGTCGTCTTCGTCCTGCAGGACGACAGCCTCGTCCTCGACTGGGCCGGGCCGGCCGAGGCCCTGCGCCTGGCCAGCCTGGAGATCGCCGCGCTGAAGCTGGACGTCCCGGCCTTCGCGCTGCGCTTCGTCGGCACCCGCACCGAGAGCAGCGGCTCGGTCGGCATCCAGCTGCAGGCGCTGGAGCCGCTGCCGGACGCCTTGCCCGCCGGCAGCTGGGTGGTCCTTGTCGGCCGCACCTCGGCGGCCGAAGCCCGTTCCAAGGCCGAGCAGCGCGAGCTGGTCGCCTGGCTGGCCCGCCTGGCCCCCGGTCGGGTCGGCCTGCGCCTGGTCACCGTCTGCTCGGGCGCCCTGCTCGCCGCGCGCGCCGGCCTGCTGGCCGGCCGCCGCGCCACCACCCACCACCAGCACCTGGACGACCTCGCCCGACTGGAACCGCGCTGCGCCGTGCTGCAGGATCGCGTCTTCGTGCAGGACGGCGAGGTCTTCACCAGCGCCGGCGTGACGGCCGGCATCGACCTGGCCCTGCATCTGATCGCTGCTCACGCCGGCGAGCTGGTGGCCGCCCGCGTGGCAGAGCAAATGGCCGTCGCGCTGCGCCGCGGCCCGGCCGACCCCGAGCTGTCGCCGTTGCTGGCCCACCGCCAGCACTTGAACGCCAAGCTGCACCGGGTGCAGGACGCGCTCAGCGTCGCACCGACCGAGGACTGGCCACTGGAGCGCATGGCCGACCTGGCCGCCACCACGCCGCGCACCCTGAGCCGCCTGTTCGCCCAGCACGCCGGCACCAGCCCCCAGGCCTATCTGCGCGGCGTGCGCCTGGCGGTGGCCAAGCGCTCGCTGGAGGCCGGCGCCAGCGTTTCAGCCGCCAGCGAGGCGGCGGGCTTCAACTCCGAGCTGCAACTGCGCCGCGCCTGGGCCGCGGTGGGCTGGCCGGGCACGCCATCGGGCGCCAGGCGCTAACGCCGCTTCACCGCGGGCCCCGGTTCGTCCCGCGCAATTGCAGTTCATCCGCCTGCACCGGCGATCCATCGCCTGGGGCTCGCAGCGGGCGGGGTCAGTGACGAAACTGCAATCACTGACACAGCAACCCCACCGGAGCCCACCATGAACACCGCCGCCAAGACCTTCATCGTCGCCATCGCTTCCGTCGTCGCAGCCGCCGCTGCCGGCGTCGGCCTGGCCAACCACACGGCCACCCCGGCCGGCGAGGTCGTGAAGCTGGAGCGCGTGGTCATCGTCGGCAAGCGCGCCGAAGCCACCACGGTGGCCCAGCTGCCGCGCGTCGTCATCGAAGGCCGTCGTGACACGACCACGGTTGCCGCGGCCCAGTCGGCCGTCTGGATCGTCTGAGCCTGAGCGCTGCCGTCAGTCACCCACCCGCCGCTGGCGGGTTTTCTTTTGCCTCAACACAGGGAGAGCGCCCGATGCGCCGATCAAGAAGATGGATGTGCGGCCTGGCACTGCTGCTGCCTCTGGCTTCGCAAGCCCAGGTCGACCTGAAGCTGGACCGCGGCATGACCGGATCGCGCGCCCAGGTGCTGGTGCTGGGCAGCGTGCACCTGAGCGAACTGCCCGAGGGCTTCGACCCCGTCCGGCTGCAGGGCGTGATGGACAGGCTGGCCGCCTTCAAGCCCGATGTCATCACCATCGAGTCGATGACGGGTGAGGAATGCGATCTTGCCGCCCGTCACCCCACGCGCTACGGCAGTGACTATTGCCCCAGTACCGAAGTGGCCCGCAAGTCCACGGGGCTGGAGGTGCCGGCCGCCATCGCTGAAGCCGAGAAGCTGCTGGCGGACTGGCCTGCAGCGCCGACGGCCGCGCAACGCCGCCATCTGGCGTCGCGCCTGCTGGCGGCCAACGACCGCGCCTCGGCCTATGCCCAGTGGCTGCAGCTGCCCGAGGCCGAACGCAAGGCCGGCGACGGCCTGGATGCCGCGCTGGTGGAGCTGCTGGGGCAGATCGCCACGCGCCGCAACGAGAGCTACATGATCGCCTCGCGCCTGGCCGCCCGCCTGGGCCTGCCGCGCGTCTACGCCGCCGACAACCACACCGGCGACAACGTGAGGGTCAAGGACGAAGAGAGCTTCGGCCGCGACGTGCAGGCCGCCTGGAAGGCCGGCCGAGCGCCCCTGGATGCCAGAGAGAAGCAGATCACCGCACTCAAGCAGGCGAGCGACCTGCTGCCGCTCTACCGCGCCGTGAACGATCCGGCCTACCAGCAGGCGACGGCGGACGTGAACGTCAAGGCCACGATGCAGGCCAGGTCCAAGGAAGGCTATCCGCAGATGTGGGTGGCGGGCTGGGAGATCCGCAATCTGCGCATGGTGGCCAATATCCGCGAAACCTTCCGCGAGCGACCCGGCGCGCGGGTGCTGTCCATCGTCGGCGCCTCGCACAAGCCCTGGTTCGACCACTGGCTGGGCCAGATGCAGGGCGTGGACATCGTCGACGCGACGGCCGTGCTGAAACCCTAGCTGCAGCAGGCATAGAGGGCCTGCACCAGCACCGCCGCATTCGGCCCGCCGACAACGCCGGGCGCCATGCGGTTCATCATGTAGGCAAGGCAGAGCCGCCGCTCGACGTCCACCAGCACCAGCGAACCGCCCCAGCCGCCCCAGAAGCAGATGCGCTGCTCGGGGATGAAGGGCAGCGTTGCCGGCTCGGGCAGGCCGTAGCCCATGCCCATGCACAGCGGCACGCCCAGCACGAGGTCGACGCCGCGAGCCTGCACGTCGAAGATGCGGTCCACGGTCGCGGGCTTGAGCCAGCGCCGCCCGGCCAGCGTGCCCTCGCAGGCAACGATGGACTGCAGTTGCGCGACCGAGCGCGCATGGCCGTGGCCGTTGGCGGCGCCGATGTCGGCCCGGCACCAGTCCTCGCGATGGCTGTAGGTGGCGTCGGGCGCCGGGTTGGCCAGCGTCCTCACCATGGGGCTGGCCGGGTCCAGACCGGCCAGGTCGACCAGCGTCGGCGGTGGCGGCACGACGCGGGCGACGCGGCCGTCGTGCTCGGGCGGCAGGCCGATGCGAATGGTGTAGTAGCTCGTGCCGGTGCGCTGATCGGTCGAGATGTCGGCCGAGACGCGCGACACTTCGCCGTCGGAGCCGACCACGGGGCGCGCCTTCAGCGCGGCCGTCGTGCTCGGGCGGCAGGCCGATGTGGAAGTCGGCACCCAGCGGCCCGGCAATTTCCTGGGCGAGGAAGGCGCCCGTCTTCTGCCCCGTCACGCGGCGGATCAGTTCGCCCACCAGATGGCCATAGTTCAGTGCGTGATAGCCCGAGGCGCTGCCCGGCATCCACCACGGCGACTGGGCGGCTAGCAGGGCCGTGCTGCGCTCCCAGTCGCAGAGCTCGGGGAGGGTCATGGGCTGCTCCCAGCCGCTGACGCCCGAGGTGTGGCCGAGCACGTCGCGCACCAGGATGCCGCTCTTGCCGTTGGCCGCGAACTCGGGCCAGTAAGCCGCCACGGGCGCGTCCAGGTCCAGCTCGCCGCGGTCAGCCAGCATCAGGGCGCAGAGAGACGTCATCGTCTTGGTGGTGGACCAGACATGGGTCAGGGTGTCGCGGTCCCAGGGCCGGGAGCGGGCCACGTCGCACCAGCCGCCCCAGTGGTCGAGGACGAGTTCGCCCTCGACGGTCAGGGCCAGCGAGGCGCCCAGGTCGTCGCCGCGCTCGAACAGCGCATCGAAGGCATGGGCGAGCGGTTCCCAGCGGGCCTGGTGGTGGCCCAGCAGATGCTTCATGGTGGTCTCCTCAGAAGTCGACGCCGGCGCCGAGGGCGAACTGGCGCGGCGGCGTGTAGGTGGCCTGGCGCGCCGCACCGAGCAGGGGCGAGGCGATGCTCATGCTCGTGTAGGCCGTGGTGTTGCCCGCGTTGCGGACGTTGGCCCAAAGCTTCCAGTGCCCGGCGGCTGGCCGCAGCGTGGCCGTCAGGTTGAGCAGACCGTAGGCGCCCTGCATGGCGTCCGGCGTGTTGAACTCGGTGAAGTAGAAGCGGCCGCGCCAGCTGTAGTCGGCCCGCAGCGTGGTGCGCAGATCGCCGACGCTGCCGGCCCATTCGACGCCCAGGGTGACTTGCTGCTTGGAGGCCTGCGCCAGCTGGCGGCCGCGCACATTGACCGGCGTCGTCGGCGCATTGCGCAGGTCGACATTGGTGAAGTCAGTGTATTTGGGGTCCATCAGGCCCAGGCCGGCCGACAGGGTCAGCGCCGCGACGGGCTTGACCGCCGCCTCGATCTCGGCGCCGTCGATGCGCGCCGCCGAGGCATTGGCCAGCAGCGTCGTGGCCTGGCCGACCTGGGAGACCTGCATGTCCTTGTAGCGGCTGCTGAAGACGGCCGCGCTGAGCACGCCGCGGCGCTCCAGGAACTCGGTCTTGAAGCCCAGCTCGAGGCTGGACACCTTCTCCGGCTTGACCAGATGGGGCTGCAGCGCGCCGAGGTTGACGGCACCCGACTTGAAGCCGTGCGACAGCTTGGCATACGCCAGCGTGCCGGCGGCGGGCTTGTATTCGATGCCGACGCTGCCCGGCGTGCTGGTCCAGCCGTCGCTCGGGTGGCCGGTACCGGTGAGGCCGAAGGCGGCGATGTTCTGGTACTCGTCGACGCGCTTGCTGTCGTGGTTCAGGCGCAGGCCGGCCAGCAGCGACCACTGCGGGCTCAGCGTGTAGCGCAGGTCGGCGTAGGCGGCGCTGGAGCGCGTGTGCACCGTGCCGCCGAGCAGGAAGCCGACCCCACCCGGGAAGGGCACGGTCAGCGGCGCGCCGGGCACGATGAAGCCCAGCGGCACCTGGGTCAGGATGGTGACGTCCTGGCTCTGGTCGAACTGCAGGGCCGTGACGCCCACCAGCCATTGCAGGGGGCGGCCCTCGTCGGAGGCAAGGTGGACGTCCAGGCTCTTGTCGGTGCTGCCCGTCGCGAAGCCCGAGGTGGTGACCGCGGCCTCGGTGGTGTCGCTGTCCCACAGGCGGTCGACCTTGCTGTGCCGCCAGCTGACGGAAGCACTCAAGGTGTTGCCGCCCAGCGGCATCTCCAGCAGCGCCTGGGCCGTGTTGACCTCGACACGGTTGCTCGAGCCCTGGCTCTTGACGACGCGCGGGTCGCTGCTCTGCGTGACGCCGTAGAGCAGCACCGGGATTGACACCGGGTCGGGCAGCACCGGCACGCTCATGCCGGCGTCGCGCTCGCGGTAGTGGCCGGCAACAAAGCGCAGCGTGCCGTTGCCGCCCAGCCCCGATTGCAGCTGGGCGCGCAAGGCTCGGCTGGACTGGTCGTCCAGGCGACGCGGCCCCTCGGCCAGCGGGTTGCGGGTGTAGCCGTCGGCTTGCCGGACCTGGTAGGACAGCCGCCCCTCCAGCCCCTCGGTCAGCGGGCCGGAGACGAAGCCCTCGCTCTCGCGACGGTTGTCGCTGCCCAGCAGCAGACCCAGTCGCGCCTGGAAGCTGCTGGTCGGCAGGGCCGAGATGACATTCATCGCGCCGCCAGTGGCATTGCGACCGTAGAGCGCCCCCTGCGGCCCGCGCAGGATCTCGACGCGCTGGGTGTCGAACAGCGCGGTGTTGGAGCTGGTCTGGTCGGACACATAGGCGCCGTCCTGGTAGAGGGCCACGCCGGGGTCACCGCCGGCCAGGATGAAGACATTGCCGATGCCGCGCACAAAGATCTGGCTGGCGCCCTGCCCGTTGGTGAACGAGGTGTTGGGGCTGAGCAGGACGAGGTCGGCCAGGCCGCTGTCGCCGCGCTCGGCCAGGCGCGCGCCGTTCAGCGCCGTGATGGCGGCGGGCGTGGTGTCCAGCACCGTCACGCGGCGCTCGGCGGTAATGACGACGCGTTCGATCTGGGCTGTCTCGGGCGAAGTCTGGGCGGCGGCCAGCGTGGACGCCACGGCCAGCGCGATGGGGCTGAGTTTCATGCTCTGTCTCCGGTCGCCGCGTCTAGGTGGCGGCGTGCAGGCATGGTCGCGAGCCGGTGCCCGGCGGGCTATGGCGAATCGGCAGCAGGCACGTGCCGAATCGGAACTTCAGCGGCGATTCAGGGTTTGACTCGGTGATTCGCCAAAGCGCTCGCGGTAGCGCGCCGCGAAGCTGCCGAGCTGCCAGAAACCCCATTGCGCAGCCACCGAGGTCACCGTGGCGCCGGGCAGGGCCGAGCGCAGTTCCTCGCGCGCGCGGTCGAGCCGGTATTGCTGCAGATAGCGCTGCGGCGACACGCCGAAGTGGCGCTCGAAGCCTCGCGCCAGCGCCCGCACGCCGACGCCCGCAGCCTCGGCGATGTCGGCCACCGAGGGCACTTCGGCCGCGTGGGCGTGGATGTAGTCGCGTGCCCGCTTGGTGGACGGCGGCAGGGCCGCCGGGGCGTCCAGGCCGCGGGTATAGCTGTTGGGCCAGGCCAGCAGCAGCTCGAACAGGGCCGCGTCACGCAGGCTGGCTTCCATGCGTTGGGCCGCCGCATGCGGATAGGCCGGCGTGGCCGCCAGATGGCCCAGCACACGCAACAGGGCCGCCACCGGTGCGCCGCCGGCGCCGCAGTGATCGTCAAAGCGCAGCGGGTGGGCCATGTCGGAGCCCAGCAGCGAGCGGCAGGCGCCGCCCATGTCGGCGTCGGCGATGCGCAGGTTCAGCAATTCCATGTCGCCCGACATCTCCAGCCCGTGCACCTCGTCCGGCGCGATGACGCCGGCGTCGCCCGCACCGTAGAGCTCGCGATCACCGCTGCGCCAGACCTCGCCCTGGCGCAGATAGGAGAACACCCAGTGCCCATGGGCCTGGGGCATGGCCATGCGGGTGGAGGTGCCATAGCGCACCTCGCCCAGGTGCAGCCGCGCGAACTCGGCGCCGCGCAGCTTCAGCGCCAGCGTGGATTCGTCCTGCACGCGCAGGGCATGCGGGCCGTAGACGCCACACAGCACGGCCTGGGCCTCATCGGGGTTGGTGGTCTCGCAGACCGACACCAGCCGCGAATTGCTCAGCGCGGTCTCGACCTCGGCACCCTGCAGAGGGTGCCCGGCGCTGACGGCGGTGGCGGGCGACATGCCCGGGTTGTAGGCCAATTCCCGCGCCACCGCCATCCGTGCAATGCATGGACGCGACAGTCACACCCGAGACAGGCGTGACCAAGCACATCCCCTAGTTCATGCCGTCGGCAAGCTGACGGGGCATCCCGTCGCGAACGCGCCGAACTCGGTGCCCGATTTGCCGCGCCGGTCGCATCGAAGTCGTCTCACACCGCCCCGCTCCCCACACTGCCGCCGCCCGCTGCCCAATGCCGGCGGACATCAACGACACAAGGAGACAACCATGATGAACTTCAAAGCAGGCCTGTGCGCCGCCGCTGCGGCCCTGACCCTTTCCCTGCCCGCCCTGGCCCAGGACTCGAGCTACACGCCCGGCTCGGTCTGGTTCTTCTCCAACATCCAGATCGAACCCGGCCACTTCGAGAAGTACATGGACTATCTGAGCACCAACTGGAAGAAGGTGCAGGAGCTGGGCAAGAAGGAAGGGATCATCGTGTCCTATCACGTGCTGGCCGTGAACGCCCAGCGCCATGGCGAACCCGACCTGGTGCTGGCCGTCGAGATCAAGGACTACCAGAACAATGCCCAGCAACTGGCCTTCCAGAAGAAGATCGAGGCCATGCTGGCGGCCGACACGCGCAAGCAGGATGTCGCCGCGGGTGAGCGTGGCGTCATGCGCAAGCTGGTGGGCAATATGCAGTTGCAGGAACTCATCCTCAAGTGACACATCAAGCAAAACCGAAGCTTGGCTCAGCGTGAGGCTGGCCGTGATTTGCAGGACGCTGGGGACAATGCCCGGCTGAACACGGACGCCTTGCCATGCTTGAACTGCTCACCGACCCGCAGACCTGGATCGCCCTCGCCACGCTGACCGCGCTGGAGCTGGTGCTGGGCATCGACAACATCATCTTCATCAGCATCCTGGTGGACAAGCTGCCCAAGGAGCGCCAGGAAATGGCGCGTCGCCTGGGCCTGTTCGCCGCGATGTTCATGCGCATCGGCCTGCTGCTGGTGCTGGCCTGGATCGTCGGCATGGTGGCGCCGCTGTTCAGCATCCCCGGCATCGAGCGCGGCATCTCGGGACGCGACCTCATCCTCATCGGCGGCGGCCTCTTCCTGATCTGGAAAAGCACCGGGGAGATCCACGGCTCGCTGGAAGGCGAGGAAGAAGGCCATGGCGCAGGCGGCAAGGCCAAGGCGGCCTTCAGCGCCGTCATCCTGCAGATCATGATCATCGACCTGGTGTTCTCGCTGGACTCCATCATCACGGCCGTCGGCATGGTGGACGACGTGCGCATCATGATCGCCGCCGTCATCGCCTCGGTCGGCTTGATGATGCTGTTCGCCGGCCCCATCGGCCGCTTCGTGTCCAACCACCCGACCATCAAGATGCTGGCCCTGAGCTTCCTCGTCGTCGTCGGCGTCGTGCTGGTGGCCGAAGGCTTCGGCCACCATGTGCCCAAGGGCTATATCTACTTCGCCATGGGCTTCTCGCTGGCCGTCGAGATGATGAACATCAAGATGCGCAAGCAGTCGGCCAGCAAGGTCAAGCTGCGCCAGCAGATTCCGGGCGGCAGCGACGACTGAAACCCGAAGCCCGCACAATCGGTGGCTTCAACACGGCCACCGACGATGAAGACAGACGGGCTGTTTCACTTTCCCGCTGCGACGCGGCACGACGCCGGCGTCGCCGCCTGGATGGAGGCGCACAGCGGCGAGCTGGGCGACATCGCCCGCCGTTGGTTCGACGTCATGCGCGGCTGCGACGGCGATGTGCGCGAGCTGCTGCACGACGGCCACCCCACGGCCTGCGCGGGCGACGCCGCCTTCGGCTATGTCAACGCCTTTACGGCCCATGTCAACGTCGGCTTCTTCAAGGGGTCGGAGCTGCCCGACCCGGCCGGCCTGCTGCAGGGTGCAGGCAAGTCCATGCGCCACGTCAAGCTCAGGCCCGGCGAGCCGGTCGATGAGAACGCGCTGCGGGCGCTGATCGCGGCGGCCTGGACCGACATGTGCTCGCGCCTGTGATGGCCTTGCGTCTGCAGCCCTTCACCGCCTTCGGCGACCTGCCCTTCAGCCTGAGCGTGGAAGACCTGATCGCCCGGCTCGGGCCGCCCAACCGCTGCGCTCGCAACGACGCGGCTCTCAACGAATACGACTACGGCCACAGCGTGCTGCGCTTCCAGGACGGCGGCCGGCTGGAAGAGATCACGCAGCGCGCGCCGGTGCTGCAACTGGACACCGTGGCCATCCCCTTCCCCGCCCTCGCCGGCTTCGTGCTGGCCCAGGACAGCGAAGCCTTCGAGCGCGCCGGCTTCCTCGTCAGCCCGGCCTTCGGCATCGCCTTCGTGCCGGGCGAGCCCGACTGGGTCACCGCCCTGGCCCGGCATTGCATCCCGACCTGGCGGGCGCTGTGAGGCGCTGGTGGCCGGCCCTGCCTGGGCGGCTGGCCCACGGCTTCTGGCTGACCCTTCAGCGAAACACGAGGTAGATCGGGAACTCCATGCGGCAGGCCTTGCCGCCGCAGACGGCCGGCACGAACTTCAGCGCCTTGGCCGCGTCGATGCCGGCCTGGGTGGCCTCCTTGGACGTGGTCTCCAGCACCTCGGTATCGACCACATCGCCCTGGCTGTCGACGGTGACGTGGAACTTGGAGACCAGGGCCTCGCCCGGCTTGGCGAAGCCCTTGACGGCCGCCACGACGCTGGCCACGCCCTGCACCGGCAGCGGCGGGCTGTTCTCCTTGGGCATGCGTTCGTAGAAGTCGCGCAGCGCCTGGCGCTCGGGTTCCGTCCACTGGTCCTGGGGCCTGGCGATGAAGTCCAGCGCGTGGTCTTCCTTGTCCTGGTACTTCTTCATCAGCTCGGGGAAGTCGGTCGCGGCCAGCTTGGCCATTTCGCCGCTGAACTGGAAGGCCCGCGTGCGCCGGGCGCTGGACAGGTCGCGCTCCACGCCATAGCGCCACAGGCCGGCATTGGTGATGCGGTCGGCCACGACGCGGATATGGGGCGTCTCGCAGAAGTTGAAGCTGTTGTTCCGGGAGATGCCGATGTGGTCCAGGCAATAGAAGCCCTCTTCAAGCTCGATGGCCTCGACGCGGCGCGGCTCCTGGAAGGACGTGCCCTTCTTGGTCTTGATCTCCTCCAGCGTGAAGCTGCTGAGCGCGAAGCCGTTGCCGGTCTCGCGCAGCGAGCTGTCGAGCTGCACGGCGTCGACGCGGATGATGAGCAGGCCCGGTGCCGCCGACGCCACCAGGGCGCTGCAGGCCAGCAACGCGCCCAGGCTCCAGCCCAACACTGTTCGGTTCTTCATGCTCTGCCCTCCCGGGCCTTCTTGAATGCCGGCGATTGTGCTGACCGCCGCGTGCCGCACTCCCAGGGGCTTGCCCTGTGCGGGATTCTCAGGTGGCCCAGATGCGCGGGTCGCTGGCCGGCAGGCCCCACAGCCGCTCGCGCCAAAGTGAACGCAGACCGCGCAGCGCGAGCGTCACGGCCTCGACCTCGTCGCCGACAGCCCGTGCCAGCAGCACGGCGCCACGAGGACCGTCCAGCAGCGTGATGCCGGCGCGCGGCGCGTCACCCAGCAGGGCGCGGCTGTCGTCCAGCAGGGCCTGCGCGTCGGCCAAGGCGCCGGTCTGGGCATACACCAGCGTGCCCAGCACACGCCGGCCCGCCAGGCCGCAGGGGCCGTCCATCAGGGGCTTGTCCGCCGCATCCAGCCAGCCACGGTCCAGCCACTGCCCGCTGATCTCCAGATGCTGCAGCAGTCGCCCGGCATCGAAGGGCTGGCCGGCGGCCGGCAGGCCCAGGCCCAGCACCTCGGTGGCGAACAAGCTGGCGCCGGGTGCCAGGCTCAGCCTGACCTCGTTGCGGGCGATGCAGCCGGGGTAGGCCAGGGTCTCCTGGGGCAACCATTCCAGCCGCCCGCCCTCGCCCACCGTGGCCTGCACGACTTGGGCCGCTTCGCCGGCGTTGGAGCGATAGAAGCGCGTGGCCGCCGGTGTCGTCACCAGCAGATGGGCGCCGGCCTGCACATCGAGGTGGATGTCCAGCCGGTCACCGCCGACCAGGCCGCCCGGTGGATGCACCAGCACCGCCTGGGCCGCGCTGGCGCCTTCGGGATAGAGGGTCTTCAGCAGCCGCAGCGGGCCGTCGTGGCGGGCATGCACGCGGGTCGCGCCGGCGCCGTCGCGTGCCGCGCTCAGGGCCAGCCGCGCCGGCCAGCGCACCTCAGACAACGAGCAAGCCCTTCTTCTCGATGAAGGCGACGACCTCGGCCAGGCCCTCGCGGGTCTTGAGGTTGGTCATGACCCAGGGCTTGACCGGCCGCATGCGCGCCGTGTCGCTGCGCATCACGTCCAGGTTGGCGCCCACATGGGGCGCGAGGTCGGTCTTGTTGATGACGAAGAGATCGCTCTTGGTGATGCCGGGACCACCCTTGCGCGGGATCTTCTCGCCGGCCGCCACGTCGATGACGTAGATGGTCAGGTCCGACAGCTCGGGGCTGAAGGTGGCCGCCAGGTTGTCGCCGCCGCTCTCGACGAAGACAATGTCGGCATCGGGGAACTTCTCCAGCATGCGATCCACCGCCTCGAGGTTGATGGAGCAGTCCTCGCGGATGGCGGTGTGCGGGCAGCCGCCCGTCTCCACGCCCATGATGCGCTCCGGCGCCAGGGCCCCGGCCACCGTCAGCAGGCGCTGGTCTTCCTTGGTGTAGATGTCGTTGGTCACGACCACCAGGTCCCATTGGTCGCGCATGGTCTTGCACAGCATCTCGACCAGGGTGGTCTTGCCCGAGCCGACCGGCCCACCGACGCCGACCCGCAGCGGCGGCAGCTTTTTGGTGCGATTCGGGATGGCGTGCAGAGGTGCTGAAGTCATGAGCGGAACAGGCGTGAGTACTGGGTTTCGTGGCGGGCGCCGTGGATGCCGAGCAGCGGCGCGAAGGCCAGGGGCTCGGGCGCGGCCAGGGCGGTCGCCACGGCTTGCGGAATGGCTTGCACGAGGCGTGCCAGCAGGCGCTGCCCCGAGGTCTGGCCCAGGGGCACGCAGCGCACGGCGGCCTGCATCAGGTTCTCGGCCCAACCGAAGGCGATGGCCTGCAGGGCCGGCTCCAGCTCGGCACCGCGCGAAGCCGCGGCGGCGCCCATGACGACGGGCCAGGTGGGCGCGGGCTTCAGGCCCTGCAGCAATGGCAGCACGGCAGCCTCGGGCATCAGCCCCTGCATCCAGGCCAGCAGGCTGCGGCCCATCTGCCGGGCCTGCTGCTGGCTTTCGCTGGTCTCGCGGGTCTGCTGCACCCAGGCATTGAGTTCGGCCAGTCGGGCGCCGTCCAGGGCCCGCGTCGCCGCATGCGCGGCGGCGGCCACCGGCAGCTCGGCCCGCGCCTGGACCAGCTCGAGCTGGTTCAGCAGCCAGTCACCCGCGCTGGTCTCGTCATGCACGATGCCGGCCTCGACGGCGGCCTCGAGCCCTTCGGAATAGCTGAAGCCCCCCACCGGCAGGGCCGGCGAAGCCAGCCAGAGCAGATGCAGCAGCGAGTCGGTGGCGGGCGGGGTCGGCATGGGCCGATTCTGGCCCCGGCCGCCCCGCCCCGCCTTCGTGATCAGAAGTGGAAGGCGACGCCGGCCCCGTAGAAGCGCACGGTGAGGGTCTGGCGAGGGTTGTTGCTGCCGCCGACATCCATGTCGGCCCGCGTCCAGTCGGCATCGAGATGGGCACTCCAGCGGCGCGCGAACTGCCACGAGGCCGCCACGCCCACATAGGGCTTGGTCGAGCGCGTCGTCACCGAATGGGGCCGGACATCGCCGGGCGAAAACGGCGGCTGGAACCTGAGCTTGTTGGACGACAGGCCGCCACGCAGCACGGCGCCGACGCTGCTCGACAGCGGCAGCGTGTAGGCCGCGCCCAGGCTGTAGGCCTTCACGGAGGCGGAGTACTGCTGGATGAAGAGGGAGAAGTCCGACGAGATGTCGGTGTAGCCCGCTTCGATCGCCCAGTTCGGGTCGAAGCGATGGCCCAGGCGCAGCGCGAAGGCGGCGTCCACCGGGCTGCAGCGGGTGCTGGGCGGGCAGTTGAGCTCGACCTTGCCCGTGCCGTAGCTGGTGGCGACGTAGTTGGCGAGAAACGCGTCCGCGCCGGCTTGAGCGGACGCGGCGAACGAAGCACCCGCCAGCAGGGCGGCGAAAGCGAAACGGATGGTCTTCAAGAGGACTCCCTGGTTTGACAGCGCGGCATGCTAACTGCGAGACATGACGCATCAACACCCTGGGACCATCCCGGAACCCTGGGGAAAATTGCCGGCCGCACCGTTGCCACTCACCTCGACGCCCTGCCTACACTGGGCCGAAATCAGGGAGACCCCGATGACGAATCGATCCGTCCTGGGCGGCCTGCTGGCCTTGAGCCTGGCCGCAGCGCATTCCACGACGCTGGCCTGGGAGCCGCCCCCCCAGACGAGCGCCCGTGACGTCCTGCTTGGCGCCCGAAACGACGCCCAGGAAGGCCGTCTCGCCGCGGCCGCCGAGAAGCATCTCTGGTTCCACGAGCACGTGCTGGAGTGGGAGCCGGCCATGTCGGGTGTGCGCATGTCGTTCGCCCTGTCGGACTGGGCAGCGCTGGCGCACCGCTACCCCCCCGCCATGGCCCAGATGCTCGGCGCGCGCGACAAGGCCCTGGCCCAGATCGACGCCGGCGGCAGGCCGGGCCAGCGGGCCCTCAGCGAGGTCATCCACATCAACAACTACCTCGGCAGCCAGGACGAATCGACGCGCGACGCCTTCGTGCGCCTCGTCGGTCGTGACCCGGTGATGGCCGAGGGTGAGCTGCCCGACGCCCTGCCCGCCCTGATCCGCCTGAACGAGTTCGCGCTGGCGAGCCGGCATCTGCATATCGACACCGCCGTGGGGCGCGTGGAGAGCACCTACAAGGCACTCCAGGAAGCGCCGCTGCCCAAGCTGTCGGCCAGCGAGCGGGCCGACCTGATGCGCAGTCAGCAGCGCGTCATCGACGTGCTGCTGGCCCGCGTGGTGCTGGTACTCAGCAGGGACAGGCGCGATGCCGAAGCCTCCCGGGGGGGGGCCCGCGGCCGCGCCCGGCCCGGCCCGGCGCCCAGCTACAACAACATGACCCCGGCGCTGCGCGCCCCCGGGCCGCCGGAAGACGGCGCCGTCTGAGGCCCGCGGGCCTCAGTGCCCGTGCTTGTGCTCGTGGCCGTGGTCATGGCCACAGCCGGGGCCATGCACATGACCGTGGTCGTGCCCATGGTCGTGGTCATGCTTGCAATCCGGGCCGTGCACATGGACCGGGATGGGCAGGGGCTTGCGGGCCGGCGCGGCCGCATGGCCATGGTCGTGGCCGTGTTCGTGGTGGTCATGCCCATGGTGATGGCCATGCCCGGCGCCCTCGCCATAGGCACCGCCTTCGGGCTCGAAGGCCGCCAGGGCCTCGGTGACGATGAGATGCTGGCGGCGCAGCATGTCGGCCAGCACGGGATCGGGTTCGAACTGCAGCAGTTCGGCCTGCAGTTCCAGCGGCACATGCCGGTTGCCGAGGTGGTAGGCGGCGCGGAGCAGGTCGAAGGGGCTGCCGTGGTCGACGCAATGGCGCACCTGCAGCACGGGCTGGGGCGCTGCGATGACACGCAGCAGGGAGCCGTCTTCACCCACCAGCACATCGCCACCGCGTAGCGCGGTCCCGCGGGGCAACACCACGGCCACTTCGCGCCCGGTGCTATCCGTGGCACCAAAGCGGCTCTTGCTGCGGGTATCCCAGTCGAGCTCAAGAGCAGGCGAGCGTTTGAGCAGTACAGCGGCGAGGCCGCCGCCTTGAGGAAGGCGTTTGGAGAAGGTATGCATGATGGGTTGTATGGGCGGGCTGGTTAGTATTGTCGACGCGGTCATCTGAGAGGGCAGACAGCATGGACATCGTTCAAATCGTTGAAGTGGAAGGCGAGCTTGGCTTTGCACTTCCCGAAGCCGTTCTGAAGCGCCTGAAACTCACGGCAGGCGACGTCGTACTGCTGAACGAGACACCCCAGGGAATTCTCCTTACGCCCGCCAGTACCGTTGAGGCCGTCCCACCACCCATTCCCACTTCATCACGCTGAGCTAAATGACCGCCCCTCAACTCGAAACCCTCACCGTCGCCATCCAGGACCACATCGCCACCGTCCGCCTGAACCGGCCCGACAAGGCCAATGCGATGAATGCCGTCATGTGGCAGGACCTCCGCCGCGCCTTCGACTGGGTGGACGCCCAGGCCGAAGCCCGCGTCGCCGTGCTGGAGGGCGAAGGCAAGCACTTCACCGCCGGCATCGACCTGCAGATGATGATGGGCATCGCCCCGCAGATCCAGGACCCCTGCGACGGCCGCACCCGCGAGAGCCTGCGCCGCGTCATCCTGGACATGCAGGACACCCTGACCAGCCTGGAGCGCTGCCGCAAGCCGGTGCTCGCGGCCATCCATGGCGCCTGCGTGGGCGGCGGCATCGACCTGGTCTGCTGTGCCGACATGCGCTACTGCAGCAGCGACGCCTATTTCTCCATCAAGGAGATCGACATCGGCATGGTGGCCGACGTCGGCACCCTGCAGCGCCTGCCCAAGATCGTCGGCTCGCAGGGCCTGGTGCGCGAACTGGCCTACACCGGCCGCCGCGTGGAGGCGGCCGAGGCGCGCGAGATGGGCCTGGTCAACCGCGTCTTCGACAGCCGCGAGGCCCTGCAGGCCTGCGTGCGCGAGATCGCCGCGGCCATCGCCGCCAAATCGCCACTGTCCATCCGCGGCACCAAGGAGATGCTGAACTACGCCCGCGACCACTCGGTGGCCGACGGCCTGAACTACATCGCCACCTGGAA